>JAHDWG010000724.1 GCA_023384495.1 Caldilineaceae bacterium
GCAACAACCAGAGCACAATCCACAACCGGCGGAGGGACGAAAACTGTCTTGCATCATGGTGTATCGGTTTCATTTCAGTTGCGATTATACCACAGCCCTCTGGCCCCTCCGAGTGGATGGCCCGCGCGGTTGCCGCTTGAGCGGCAACCCCTCGTCTATTGTCGTATCGTCTGTCTTATCATCTATTGCCCACACCCCTCGCACAAAGGGTGCAATTCAAGTTTGGGGCAGCAGTGCTCCTGGCGGGTCCGTGACCCGCCGGCCACCGGTTACGGACCGGCGGAGAGCACTCATTTCGCCTCCACTCTGAAGTAGACCCTCGCACAAAATCGTGCTAGACGCCAGCGCCATCCCATGATACACTCGTGCAAGACGACGACACACGGCGAGGCTCCCCCATGTCCCAGCTGACCTATCACAACTTCGATATTTCGATTGAGGCGATCGACGCGGCGCCTGGCGGGCCTGGCCGTTACCGTGTGCGCGTGCTCAATTCACCCGCCGGCCAGGCCGTTGACGAGTTTGCGCTACCCTTTTCGCCGCTGGAGTTGGAGAATTTCTTTCTGCGCATTGGGCGGCCACGACGGGGCGTGCGCAGCCTCCATTCGAGCGAGGGCCAGGCCGCGCAAGAATTTGGCCGCAGGCTCTATGGGGCGCTCTTTCGAGGCCACGTGCAGTCCGGGCTGTTGCGCAGCCTGGACGCAGCCGAGCGGGCGGAGGAGGGGCTGCGCGTTCGCCTACGCCTCAACCATGCGCCGGAACTGGTGGCGCTGCCGTGGGAATTCCTCTATGACGCCACCAGCGGGCGTTTTCTGGCCCATTCAACGGCGACGCCGCTGGTGCGCTATCTGGAGCTGCCGCGCCCGTTGACGCCGTTGCCGGTGCAGCCGCCGTTGCAGATGCTGGTGATGATCGCCAACCCGCGCGACCACAACGCCGGGCAACTCGATGTGGAGGCCGAATGGGCCAAAGTGCAGGCCGCGCTGGCGCCGCTGCAAGCCCACAGGCTGATCGCGGTGACGCGGCTGGAATCGGCCACGCTGGCCGCGCTGCAAACGCAGTTGCGGCGCAACCGCTATCACATCCTCCACTTTATTGGCCACGGCGGCTTTGACCCGGCCACCGACGAGGGCGTGTTGCTGCTGGAGGATGAGCAGGGGCGCAGCCGGCTGGTGGGTGGCCGGCGGCTGGGCGCGCTGCTGCGCGACCATCCCACGCTGCGGCTCGCCTTTCTCAACGCCTGCGAGGGGGCCCGCACCGGCCCCAGCGACCCCTTTGCCGGCGTCGCGCAACACCTGTTGCAACAGGGGCTGCCCGCGGTCATCGCCATGCAGTTCGAGATCACCGACCGCGCCGCCATCATCCTGGCGCGCGAGTTCTACGCCGCGCTGGCCGACAACTACCCGCTGGAGGCGGCGCTGGCCGAGGCGCGCAAGGCGATCTACAGCGACGACAACGACGTGGAGTGGGCCACGCCCGTGCTCTATCTGCGCACGCCCGATGGCCGGCTCTTTGACCTGCCCGCCGCCCCGCCGGCCCCACCGCGACAAGAAGCGCCGGCCCCGCCGCCGGAAACGTTAGCCGTCCCCGCGCCGCCATCGGAGACAGAGACGCCGGCGTCACAACCTGGCGTCTCTGCGGAAGAACGGCGCACGCCGATTGAGGTGGACGTGCGCGGGCAAGCAGCGCCCTCACCACAGCCGCGGCCACGGCGCAGTTGGCTGGCCTTTGGCGCGCGCACACTGGCCGCCACACTGCTGGTGATCGCCGCGCTCTGGGCCGCGCTGCCCGCGCTGCGCACCTGGCTCAACCCGGCGGGTGGCGGCGCGCCGCCGGCCACGGTCGCCACCGCCACGCCCGACGAACCGGCCTCCGCGCC
>JAHDWG010000166.1 GCA_023384495.1 Caldilineaceae bacterium
TGATCTTCAACGTGAGGTCATCAATGGCCTCCACGCCCAGATCTTCCACCGGTAGCTCGCCCGCAATGATCTCATCCCAGTTCTTGATGACGCCGGCATAGAACCAGGCAAAGTCCCACGCACTCTCGGGGGTGGCGACATAGCGATAGGTGGCCACCCAATCGTGTGCGGTCACCGGCGTGCCGTCGGACCAGATCATGCCGGGGCGGATGTTGAAGGTCCACGACAGGCCATCTTCTGAGGGCGACCAGCTTTCCGCCGCCATGGGGATGACGTTGAAGTCTTTGTCGAGGTCGACGAGCGACAAGGTGAACTGGTCGCTGCCACAGTAGCGGGTGTAAACCGAGACATTGAAGTCAAAGGTGGTCTGGTTTGCGGTGATGCTGCATGCGATCTTGTAGATTTGCTCATCATAAGGGCGGGCGCCATCGGGGAGCCGCTCGCCGAAGATGGTGACCATGGGGTCAGCCTCGGCCGGCGCGGCTTCTTCCGCCGCGGCTTCCTCGGCTGCGTCTTCTTGGGCGGGGGCCGTGGCTTCCGCGGCGGGCGCCGCTTCGGGGGCCGGCGCGGGGGCAGCCGCCGGCGCAGAACAGCCAGCCAGGATGATGAGCGCCATTAGCAGCCCAAACACCCCACGAATTGTGGTAAGGCGGGTTGAAACTGGTCTCGTGCTCAAGGGGTTTCTCCTTTCGTTCCCTCGGTTGAAACTGTAGACTTGCGGATGAAACAACAGGTGGCAATCCTCAGAAGACTACTTTCGCTTATCCAATATAGCTCTGCGACGCGCGGTGCAGACAGGAGTGTGGGTCTGGCCTGCAACCCGCGATCGGGCGGGGTTCTCGCACGATTCCGCGCCATTTGTATCGAGGCTTAGGTCGGGTAAGCCGGATAAGCGTGGAGACGTATTCTAACCAAGATTTCTAGACAATGCAAACGCCCCTTTTGTCAGTACACGCCTTGGCGCTGCAATCATGTCAATTTGTCGCCGATTTGCCTACGAATGATCCACTATCACGCTACAGTGAAATCTCGCTGCAAACGGTGGTCTGGAGTCGGCGCGAACAGTCATTTTGCGTTCCGTTTGCCCCGTGGCATAAAATTCAGGTCAATGTAAGCGCCTATCCGATTGGGCGACTGTCGCACGCGAAACCACTGCCCTACACATCATCGTATCTCGGTATCTCAATCAGTAATGCCATTATGCCATTGAAGAGCGAACACGTCCACCCAACCGTTGACGCCGTGACTAAGCGACAGCGCTGTCAGCAGACACTGGCTTTGCATCCAATTGTTTTGGCCGGGCGTTTCATGTTCGCGGTGGGGACACTTGCCGTCTGTGCAATGGTTGTGCTGACCGCAACCCAAGCCGCGCAGCTTCACCTCACCGGCCGTTCAGAGCCACCTTTACGTTCTTCCCAGGGGCAGGCCGGCGTCAGGACGCTACCCCACGAGATTGGCGCGCCTGTCACCGGCGCTGCGCCAGAAACTACTGCCGACCCCGCCGCCATTGACCTCCGGATCGGATTCGACGGTTTTGGCGCTGTCGAATTGACCCCGCGCGGCCCCTACGCGGTGGATGATGTCGTCACGCTCGTGGCCGACCCAGCGCCAGGTAACCGTTTTTCTCACTGGAGCGGCGCGCTCGCCGGTGGTCAAAACCCGATTACGTTCACAGTATCTGGGCCTGCCGTCATCACCGCCACCTTTGTGAGTGTGGAGGATTCAACGAGATTTACGATTGTCACGAATGTGGTCGGTGCGGGCGCCGTGCAGGTGTCACCGCCAGGCCCCCATCCGTATGGCGAGATCGCCCACTTGACGGCTGTGGCCGACCCCGGTTGGCGCTTTGTGCGCTGGAGCGGTGACATTGGGGGCAACGCCAATCCGCTTGTTCATACCGTGGTTGACAATATCACGGCCACCGCCCTCTTTGAGTTGGCCGACCCCCCACCCCCCGTTACCGTGACCGTTGCTCTGGAAACGGTAGGCGCAGGTGTGGTGTCGGTCGATCCGCCTGGCCCCTACCTGGCCGGGCAGCAGATCACCGTGACCGCCGCGCCGGACGCGGATTGGCAATTCGACGGTTGGCATGGCCACGCCACTGGAACCGCCAACCCTCATGTCATGACGCTCTATACCAATACGCTGGCCATCGCGGTCTTTGCGCCCGCTTCGCCGCCACCCGCGCCTACGGTGACGGTGCTCACGGTGGGGCCGGGGACAGCCATTGTGCAGCCTGCTGGTCCTTACAGCCCCGGCCAAACGGTCACCTTGGTGGCCATGCCCTCGCCCGGCGCTTCGTTTGCCGGGTGGTCGGGCGATGTCATCGCTTCCACCAATCCTCACACCTTCGTCCTTGTGGGTGACGCCGCGCTCACCGCAACCTTTGAGCAGGATTCGGTTGCAGAGCGGGAAGATCCTGAACCGGATGATCCGGACCCGGTAGGCATTGAGCTATCTGTTGAGACCCGCGGCGCCGGCCAGGTAGAGCGCGACCGGCCCGGTCCATACGCCCCGCATCAGACGGTGACATTGGTGGCGCAGCCGGCAGAAGGATGGCGCTTTGCCGGTTGGAGCGGCGCGCTCAGCGGCCCCGATAACCCGCGCACGATTGTCTTCACCGACGAAACCGATGAGGTGGCGGTGCGCGCTACCTTTGTCGAGCGATCCGCGCCAACGTTGGTGGTGGCCGTGAGCGCGGTCGGCAACGGGGCGGTGACGGCTGACCCGCCGGCCCCCTACAGCGCAGGCCAGACGGTGACCCTGACGGCCACGCCAGAAGCAAATCAATGTTTTCTTGGTTGGAGCGGTGACCTTGAAGGCAACACCAACCCGGTGACGTTCGAGCTCACGCATGATGTGGCCTTGGCCGCCGAATTTGGTGTATGCCCGTTATTGCTGCCGATGGTCGCCCGTTAGAGGCGTCGAGGCCTCCCCCATACATCAGCCCCTCTGAGCAGATTGAAAACAAATTGTAAGCGAAACATCCATATATTGCTGCTATAATTTTTGCTATTGTTGGCAGCGTTTCGACCGATGCAATCCCACCTGGGCCTGCGATTGCTGTGTGCATCGCGCGCCACGATCGCGTTGCCCGGAACAAGATTGACCTAACACATGGTTGCTCTAAACAAGATGGAGGATTGAATGAAAGTTGGCATTTTGGCCGGTGGGCTTGGCTCGCGCCTGGCAGAGGAGACGCAGATCAAGCCCAAAGCAATGGTGGAGATTGGCGGGCGTCCGATTTTGTGGCATATCATGCGCCACTATGCCCATTACAATTTGAAGGATTTTGTCATTGCGTTGGGCTACAAAGGGGAGTACATCAAGCAATATATGGTGGACTACGCCGCGCTCAACAGCAGCCTCAGCGTCAACCTGCGCAGCGGGCAGATCACTGTGCTCGACGGCTACAAACCGGATTGGAATGTGGACCTGATCGACACCGGGATGAACACGATGACGGGCGGCCGCATCAAGCGTATCATCCCCTATATGGGCAACGAGACCTTTATGCTCACCTGGTGCGATGGCGTCTCTGACGTGGACCTAAACGAACTGCTGGCCTTTCACAAGCGTCACGGCAAATTGGCCACGCTCACCGCGGTGCGCCCGCCCGCGCGCTACGGCCACATGGAGTTCGATGGGGACCGGGTGGCTGAATTCAGCGAGAAACCGCAGACGGGCGAAGGGTGGATCAACGGCGCCTTCTTTGTGCTGGAGCCTGAAGTCTATGACTATATCGACGGGGACGACACCCAGTGGGAGCGCGAGCCGCTGGTGCGGTTGGCTCGCGATGGCCAGTTGATGGCCTATCGCCACCACGCGTTTTGGCAGTGTATGGACACGCTGCGCGAGAAGCACATTCTCGAAACGCTCTGGCAGAGCGGCCAGGCCCCCTGGCGCCTGTGGGACGAATAACGGACCGGCGGCGGGGGCGTCGGCTGCCCTGTTCTGCAAGGGGTGAATCCGAAATTTCGGGCATCTCAGTGAGGTGACAATCACTTCAAAAGTGACTGTCACCTGTGCCACCCTAAATCCGGGATGCACCCTTCTGCAAGTGGCGCGCTTGGCAAGATAGACAGGCTGTGCTACACTTACACTGTATCCTAACCCTGCTGACACCGGCGAATTGACCGCCGGTGTCTTTTTGTGTAAACCAAGAGGAGCAAACGTAAAATGGATAGCCTGCCTTCTTCCCCTTTCTCACTGCCGCTGCCTGACGTGGCGGCGCACTATCTGCTTGACCCTGACATTACCTTCTTGAATCACGGCAGCTTTGGCGCCTGCCCGCAACCCGTCTTCGAGCGCTATCAACACTGGCAACGCGAACTGGAACGCAACCCGGTGGCCTTTATTGGCCGGCAACTCCCCGATCTGCTGCGCGCGGCCCGGGAACAGCTCGCGCGTTATCTGGGCGCAACCGCCGACGAGCTTACCTTTGTGCCCAACGCGACCCACGGCGTCAATATCGTCGCCCGCTCGCTCAAACTCAAACCGGGCGATGAGGTGCTTACCACCGACCACGAATATGGGGCTGTCAACAACACCTGGCGCTTCAACTGCGAGAAACAAGGCGCCCGCTACATCAACCAGCCCATCCCCACCCCCATCCAAGACCCCCAGGCCGTGGTCGACCAGCTCTGGGCCGGCGTCACCGAACGCACCAGAGTGATCTCGCTCAGCCACATTACCTCGCCCACCGCGCTGATCTTCCCGGTGGCGGAGGTCTGCCGCCGCGCCCGAGAGGCCGGCATCATCACGGTCATCGACGGGGCGCACGCGCCCGGCCAGATTGACCTGGACATGGGCGCCATCGGGGCCGACTTTTACACGGGCAATGCCCATAAGTGGCTGAGCAGCGCAAAAGGGGCCGCCTTTCTCTACGCCCGCGCCGACCGCCAAGCTCTTCTCGAACCGCTCGTGGTCAGCCACGGCTGGAACCGGCAGAACTCGACCCAGTCGCAATTCTTTGACTATTTCAACTGGACGGGCACCGATGACCCCTCGGCCTATTTGAGCGTGGCCGCCGCGATTGACTTCCAGGCGGAACACAACTGGCCGGCGGTGCGCGCCGCCTGCCACCAACTGGCGCTGGTCGCCCATCACCGGCTCTTGGAACTGAGCGACCGCCCCCCCCTTTCCCCCGAGTCCATGTGGGCGCAACTGGTCGCCACCCCACTGCCTGGCCGCGCCGCCGACTATCAGGCGCTTTGGGATCGCTATCGGATCATTGCGCCCATCTTTGAGTGGAATGGCATCCCGCTTGTGCGCGTCTCGATCCAGGCCTATAACACACCGCGCGATGTGGACCGACTGGTGGATGCATTGACGGAGATGGGCACAGAGCGCAAAGCGTAACACAGAGAGCACCAGAGATTTCACGAAGAACACCGAGGAAACTGTGTTGGCTTGTGCTGGGGTGAAACCCTCTGTGTGCTTCCCGCCTCCTCGGTGTTTTGCCATGATAGATACACAGCGCCGAACTCTGTGTCCCTGCTGTACGTGGCCATTTTCGTCGCCATCGGTGACTGTATATCCCGTTGCCTGTTCTGCGCTCAAACCGAGACCCACGTCTGCTCGCGATGGCTCTCGCGGGCCGCGTCCAGCGCACGTTGGACGGCCAGCCCGTCGTAGAAACTGGCCGCGTCGTCGATAAGCGTTTCACCGCGCGGCAAGGCGTCGGCGAGCACGCGCGCCAGATGGTAGCTGCCCACGGCAAAGGGTTGGTTGGCCGGAACCTCATCGGGCAGATCTCGCGCATAGTCGGTCTCGAGCAGTTGCCAATCGCCGCCGTGCAGATCGTCCCCTTTGACGCCCCACAGTCGCTCCTGGCTGTCGAGGCGCAGCGCGCCCTTGGCGCCCACCACCGTGACCTCCGACTTGCTGGGGCCGGGCGTCAGCGCGCTGACGGTAATGCTGCCTTGGGCGCCGTTGGCAAAACGCAGCAGCATGTGCGCCTGGTCGTCGGCGGTGACGAGGCGGCGGGCGCTGGTAGCCGGGTCGTTGCGATAATAATGGCCGATCTGTAGGGTGGCGGTGAGGCTGTCGATTTTGCCCACCAGCCAGCGGCTCAGGTCGAGCACATGGCTGCCCATGGCGCCCAAAACGCCGCCCCCCCGCTCGGCGTCATAGCCCCAGCCCCACGGGTCGGCCGGGTTGAGCCGACCGCTGTTCTGCACCGAAATGTGGATGTTTAGCACACTGCCTAAGTACCCGTCCTTGATCAACTGGCGTAAATGAAGCCGCTGGGGATGAAAGCGCAACTCATGGTCGATGATGGCCAACTGGTCGGGCGCGGCCTGCGCGGCGGCGAGCATGGCTTCCGCCTCGGCCACGTTGAGCGCGGTGGGCTTCTCGCAGATCACATGCTTGCCCGCCGCCAATGCCGCCACGGCAATCTCGCGATGCAAATGGGGGGGCGTCACAATACTCACCACATCCACCGTGTCGGCGGCGACCAACGCCTGCCAGGTGGGATAGACCTCGGGGATATCCAATCGTTGGGCCACGCGTTCGGCGTTCTGTGGGTTGCCCGCGCAAATGGCCTGCGCCGTCAGCCCGCCCAGCCGAAACATGGGGATCTGCACCCGCTCCGTCCACCCTGCGCCCACATAACCGACGCGCGCCTGCTGTTGCGTTGTCATGGTCGATTCTCCTTCGGATAAACGATTTTCTTCATGAAGATCTCACGACTCAGTATGG
This sequence comes from Caldilineaceae bacterium, assembly GCA_023384495.1. Lineage (GTDB taxonomy): Bacteria > Chloroflexota > Anaerolineae > Caldilineales > Caldilineaceae > CFX5. The sequence continues at coordinate 6,706 of JAHDWG010000166.1, forward strand.
CGCGCGTGGGCCCCCGTGGCAAGTGTCGCCTCATACACTCTTTCCAATCCGGGTATGATCTGCGTCCAACTGTATTGCGCTTCAACAAAGCGCCGCGCACGCAACCCAAGGCCACGGACGCGCCCACCCTCGTGGCGCGCCCCCTGCCGGGCCGCCGCGAGGATCGCCAGCGTCGCCGCCGCAAATGCAGCCGGCGTATCGGCCAACAACAGCTCCTGGCCGTGGGTGACGGGGATGCCTTCCACCCCCAGCGATGTGCTGACAATGGGCTTGGCGCACGCCATCGCCTCCAGCGCCTTGAGCCGCGTCCCCCCACCCACCCGCATAGGGATGACACAGACCGTGGCCCCCGCAAAATAGGGACGCACATCGGGCACGCCGCCTGTGATCTCGATCGCGGGGTTTGCCCGCAGTTCGTCCAGCCGTGCATGGGGGTTTAGCCCGACAATCTGAAAGCGCACGTTTGGCTCCTGCTGCTGGATGAGCGGCAGCACTGCGCGGCCAAACCAGAGCACGGCGTCGATGTTGGGGCGGTAGTCCATCTTGCCGGTAAAGAGCAGCTTGAACGGCGGCCGCGGCGGCGCGGGTTCGGTGGGCTGATAGGCGTCGAGGTCGATCCCGTTGCGAATCTCGGTCACGCTGAGGCCGCGAACGAGCCTTTCCAGCGCAACGCGGTCGGCCTGGCTCACGGCCAGCACGGCGTCGGCCTGGCGGCAACAGGCGGCTTCGTAGCGGCGCAGCTTCTGCCACTGGACCAGGCTGTAGGCGGCGGCGGGCCAGCGCCGCCAGTTGCGCAGGTCGGTGAGCGCGTTGCGCTTTTGGAGCAGATATTCGCAGTTATGGTTGTCAAAGACCACAATCGGGCGGCCCTGCCGGCGTGATTGGGTGGCGCTTGCGCCATATTGCGCCATTTCGATCCCTTCGATCTGCACCACATCATAGCCTTCCTCGGCCACCCACTGTTGCGCCAGCTGGTGCATGGCCGGGGCATCCAGCCGCCGCGCCATGTCGGGCAGGCGCGACCCGATGGTGTCGAACAGGCGTTGGCGCGTGGTGCGCACGGGTTGTGGCAAGGTTGCAACCCGCCGGCAGAGGGTGTGGAGCGGGCTGTCGGGCGCCAACGCTTCGCCCGGCGCGAGAAAACTGAGCAGGTCTACCGTGTGGCGTTGGGCCAGATGTTTGAGCAGATAGAAATTCCGAATGGTCGTTCCCTGATGGGGGGGATAGGGCAACTGGGGCGTGAACAAAAGGAGCTTCATAGGGCGTCAGGGGCGAGTGGTGGGTTTGGGCGCACCCGACGCAATGGGGGGCGCGCTGTAAGCGCGGGTCTGGGCGGCCATGCGATAGACATCCAGCGTGCTGCGGGCGGCGGAGGCCCAGCTGAAGCACTGCGCGCGTTGCAGCCCTTTGGCGCTCATTTCGGCGTGCAGCGCGTCATCGGTGAGCAGGCGGTGCATGGCCACCGCGATCTCTTCGGGGTTGTTGGGGTCGACCAACAGCGCGGCGTCGCCGACTACTTCGGGCAGGCTGCTGGAATTGCTGACGATGGTGGGGGTGCCGCAGGCCATGGCTTCGAGGGGGGGCAGGCCAAACCCTTCGTAGTGGGCCGGATGCACATGGCAGCGTGCGCCCACATAGAGCCGGCGCAATTCCTCGTCGGAAACGCGGCCGAGAAAGCGTGTGGCGCTTTCGAGCTTGAGCTGGCTGACGACGGCCAAGGTTTCTTCGTATAGCCATCCGTGGCTGCCGGCAAGCACCAGCGTTACATCGGTGGCGCGGTAGCGCTCGCGCAAATGGTGGAAGGCGTGCAGCAGGCCGGTGACGTTTTTGCGCGGCTCGAGCGTGCTGACAAAGAGAACATAGGCGGCGGGCAGTTCGTACTCTTGCATGATGGCCCGGCGGGTGGGCGCTGCCGGCAGCGGCTGGAATGATGGGTCCGCCGCTTCGGGGATGACGCTGACCCGGTTTTCGGGCGTCCCCAGTTGGCCGATAAGGTCCTGCTTGGTGTTTTCGCTGGGCACGATGATATGTCGGGCATGACGCACGGCGCGGTCGATCTGCCCATAATAGGCCGCGCTGTCTTTGGTGACAAAGTGGGGCCAGTGCAAAAAGGCCAGGTCATGCACCGTAATGACTGCGGGCACGGGCGAGCGCAGCGGTGGAATAAAGTCGGTGCTGTGGAGCAAATCGAGCGGAAAGCGCAGCAGTTCCAGCGGGAGCATCCACTGTTCGAGCGGGTGATGGACGGGCGCAAAGAGTGTCGCACGGCGGAAGTTGGGCTGTGTGATCAGCGGTGTGCGATGCCTGCGGTGTTGGAAGACAACAAACTCATCGTCGAGGTCCAATTGGGCCAGCGCCTGCAACAAGTGCAAGGTATACCGGCTGATGCCGGCTGGCTGATGGTGCATCAGCCGTGCGTCCACGCCTATTCGCATTGTCAAATCCTGGTGATGGAAATCCTGAACGAGTGCTGCGTACTACCTTTGCACCGTTGCAGAGGCCCCCGTAAGGGAGACGAAACTTCGTGGCGTTCATTGGCACGGAATGAATTCGTGATTGTGGCTATTGTACCGCCCTGTGCGAAAACGGTCAAACCGGGTGGGGATCAACAGAGATTACTCACACGAATTTGAAAATTTTTCGGCCAACTTGCAAAAGTCGAGTGTTTATATGCGCGCTACGCCATGCGCAAATTTGACGGCGTGACAGGGGCTGGTGTATGAGCGCGGAACACAGCAAAATCAAACGTTATCCACAACGTTCAAATCACATCCAACCACAACTGGTACAACGTGGCGCCAACCTTTGGCGAGCTGAAACGGCTGCGCGCGCTGGTCTGTTACGCCAATAGCAGCAACGTCTGTGTGGGGGCGGGCGGCAGTTGGACGCGCAAGCTCTTTAGCGATGCGCTGCTGAGCTACGATGGCTATGGCAACCTGACCTCGAGCACGACCTATAGCGGCTATGGCTACCAACAGGGGACGACGCTGGTCTACGCCTCGGGCGGGCCGCGCACGGCGAGCTCTAGCTATGACACGGCCGGCTACAACACCTATCGCACCGGTGAGAGCAACGCCGCCGGCCATGCCATGAGTTGGATCTACAACTACCGCCTGGGCGTCCCCGTGCAAGAGACCGACGCCAACAACATCGTCACCAGCGCCGAGTACGACGCCTTTGGCCGGCTGGCCAAGATCATCCGGCCCGGAGACAGCAGCGCCACGCCCACGGTCTGGATCAAGTATCTGGGGCCGGGGGCGGCCAACAACCAGCCCTTCTTCATCAGCCTGAGCGGGCCGCACCAGGGTGGGACGTGGGTGCAACGCAAGGTCTATGATGGCTTGGTCAACCTGTTGCAGACGCAGGTGGGCAACGCCCAGGTCAACGGCAGCGCGCAAGATGTGATCGTCGACTACGAGTACAACGGCTACGGCCAGGTGGTCAAGCAGACCGTGCCCTACACCATCGGCATCTGGAACGGGTCGGGCACGGCCTACCGCGGCCAACAGCTCAGCCAGCCGGGCGCGACGACCAGCTATGACGGGTTAGGCCGGGTGACGCTCGTGCAAAGCCCCACCAGCGCCGAGAAGGCGACCTACAGCTACCCCGATGATCTCCAGGTGCAGGTCTGCGATGGGCGCAACAACTGCACGGCCACCACCCACGACCTGTGGGGGCGGGTGGCCGAGGTGCGCCCGCCCGCCGACCCCTGGCTCAAGTACAGCTATGATGAGGCGGGGGCCCACTGGGCGCGGCTGGGGTTAGTGGAGAAGCGCACGGGTAGCGGCAGCGGGACGCTCTTTGCCCAAACCAGCATGAGCTATGACCTGGCGGGGCGCAAGACCGGCATGAGCGACCCGGATCTGGGCAATTGGAGCTACAGTTACGACGGCGCCCACAACCTGGCCACGCAGACCGACGCCCGCCAGTGCCGCACGACGTTGAGCTATGACCTGCTGAACCGGGTGACGCAGAAGAGCTACGCCGCCTTGGCCGGGGGGAGCTGTGGGGCATCGACCACGACGGTGACCTACAGCTATGACGCGGTCACGCCCAGCGGCAACAAGGGCAAGGGCAAACGCACCGCCATGAGCGACGGGTCGGGCAGCGCGACATGGGAGTATGGCGACGCCCGGGGCCGGCTCACCAAAGAGAGCAAGAGCATCACGGGCGGGGGGAGCTTTGTCACGCAGTGGAGCTATGACGCGGCGGACCAGGTGGTGACCCTGACCTACCCCGATGGCGAGTCGGTGGCGCACAGCTACCTGCCGCAGCGGCTGGTCAACAGCGTGGGGAGCTATCTGGCCGCCAGCTTCTATGATGCGGCGGGCCGGCCCACCGAGCGGCGGCTGATGGGCGATGCGGTGCGCACGAGTCTGCAATACTTTCCCTGGACGAGCCGTAACGGGCGGCTGGCCCAGTTGCGCAGCGGGACGCCGGCCAACTATCTGACGACCTCGCCGTTGCAGCATCTGGAGTATGACTACGATGCGGTGGGCAATATCACCATCATCACCGACCACAACACCGGTGGGACGGTGCAGACGCAGGCGTTCAGCTACGACAGCCTGGACCGGCTGTTGACAGCCGGGGTCAGCGGCGGGACGGGCGGTCTCTACAGCGAGAGCTACAGCTACTTCACCAACGGGCGCATGCAGAACGGCCCGCTGGGCAGCGGCTATGCCTACAACGACGCCGCGCACAAACATGCCGTCACCGCCGTGGGCAGCAACGGCTTTGCCTACGACGCCAACGGCAACATGACCAGCCGCAGCGTAGGCGGGCAGAGCTACACCCTGACCTACAACGCCGAGAACCAGTTGGTGAGCGTGAGCGGCGCGGCCAGCGCCAGCTTTGTCTACGACGGCGATGGCGTGCGGGTCAAGGGCACGGTGGGCGGGGTGACCAGCTACTACCCCAACCGCTATTACGAAGTGACGGACGGGGTGGTCAAGAAGTACTACTACGCCGGCAACCAACGCATCGCCATCAAGGACGGCGGAACCAACCGCACCCTGCTGGGCGACCACCTCGGCTCCACCGCCTACACCATCAGCGGCACGAGCAAAACCGGCGAGCTGCGCTACAGGGCCTTCGGCGTCACGAGATTTACGAGTGGCACCACCCCCACCACCTAACGCTACACCGGCCAGCGGGAGGAGTCCGGGCTGGGGTTGTACTATTACGGCGCACGGTGGTACGACCCTGCCTTGGGTCACTTCATCCAGCCGGACACGATTGTGCCCGATCCTGCCAATGGGTTGGATTACCATCGCTACGGCTATGTGCGATTCAACCCCTTGAAGTATAATGACCCCACGGGGCACCAAGCCAGTTGCATGGTGGATCAAGAGGGCAATTGGAACTGTAATCCCAATGCCACCACCGGCGGTCATACCTTAACCATTGACCTTCGGGATGAGCCGCCGCCCTGCCCCAACAACGACTGTAGCGGCAAAGATTTGGCTTTGTTGCTGGGTGGCATGTTTGCCGGCTCCATGTTGATTGCAGCCGCCCCGCCGGTGCTCCTCGCTGCTGGTGGTGCAGCCTGCCGTGACGGTGATTGTACCAATGAAGTCAGCGCCGCCACCCAGTCCAGCCAGAGTGTTTGGAAGCTCCGTCCCTTTGAACGGGGTAAGGTGATTGAGAGATTGCTTGGGCGTGGCACAGCCTTGGTGGATAATTTCCCCACAATCGACAAGTTCGACTTCAGGACCGGGACGGCCACAAGCATCAAGAGTCTTGACCTCTCCCTCAAAAGCTACCAGAACATTAGCACGCTTACACGTGAAGTACGAGGCTATATCGATAAGCTTGCAAACTGGCAAGGGCAGACTTCATCCTGGGCCGGCGTCAGAATCCTTCCCAATCAAGTAACCAGCAAGGTGTTAGAACTTGCGATTCCGCCCAACGCATCTCAGGCGCAGTTGAATGCTCTGCGCCAACTTCAGCAATATGCCAGTAACGTCAATGTCACATTTGTGTTTGTACCGGTTGACTGAATTGGGGGAGTCGGCCATGAGCATTGTTGCGGGTGTTCTCATCTACAAGGACCAAGCCTTTGTCCCCACAACTTCCCAAGTCGAGTTAGGGCCATACTTTGATACTGATCCTATTGAGGTTGTTCTCCTTGACGCCCAAAATTTGGCGGATGCACTGGGGCGCGCCATTGTACGAGGGAATCCGAAGATTCCCCCCGTGAACTATGCGGAGTACAAACGGAATGACCCCACTTTGAAAGCCACGAGCGCGAAATCGTGGAAAGCTTTGGCGCGTGTAGGAGCATCCTACGGCGTCATCGTTGACGAGAACGAGATCGCTTTATACATCTCCAAACTCGACAAGCAGGGCCGCTTTGTTGATGACAACGAGAAGACTCAGCGATTCTCTCGCGATACAGACCTGGTTGTTATTGCGAACGCGATTCTGACTGATTGGCGCTCGCGGTCGCAAGCGTAAGTTCGTAGGATGGGTCGGCAGTGGCTGGCCCATCTGTCTTTTCAGCTTGCGGACCACCTGGGCTCCACGGCCTACACCGTCAGCGGGACCACTGAAACCGGCGAAGTGCGTTACCGTGCCTTCGGGGCCACCCGCTTCACGAGCGGGACCACTCCCACCAGCTACCGCTATACGGGTCAACGAGAAGAAGCCGGCCTGAGCCTGTACTACTACGGCGCACGGTGGTATGACCCGGCCCTCGGCCACTTCATCCAGCCGGATACGATCATCCCCGATGCGGGCAATGGGCTCGACTTCCATCGGTACGCCTACGGATACGTGCGGTATAATCCGCTCAATTAGACCGATCCCCACCCGCCATACCGGCCCACTCCTCGAATTTTGGCGGCGAGCTTGCAATTTGGTGAATTCAGGTACGTCTGGTGTAAGCTATGGATGCAGGCCGCACCCACGCATGACGCTCTGTGCGCAGCGACACCACCTGGCGCAACACCGATTGTCGCTGCACATGCCATGAATTTTCCTACAAGTATGATAGAGATACACAAGGACACGCCACCATGCTCTATTCGCCACCCGACTCGCGCTATGAGTCCATGCGCTACAACCGCTGCGGGCGCAGCGGCCTCAAGTTGCCCGCCATCTCTTTGGGGCTGTGGCACAACTTTGGCGGGGTTGACCCCTATGAAAATGGCCGCGCACTCGTGCGCCGCGCCTTTGATCTGGGCGTCACCCACATCGACCTGGCCAACAACTATGGCCCGCCCCCCGGCTCGGCGGAAGAGACCTTTGGGCGCATCCTCGCCCAAGACCTCAAGCCCTTTCGCGACGAACTGATCATCTCATCCAAAGCCGGCTACCGCATGTGGCCCGGCCCCTATGGCGAGTGGGGGTCGCGCAAATATCTGGTCGCCAGCCTGGACCAAAGCCTCAAGCGCATGGGGTTGGACTATGTGGATATCTTCTACCACCACCGCCCCGACCCCGAAACGCCGCTCGAAGAGACCATGGCCGCGCTGGAGTACATCGTGCGCAGCGGACGCGCCCTCTATGTGGGCATCTCCAACTATCAGCCCCCGCAGGCCAGCGAGGCGATCCGGCTGTTGCGGAGTCTTGGCGCGCCCTGTCTCATCCACCAGCCGTCGTACAACATGTTCAACCGCTGGGTAGAAGGCGGGCTGCTTGACCTGTTGGCCGCCGAGGGGGTGGGCTGCATTGCTTATTCGCCGCTGGCGCAGGGGCTGTTGACAGACAAGTACCTGAGCGGCATTCCCGAAGACTCGCGCGCGGCCAAGGCGCACACCTTTCTCAAGCCGGCGCAGATCACCGACGACAAGCTGGCGAAGATCAGGGCGCTCAACGACCTGGCCCGCGCCCGCGGCCAGACGTTAGGGCAGATGGCGCTGGCGTGGGTGCTTC
>JAHDWG010000725.1 GCA_023384495.1 Caldilineaceae bacterium
AATTCGTCTGCTCGGCCAATTCGACATTCGGCTGCACGGCGCACCGGTAGAGCTTGCCTCGCGACCGGCGCAGTCGCTGCTGGCCTATCTGCTGCTCAACCACGGGACGGCGCACCGGCGCGAACGGCTGGCCGGGCTGCTCTGGCCCGATTCGAGCGAAGCCAATGCCCGCCGCAACCTGCGCCAGGCGCTCTGGCAGATCCGGCGCGCGCTCGGTGAGATCAGCGATTCCTTGATCCACGCCGATGACCTGACCATCTCGGCGCATCTTCAGGGCGACCACTGGCTTGATGTGGCAATCCTACAGCAACCACTCGCCGAAACGGTCACAGCCGACGAACTGATGCGCCGGGCAGCCGTCTATGCGGGCGAACTGTTGCCAGGGTTTTACGATGACTGGGCCGTACTAGAACGGGAACGGCTCAACGCCCATTGCGAGCGGACGTTCAATCTGCTGCTCGACCGCTTTGTCGATGAGGCGCGCTGGGAAGATGTGCTCCAGTGGGCAGAACGTTGGATCGCGCTGGGCCACACACCCGAAGCGGCCTATCGCGCCCTGATGCTGCCGCACGATGCACAGGGCGACATGGCTGCCGTGGCCGAAGTATACCGTCGCTGCGCCGAGGCGCTCGTCCGTGAACTGGCCGTCGAGCCTTCCGAGCAGACACGTACGCTGTACGAGCGTATCCGCCGTGGCGAGCTACGGACCGTTACGCACGCACCCGTGGCCGCCTCGCCGCCAGGCGTACCTGCCCCGCGCCACAATTTGCCGGTTCATCTGACCAGTTTTATCGGGCGGCAAAGTGAAATGGAGGCCATCCAACGGTTGCTATTGGAGCATCGCCTGGTCACTTTGACTGGTTCGGGCGGCACCGGCAAGACTCGCCTGGCACTGCAAGTTGCGCATAAACTGGTCGAAAACGGTTACACCCTGCCCAACGCTGGCAGGGTGGCAGCCCCCCAATTCGAGGATGGTATCTGGCTGGTCGAACTGGCTACCGTCACCGACCCCGAGGCCGTGCGCCAGGCCGTCGCCGCCGTACTCAACGTGCGCGAAGAAGTCTGTTGCCCCTTGACCCAGTCGATCATGGAGCATCTGCGCGACCGGCGCGCCCTGTTGATCCTCGACAACTGCGAACATCTTCTCGACGCCAGCGCCCGGTTGATCGATGTCCTGCTCCGTTCGTGCCCCCAGGTTCGTATTATCACAACCGGGCGCGAAATGGTGGGGATGATGGGCGAAATGGTGCTGCGCGTGCCCTCGCTTTCGCTCCCCGCAGCCGAAGCGCAACCGGAGCCTGGCGCGCTGCTGGCATACGAAGCCGTACGTCTCTTTGTCGAGCGGGCTGCCGCTGTGCGCCCAGAATTTGCGCTCAACGAGAGCAATGCCGCAGCTGTCGTCCAGATCTGCCGGCAACTGGATGGGGTGCCGCTGGCTATCGAGCTGGCCGCCGCGCGTGTGCGCTCGCTGACGCCAGACCAGATCAGCGTCCGGTTGGATGACCGTTTCCGCCTCTTGACCGGCGGCAGCCGTACCGCCCTGCCGCGCCAGCAGACCTTGCGCGCCCTCATCGACTGGAGTTGGGATCTGCTCTCCGAACCCGAACGCATCTTGCTGCGGCGGCTGGCTGTTTTCCGCGGCGGCTGGACGTTGGAAGCCGCCGAGCAGATCTGCGTCCAGTGCGGCACACCTCGTTCCGCCCCGGACGAAACCACCGGGCCGGCAGAGTTCCAGACCGATGATGTGCTCGATCTGATTACCCACCTGGTCGACAAGTCGCTGACCGTCATGCAAGAGCACTCTACCGGCGCACGCTACGACCTGCTGGAGAGTATCCGCCAGTATGCGCTCGAAAAGCTGGTTG
>JAHDWG010000726.1 GCA_023384495.1 Caldilineaceae bacterium
CTCATCGCCGTCATAAGCTGGCTGCTTGATACTTTTTTACCGGAAACTAGAGTTAGAAAAAGCTGACAAAATTGACAGTGAACCCAATCGACCTCATGATGTGGCTAATCGATCTGTGGATTATTGTTTTTCCGCTTGACATCGCTGGCCAGATCGGCAAAAATAGGCCATGCTACAGCCCTTTGGTAACAGTAACACGCACACGACTTACGCAGCGTCTGATGCTTGCCAGGAGAAGATTCACGCTCTGTTAAGACTTGCGTAAGTCCTTACTCAATTGCGATCACATATTCATGACTGAGCATGGCCAGACCCCCTTTCAAGGCCGTTGGGAACAACGCTGGCACCCGCTGCGCGAAGAGTGGGTGATCATGGCCGCCCACCGGCAGAACCGGCCCTGGAGCGGCGAAACCATGGCCGCGCGCGCCGAACCGATCCCGGCCTATGACCCCACCTGTTATCTCTGCCCCGGCAACGCACGGGTCAGTGGCCAGCGCAACCCCGACTACCGCCAAACGTACGTGTTTGACAACGATCACCCCTGTGTCGGCCTCAACGCCCCACTGGAATTGGCCCAACCCGGCGGCATCTACCGCAACCGGCCGGCGACCGGCATTGCTCGCGTGGTCTGTTACAGCCCTAAGCACAACCTGACCCTGGCTGAACTCGCCTCGCATGAGGTCGAAAATCTGCTGGCAACCTGGCAGCAACAATACATCGACCTGGGCAGCCACCCGCAGATCGACCATGTGCTCATCTTCGAGAACAAGGGCGAGGCGGTCGGCGTCTCCAATCCGCACCCCCATTGCCAGATCTACGCCACCAACTTCGTCTTCAAGACCATCGAGACCGAAGCCAGGGCCAGCCAACGTCACTGGCAGGAGACCGGGCGCATCCTCTTCCAGGACATTCTGGCCGCCGAGCAACAGCATGGACAGCGCATCATCTGCGAGAACGAGACGGCAATAGCCTTTATCCCCTATTTTGGCCGCTACGCTTATGAGGTCTTTGTGGCGCCCAAGGCCACCCATCCCAACATCACCGCCTTGTCGGACCAGGAGATCGTAGACTTTGCCGATGTGTTGCGGCAGGCGCTGATCAAGTTCGACAATTTGTGGCAGATGCCCTTCCCCTACGTTATGCCGCTACACCAGGCGCCAGTCGATGGGGGAGACTACCGTACTTTCCACTTTCATATCGAATTTCACCCGCCGCTGCGCAAACCCAATCTGCTCAAATACCTGGCCGGGCCCGAGATCGGCGGCGGCAACTTCCTGAGCGACACTGTGCCGGAAGAGAAGGCTGCGGAACTGCGCGCCTTGCCGGAGGTGCATTATAAACAACAAAATGATCACAAGGATTGAAGACCTTCTCCCCCCTATCCGCCGGCTGCATGAAGCGATTCGCACCGCCGTCGTCGCCGCCTGCGAGCGTTCCGCCACCGACGAGATGGCGACGATTGCACGTGAGGAAGCCGGCGATACGATCTACGCGGTGGATCGGGTCAGCGAGGAGCTGTTGGTCGAGTTCTTCACCCACGAGGTGGCCGTTCATACCCCAATCTTGCTGATTGCCGAAGGGCTGAAGCCGGACGGCCAGCGCGTGCTGCCGGAAGGCGCGCCGGAAGAGAAGGCGCGCTGGCGCATCATCGTGGACCCCATCGACGGCACCCGTGGCATCATGTACCAGAAACGCAGCGCGTGGATTCTCACCGGCGTGGCGCCCAACCTGGGGCCGCAAACCAGCCTGCGCGATATTGGACTGGCGCTCCAGACTGAAATTCCACTGGTCAAGCAGCACCTGTCCGACACGCTCTGGACGATTGCCGGCCAGGGTGTAGTGGCCGAACGCCACAATCGACT
>JAHDWG010000727.1 GCA_023384495.1 Caldilineaceae bacterium
CTTCCAAGGCTGGCGCGAGCCGGTGGACCCCTGGCAGCTTCCCTGGCGCTTTCTCATGGCCTACACAACCGGCGGTTCACTCCCCCCCGCGTGGGCCGATGGCATGACCTGGCTCTATCTGGCGCTGGCGCTGGCGGGGATGGCAGCCTGGTGGCGCGTCAACCCAACGGCGGCGCTCTTCGTGGCCGCCCAGGCCCTCATCCCGTGGGCGATTGTCTTTGGCCTGGTCTTGCGCCAGCCCGACACCCACGAACGCTACACTATCTTTATCACCGCGCCCTTGCTGCTGTTGGCAGCCGGCGCCATCGCCTGGCCCGCCCGATCTGCCGCTGGGGCGCGGCGATGGGGCGCGCTACTCGCCGGCCTTGCGCTGGCCGGCATGGCGCTGGTTGGCCTGACCGCGATCCAGCGCCAACACCATGACCCGGCGCTCCAAAAGCCCGACATGCGCACAGCGGCCTACGCCATCTTCGATTGGGAGCAGCCTGGTGATATAATTGTCGTCGATGGGCCGGATCCGCGCCTGGTCTTTTTACACTATTACAAGGGATCGCTGCCGGTTCACCATCTGCGCGATCTGGAAGGGGCAGGCTACGAACGCACCGATGCTGTGCTCAGCGACGTGACCGCCGGCGCCGCCCGCGTATGGGAAGTCATGCTCTATCGCATTCCGGGGCCGCCACAGTTCTGGCTGGCGACGCGCGGGTGGAGCGTCCCCCCAACCGAATACAACGGTGTGCGCGTCACGCTTTATGGCCTGGCGCTGTCGGCCAGCCCACTCTGGCAGCCGTTGGATTTGCCCGTTGGCCCCGCGCTCACGCTCACGCGCGCGATGGTGGATCCCGCCGAGACACGGGGCGGTGAATTGGTGCGCGTCAGCACCGAGTGGCAAGTGCGCGAGCCGCCGCCTGAGTACCGATTTAGCCTGCGTTTGAGCCATGCCGACGGCCAGCTGATCCAGTCTCAAGATTATGCGCCGCAAAACTGGTTTACACCCACATCGGGCTGGCCGGTCGGCGCAATGATGACCGACCAGCGCGGTTTTCTGCTGCCGCGCGACTTGCCGCCAGGTCGCTATCAGATCACACTGCGGCTCTATGATCCCAGCAATGGCGAAGCCGTCGAGACCACGGCGGGGGTCGATCTGCTGTTGGGCGAGTTCACCGTGACACCGCAATAAGAGGCGAGCATGAAGAAATCCAAAGCCACCGCCACAACCTCATTTGGGGTGGGCAAGCGTGAGGGGCACGATGCGTCGGCCTTTTATGGGCGCAACCTCTATGCGGGCAATCTGGCAAACAAAGACAACGGGACAGGCAAGGATGTAGAGACGCCCCCCCCTGTCAACCCGGCCCCATGCCCACCAGAGGGCTGGCGCGACCAGATCTATTGCCATACCGCCGAGCAGATGACAGCCATTCCCGACAACAGCGTCGCGCTCGCCTTTACCTCGCCCCCCTACAACGTGGGCAAGAGCTATGACGACGATATGACCCTGGAAGCCTATTTGGCCATGATCCGCAGGGTGGCGGCGGAGGTATACCGAGTGTTGCTGCCGGGTGGGCGCTATGTGGTCAACATTGCCAACCTGGGCCGCAAGCCCTATATCCCCCTCCACATGCACTTCTATCAGGCGCATATGACGGTCGGGTTCTTGCCCATGGGCGAGATCATCTGGCGCAAGGCCAAGGGGGCCGGCGGCAGTTGCGCCTGGGGCAGTTGGCAGAGCGCCAAGGCCCCGCGCCTGCGCGCCCGCCCTCACCGCCAGCTGAGCCAGGTGCGCCGTGGACGGCGCGATGCGCGTGAGCAGCGCAGCGCCATCCAGCGCGCCGCCGAATCCCGTGGGACCAGCGACCACGCTG
>JAHDWG010000728.1 GCA_023384495.1 Caldilineaceae bacterium
GGGTGTGACGGTGCGTCTGCAGGAAGTCTGGTAGAGCCGCAGCTGGGCTATGCGTTGCGCAGTCTAGAATCGGGCCTGCAACGGGGGCTTGGCTGCGGCCACGGCCTGCTTGTGGTGTTGGAACTTGTCGAGCAACGGGAAACTGACTGATTGCGTCTCCTTGACATCGACGCGCGACAGGTATATACTTTTGATATATACTTTTGGCGCCAGTAATAGCGATATTGCCGCAGCCGGCAAGGAGGCCCGATGACACAGATAGCCAAGCTCTTTCAAAACGGCAGAAGCCAGGCCGTGCGGTTGCCCAAAGAGTTTCGCTTTGAGGGTGATAAGGTATTTATTGTACGCGTAGGCAAAGGCGTTATGCTTGTCCCTTACCAGGAAGGGTGGGATCCTTTTTTTCAAGCGTTGGAGATGTTCCCTGATGACTTTATGGCTGCTGGCCGTCAACAGCCGACGGAGCAGCAGCAGCGCGAACCGTTGGATGATTTGACAGACGACCAACCCATGGCGCACTTTGCATGAGATACTTGCTTGACACCAACATCTGCATCTATCTGATTGCCAAGCGGCCCGCCCACGTACGTCACAAATTCAACGCCGTGCCGGTGGGCAATATTGGTATCTCTTCGATATCGGTGGCTGAACTACAATTTGGGGCAGAAAAGAGTAGCCGCCCGGAGCAGGCGGCGCTTGCTCTGGAACAGTTGCTGCTCTTCTTGCCGATTGCCGATTTTGATGCCGTAGCGGCGCATCACTATGGCAAGCTACGGGCGATGTTGGAGCGTAATGGCACACCGATTGGCCCGCTCGACATGCTGATCGCTGCCCACGCGCTTGCGTTGGAAACCACATTGGTAACCAACAATGTGCGCGAGTTTCAGCGTGTGCCCGGGCTTGCTATCGAAAACTGGGCCGATGCCGAGCCATCGTGAGAACTTGCGGCGCAGAAGAGTACGCAGAAGAGTACACAGAAGAGTATACAGAAGAGTATACAATGGAATGAAACGATGTGTGGAATTGCTGGGATCTGGGGCGAAGACGATGAACCGCTCCTACAACAGATGATCGATAAGCTGCGCCATCGCGGCCCCGACGGCGAGGGGATGCACGTTCACCCCGGCCATGGCGCACTGGGCCACCGCCGGCTGGCGATTATGGACCCAACGGGTGGCGCGCAGCCTATCTACAACGAGACCCGCTCGGCGGCGATTGTCGCCAATGGCGAGATCTACAACTTCCCTGCGCTGCGCCCGGCGCTCATGGGGCAGCATCGCTTTGCCACCACCAGTGACAGCGAGGCGATCCTCCATCTCTTCGAAGAGCGCAATGCCGATACCCTTACGGCGCTCGAAGGTATGTTTGCCTTTGCCGTCGGCGATGGCGAACGGCTCTTTCTGGCGCGCGACCCGATTGGCATCAAGCCGCTCTATTACGGTGTGCGCAAGGGCGCGGGTGATCGGCCCGTGCTACACTTTGCATCCGAACTCAAGGCGCTGGCCGACTGGGCCGACGATGTGCAGGAGTTCCCGCCCGGCGCCTACTACGATTCGCAGCAAGGCTTTGTGCAATACTATACCATGCCCGACGAGCCGCCTGATCCACAGCCGGAAGCCGAGCAGATCCGCCGGGTGCGCCAGGCGCTGGAACAGGCGGTGGCTTCGCACCTCATGAGCGACGTGCCCGTGGGCGCCTTCCTGTCAGGCGGGCTGGACAGCAGCGTGATCGCCGCCCTGACGCGCCGCCATGTGCGCGAACTGCATACCTTCTCGGTGGGGGTGGAAGGCTCGAACGACATCGAGGCGGCGCGCGTGGTGGCGCGGCACATTGGCTCCATCCACCATGAATATCTCTTCAC
>JAHDWG010000167.1 GCA_023384495.1 Caldilineaceae bacterium
CAACGCCGAAGATGTGGAAAGCGACAAGCCACAGATCACCGCGTTCATCGTGCGTGAGGTCAGCCCAGTGGTCAGCAACTGGCGCGCCAACGAGACGCTGGGCGATTACCTGAACCGCCACGGCATCCCCGGCATCAGCCAGGTGGATACGCGCGCGCTCACGCGCCGGCTGCGCACGCATGGGGTGATTCACGCTGCGCTCTGCACCGACGGCAGCCACACGGTGAAACAATTGCTCGAACTGGCGCAGCGCTGGGAAGGGCTGGATGGCCGCGACCTGGTGCGCGAGGTCACTTGCCAGGAGCGCTATAACTGGGTGAATGGCACGCGCGTTGAATGGACGCCTGTGCCCTCTAGCCGCGACTTTGACCCACACGCGGCGCGCAACCCACAACAGACTACGCCACAGTCGCCGCTGGTTGTCGCCTACGATTTTGGCGTCAAGCACAACATCTTGCGCCGGCTGACCAGCCACGGGCTGCGCGTCACGGTGGTGCCGGCCAGCACGCCCGCCGATGAAGTGTTGGCAATGCAGCCTGACGGCATCTTTCTCAGCAATGGGCCCGGCGACCCGGCCGGCGTTCCCTATGCGGCGCAGGCCGTGAGCACGCTGTTGAAGAGTAACATCCCCACCTTTGGCATCTGCTTGGGGCACCAGATCATTGGCCTGGCGTTGGGGGGGCAGACCTACAAACTCAAGTTTGGCCACCACGGCAGCAACCAACCGGTGAGCGACAGCAATTCGGCGACCGTCCAAATCACGGCGCAGAATCATAACTATGCCGTCGACCCCGCCACCTTGCCCGACACGGTGGAGATCACCCATCGCAACCTCAACGACGGCACGGTGGAAGGCATGCAACTGCGCGACCGGCCCGTCTTCTGCGTCCAATATCACCCCGAAGCCAGCCCTGGCCCCCACGATGCCGACCTCCTCTTTGCGCGGTTTGCGAGTATGGTGAAGGCGCGGCGGGCACAGTTGGAGCAGACGGAAATGGCCGCGTACAGCAGGAACACAGAGCACACAAAGGAGACGCAGAGCACACAGAGGATTTTGTCCAAAGAGTGAGCCAACGCGCATTTCTCGGTGTGCTCTGTGCAATCTCTGTGCCCTCTGTGTTACGCTGTTTTGTCCGATTTTCCCAGTAGGCGGATTTGGAACGCCGGCCGCTGTCTTTGCTCTGTCGCCCGCGCCCCCATGTCCGGTTGGCGGGCTTTGTGCTTCTCCACTATAATGAGCAAGATCACAAAGCAGTATGAACCCCTCATTCGATCGTTCAGGAGGCAACCGTGACCCTAACCGCGACTGTTCCTTCGGAAGCGCCGGCCCAAACAAATGGCGCCACGGTGTACGCGCAACCCGTTGCCCGCCCAAAACGCACACAGGCCCTCGGCGTTATCGATTGCGACGTGCATCACCAGTTCGACGACCCCAAGGTGCTCTTTCCCTACCTTCCGCGGCAATACGTCGAATATATCAAAGACTTCGGCACAATGATGCCCGGTGTCGGCTACACGAATATGCCTGGCAGCGGCGCTCGCCACGATCTGTGGGATGGCAAAGACATCAACCCGGCCACAGACCCGGCTGTGTTGATCAAGGACCACCTCAACACCTACGAACTGGAACGAGCCATCCTCACCGGTGGGCCCTACGCCGCGGCCGTTCACCCTGACGCGGATTACGCCGCCGCCTATTGCCGCGCCTTTAACGACTGGACGCTCGACGAGTGGACGGCCCAAGACGCCCGGCTGCGCGCTTCGATCCACATTGCACCGCAAGACCCGCAGCAGGCCGTCGCCGAGATCGAGCGGCTGGCCGGCCACCCGGCCGTCGCCCAAGTGCTCATGCCGGCAGGCGCGCGCATCCCCTTTGGCAACCGCTTCTATCACCCAATTTATGCTGCGTGCGAGGCGCACGGGCTGCCGATGTGCGTCCACTTTGGCGGCGAAGGGGCAGGGATTGCAGCAGCGCCGACAGCAGCTGGCTTCCCCTCCTATTATCTGGAAATGCGCATGGCCCGCCCACAGATCGCGATGGCCCATGTGACCAGCCTCATCTGCGAAGGCGTCTTTGAGAAGTTCCCCAACTTCAAGTTCCTCTTTATCGAGCACGATGTCTTTTGGGTGCCCGGGCTGATGTGGCACATGGATGGCGACTGGAAGGGGCTGCGCGATTACACACCTTGGGTCAAGAAGCTGCCCAGCGAATACCTGCGCAGTAATATCCGCTTTGGCTCACAGCCCCTGCCCAACGCGCCCACCAAGCAAGACTTGGACGCCTTTCTGCGCTGGATGTGGGCGGATGAAGTGCTGCTCTTTGCTAGCGACTACCCGCATTGGGATTGGGACGAGCCGAGCACCTTCCTCACTGACATCGACCCGGCGCTGCGCCGCAAAATCATGGTGGAGAATGCCAGGGCGCTCTATGGGGCGCGGCTAAACTGAGCCGGTTTGGTCTACCGTGCAAGCCCACTATGGACAAAAAATTAGAGTTGGCCCTATTTGGCAGCCCAGAAGTTCGCCTGGCTGGAACCCCACTCACTGGGTTCCGTTCGGCTAAGGCTCGGGCCCTCTTCTATTACTTGGCGACAACGCAACGCGCACACGCCCGTTCGGTGCTGGCGGGGCTCTTTTGGGGCGATGTGGGGGACGACTACGCACGCCGCAATCTCAACCGAACACTCTCCAATCTGACGCAGTTGGTGGGCGACCACCTGGTTGTTTCGCGGCATACCCTTGCATTTGACCGCACCCGTCCCTATTGGCTCGATGTGCAGGCGCTCGAGACGGCCCTGGCCACGGCCAAGACCACCGGCGACCCCACTCCACTTGCAGGGGTGATCGAACTCTATCGGGGTGATTTTCTCGAAGGCTTTTATACTCATGACACCCCTGAGTTTGAACAGTGGGTCTTGACCGAGCGGACGCGGCTGCGGGAACACTATCTGCAGGGCTTGCATTTGCTCAGCGAGCACCTGGCGAGCCTTGGTGATTTCGCTGGCGCCGTCGACGCCATGCATCGCGTGCTCAAGCATGAGCCCTGGCGCGAGGAAGCCCACCAGCAGTTGATGCTGCTATTGGCGCAAAGCGGCCAACGCAGCGCCGCCCTGGCCCAGTTCGAACTCTGCCGTCAGGCGCTGGCGACCGAGCTGAATGTCGAGCCTGACACGGCCACACTCCAACTCGTTGCGCGTATTCGCGCCGGTGAGCTTGACAAGGTGATACCGGCGCAACGCACAAAACGAGCGGAAGAGACCCCGCAAGAGACGCCACCGCCGGAGCCGCTCCCTCCCCCAGCGGACGCCGAGCAGCCGCTCCCGCATAACCTCCCCATTCAGCCCACCCCATTTAGCGGGCGGGAAGCAGAATTGGCTGAACTTACCCGGCTATTGGACGAACCCGATTGTCGCCTGCTGACGTTGGTCGGCCCTGGCGGCATGGGCAAGACGCGCCTTGCCCTGCGCGTGGCGGAAGGCATTGTGGAGACACACGCCGAACAAAGCCCATTTCCCCACGGCGTGTTCTTCGTTCCCTTGGATGCGCTACGCGAAGGAAGCAGCATCGTTTCAGCGATCATTTCCGCCATCGCCGACGAAAGCGGGTTTCCTCTTCATGCCGCCGCCCCGCTTCAAGAACAATTGCTGGCCTTTCTGCGCGACAAAACGATGCTATTGCTGCTCGACAATTTTGAGCATTTGGTCTCATCCGCGGGCTTACTCTCCGCCATCCTGAGTGCTGCGCCCAAGCTCAAACTCTTGGTCACCTCGCGCGAAACGCTCGGCTTGCAAGAAGAGTGGTACTACCCCGTCAATGGGATGGCCTTTCCACCAGCTGGGCCAGATAACGCCGCGTCCGATTTCGAATATGATGCAGTTCGCTTTTTTCGGCAGTGTGCGCGGCGTATACAGCCGGCTCTCCGCCTGGAAAACGAGCGCGCAGCCGTGATACGCATCTGTCAGATGGTGGAGGGGATGCCGCTCGGGATCGAACTGGCCGCGGCCTGGCTCAAGGCGCTACCCCCCCAGCAGATTGTGCGCGAACTGGAACGCGGGTTGGACATTTTGACCGCCCGCCTCCAGAACATACCCGCCCGGCATCGCAGCATGCGCGCCGTGATGGACCACTCCTGGAGCCTGTTGGCGGAAGAGGAGCAAGAGGTTGCAGCGCGCCTATCTGTCTTCACAGGCGGCTTTCAGTCTGAGGCTGCAGCAGAAGTGGCCGGCGCATCGCTGCCCATGTTGGCCACGCTGGTTGAAAAAGCCTGGGTGCGCGTGACGCCAGACAGGCGCTATCAGATGCACGAATTGACGCGCCAATACGCGGCCGAGCGCCTAGCAGACACGGCGCCTGCTATTCGAGACGCCCATGCTGCTTATTACGCGGCATTGGTGGATCAACAAAGAGCGAACCTCTATTCTCCAACCTACAAACAGGGGTTGACCGTTGTTTCGGCTGAACTCGATAATGTCCGTCATGCCTGGCGATGGATGATTGACGCGGTCAGCCAGCAGCGTGAGGGGCTACCCGTCACCGCGCTCTTTCGCCAAATGGCCAGGGTGCTGACCACCTATTATCTCGTTAACTCACTCTGGCTTGCAGGTCAGGCCCTTATTGACCATGCAATCCAGGTGATGGAAGCGGCAGGGTGGGGCGCACACCACGACGACGCCGCAATGCAGCATGAACAAATCAGCACATTGGTGCATGTTCGACTATGCACCGGGCTTTTCCACTTTGAAATCGGCCAGTATCGGGCGAGCCTCGCGGTGGCGAAAGAGGCCATTCCTGTCTGCCGGGCGTACAATCTGGAGCACGATTTGGCGCTCGCCTTGTTGCTCTATGGCCGCACGCAGCTACGCCGTGGCGTGAGCGCGGACGCCACCGCCACCCTTCAAGAGGCCATGGCCCTGTGCCGGCGCCTTGGCGACACCTCGGGCAGCGCTGAAGCCCTGCTCAGCCTCGGCATGGTGGCCAGCGCCCAAGGCCGTTACCCAGAGGCCCAAGCCTATTTGCATGAGGCCCTTGCCCTCTGTAAGGAGATGGGGTATCGCCCCTGGGTATCGCGCGCTTTGACCAGCCTGGGCACCACCTATTCCCGCCAGCATGACTATCGCCACGCGCTCCCTTACTACAAGCAGGCGCTCACCATTGCCCAGGAAGAGGGCGACCAAATCCAGATCATGGTCCTTACCAGTAATCTAGGCAGCGTTGAGCGCGGTTTTGGGCGTTACCAGTTGTCGGAGACATATTACAACGAGAGCCTGGCCCTGGCGCGCAGCCTGGGTGACGAACGGTGGATTGCGGCCAATCTGAACGGCATCGCGATCAGCTACCTTGAAATGCACGATTTCACGGCAGCTGAACGGGCGCTGCGCGAAGCGCTCGCGGTTGCCCAGCGCAGCGAAAGCACGCCGGATACGCTGGGCAGCATTGCGCTCTTGGGGCATGTCCTGGCCCGACGCGGCCAAGTAGAGGCGGCGCTCAGAGCACTGACCTTCGCCGAACAGCACCCCTCGGTCATGGCGCGCGATCGCCTCTATAATGAGCCGCTGCTCGCCGAACTTCGCAGCGAACTGCCAGCCAGGCTCTTCGATGAGGCAACGGCTTGGATCACCCACCAATCACTGGATGACATCGTGCACTGGTTGGAGTACAACCAAGCCGGCGCGTCAAACTGATGACGTACCAGGGCCCCATCCCCCGGCGCGACGCCCAGGGTTGCCACCGCCCATCGATCATCCACAGCATTGCCTCGGCTAGCTCGGCAAGGTTGACAAAAAATGATTGAGGGCGGGGCTAGTCGCGTTCCAAGACGTTATCTATGGCGGGCGCTCGATGTCAACACCAAATAAACCGGCTGCGTAGGCTCCGCCCTGTCCCGACAAATGCCGGCGGCGCGGAGGTCGCATCAGACGGCAAAGAATACAGCCCCGGTTCCAGTGTAACTAGATATTCGTACAGCCCGTCTTGCGCTCTTGCCGTATACGGCAGGCCGCCCCCCTGCACCAGGCGCTGCATCCGCAGATTGTGCGGGTGCAACAACACGCGCAACTGGTGAATCTGGTGGGCTTGGGCGTGCTGCTGCAACCGCTGCCAGAGGATACGGCCAACCCCCTGCCCTTGAAACTGATCTTCGACCAGAATCCCGGCTTCGGCGATTGGGAGTTCCGCCTTCGCCTCGCGTACATAATGAGCCAGCCCCACGACGATTTCGGTCCGTTGCTGCGCTGTCGCCACAAAGCCGGCCCCGCTGGCCGGGTCCAGCCGCCCCAGTGCAGCGATCTCAGCCGATCCCGGCGGGCGATGTTGGAGATAGCGGCTGTAGATGCTTTCGGGCGAAAGCCGCTCGTGCATGGCGGCAACCAGCTCCACGTCGTCGGGTTGAAGTGGACGCACGGCGATGGCAGTCAAGTTGGGCTGTGGCCGCGGCATTTCCCATCGATCGATCAAGTATTGCATACGATTCACTCTCTATATGTCTGCTATATTTGCTTATTGTAAATACGCTTACTGTATATTTGCTGATTGCTTACCGAACGTACATGCATCGCACTGGTCGGCGCCCGGTGGGTTGGCAATGGAACACCAAACCAGTGCAACGCATAAATGCTATACTGCGGCTGCTTTGAAAACCGCACTATACGAAGATTCGTACTCCTCGCTCTAACTCCGGTTTTCAAACAGAGCTCAGTATAAGGCGCAACTATCTCGCTAGTCATCCCAGGCGAGAACCTGTTGCGCAACGGTCACCCCAATGTCCTTGCCGGCGACCATCTCATGCCGGAAGTGGATGCCGGCCCAGATGCGCGATTCGTAGGCTTCGGCGGCGCGGGCGCGGATTGCCTCGGCATAGGCCGGAAACTCGGCCGCGATCACCTCGGCAATTGCGTTGGAGACGCAGGCGTGCCCCGACGGGTAACTCGGATAGTTGGGCGTGGCGAAGACCGTCTTCAGCGCCGGCTCCATATGGATCGGTCGGAGCGACCAGTAGGTATACTTGGCGTCCCAACAGGCAATGACGGCGTCATGTTGGGCGACGCTCATCAGCGCATACGCGCGCGCCGCCGCCACCGGATCGGCGTCCAGCCCCTGCTCGAACATGCGCAGGCTGGCAAAGGTATACCAATTCTCGAAGACACCCTCCGCCGACTGCCACCACATCGCCTTCTGGTCGATGGCGAAGGTATGGGTGATGGCCATGACTTCTTGCAGTTCGGCGGCCAGTTCAGGCGAGTCGTGCGCCAGGGGAGGAACCGGGCGCACTGCATCCGGCGCAGCCAGCACCCAAGGTTGCCACTTGGCGGCATTGGGTTCAGCCGGCTTTTCACCGATCCAGTGGCCGGGGCCGGTTGGGATCACACCGTCCCACGCAGGCAAGGCGTCATCGACCTGGGCGCGGGCGATCACCTGTTCCGCTACCTGCCGTCCTAGTTCCAGCCCGGCTGCCACATCGCTGGGGAAGTGGGCGCCGGCCAGCACGCGCGAATCGGCGACGGCCTGCGCCTTGTCCAGAAAATCCTGGGCCAGGTCGGGGTAGATATAGGCGAGGACTGTCGAAGCAGCCCCCGCAGCCACGGCGTGTTCGGATGGATACGACGGGCTATTGGTGTGTTGCGCCACCACAGACAGACCCGGCGCCAAAGCCTCTGGCCGAGCGCGATTGTAGGCGTACTTTGCGTCCCAGGCGACAACCAGCGCGTCATAGATCGCCACATTGAGCAAGGACATCATGCGAAAGACGCGCGGCGCCGAAGCCGGTGTGGCTCGATTTTGGGCAAAGGCGATCTCGATCCAGCGGTAGGAAGGAGAACCGCTATCCCAGTAGGCAATCTGTTGTAGGGCCGCCTGATCCCGCCCGGCAACCAGTGTCTGCACCTCCTTTAATTCAGTCTGGGTAGCCGCTTGGTCGGGGGGAGCCGCGGGGCGCACCGCATCCACATCGGTCACAACCCAGGTGGGCCAACTGCCGGCATCTGGCGCCGCCCGTGGAGAGGTTGGCGCGGGCACACAGCCGGCCAGCACAACAGCCAGCAGAAAGAAACAACGGGCAAACATATTCATCTTTTTCTCCTTAAAATATGAATGAGAGATTCAGCGATTGAGAAATTGGGAGACGGGGGCAGACCAGGGGATTGGAAGATTGAGGAGAATGGGCTGACCGGATCGTCAATCCCCTCCTCCCTCAATCTCCTAACCCTTTCGTCCCTTCCATCACTTCCGAACCGCAATCACTTCCAGATAGGTAGAATTCACCTGGGTTTCGCCATTCTGCGCGCGGTTGTGTTGTGCCCAGAGCGCTTCCAGATCGCGGCGAAGCGCTTCCTGCCCGTCTGGGTTGAGCGCGGCAAAGGCGCGCACAGTGGGGCCATAGTAGGTGCGGAAGGTCTCCACGGTCTCCGCCGGGTCGAACGGAAAGTTGAAGGTGATCGTGCGCGACGTGCAACGCAGATCGGCAACCTGGTTGCCCAACCGTTCAGCCACTGTGGCTTCAGCGCCCCACATCAGCGGGGAGGATACCCCTGGCGGGGGAGGTACGTGCCTGCCCACGATCTTGAACATCTGGCCGATAAAGCCATCGGGCGTCCAGTTGGCCATGGCGATCCGGCCACCGGAGCGCGTGACGCGCACCAGTTCGGACGCGGCCTCCTCTGCTCGGGGCGCAAACATGGCGCCAAACATGGTCACTACCGCATCAAAGGCAGCGTCGGGATAGGGCATGCGCTCCGCATTTCCCTCTTCGAACTCGACAGAGAGCGTTTCGGCGCGCGCCCAAGCGGCGGCTTGTTCGAGCAGATTGGGGGCAATGTCGATCCCGGTTACGCGTGCGCCGGCGCGTGCGGCCGGGATGGCGAGATTGCCCGTGCCGCAGGCCACATCCAACACCCGGTCGCCGGGCCGGAAGTTCAGCCGGGTGATGAATTCCGCCGCGCCGGGCTCATACGAACGCGCGATCCGCCCAAAGTCACCGGCCATCCAGGTTGTCCTGGTGCGGGCGGTGAGGGCGTCGGTTTCAACATCGTCCATCGTCAAGGTTGTCATGATTTTGCCTCTTGATTGTGAAAGTCTATCGATTAACGTACAAGGTTTTCTGTCACAGCACATAGCGTACCAAGCGCGGGCGTCGAAGCGGCCCCCACACGGCGCCCAGTCAGCGACGAAACGATGTCCAGATCGCGTCAGCTTCGTGACCATCATAGTTCACAGCGGTTGGAGGGGTTGGGGTTTAGGCGTAGAGGCAGGCGACCACAAGGGCAGCCCCTCCGGTCTGCGAGTATGTTCAGGCTTTCGGGTGGGCTGTAGTGGGCCGGGCTAACTTGGGCAAGGTCTGCGCGTTGGCGAGGATGTAAAGATGTCGGCCAGGTGGGTGTGGAATTTTGTCCTGTCTACCTTGAAGTTCGGATTGCCCAATTATGTCGATCGATGCAAATATGCGACGGCAATCGCTCGATTGACCGCCACATTGGTCAAAAACGACTCATGCAACTGGGCATTGTCAATCGTGGCCGCCTGGGTCTGCAATCCCCGATATGCTGTAGTCAACCATTGGCTGGCGTGCGGGTCGTAAGTGGCGGATAACACCTGGTAGCAAACCCAATAGACCCGCAGCGGTTCTCTTGCGCCATGCAATTCGGAAATCGCTAACCCGGCCTGGAGTTCAGTGACCAGTGTAACCGCCTCATCCAGGCAATTTCGCATCAGGGCGATACGCGCCAACTCGCTCAATGTCTCCAACGCCG
This sequence comes from Caldilineaceae bacterium, assembly GCA_023384495.1. Classification (GTDB taxonomy): domain Bacteria; phylum Chloroflexota; class Anaerolineae; order Caldilineales; family Caldilineaceae; genus CFX5. Next base: position 9,741 of record JAHDWG010000167.1, read on the forward strand.
ATTGTTGTTGGCCCAGCTCGCGCTGGATTGTCAACGCCTGGCGGCAGGCGGCGACCGCCTCGTCGAGTTGCCCCAACGCGGTGTATGTCTGGCCGATACCCAATTGGGCCAGCCCTTCGTATATCCGTGCGCCTGCACTCCGGCTGAGCGCCAGCGCCTCCAGGTAATGGGTCAGAGCGGTTGCTGCATCGCCCATTTGCCAATACACCGCCCCCAACGTGCAGAGCGTTTCAATCACACCCGCCTGATCGCGCAGTCGCCTTTGTTCCGCCAATGCCTGTTGGCCATATGCGCGCGCCTGTTCATACTCACCCAGTCGCGCCATGAGCCGGGCAAAGCCATCGACCGTATGGGCCGCATGCCGTAAATCGTGGACCTCGTCGCGATGGGTGTACGCATCTCGATAATACCGATAGGCGCGGCCCAGGTCACCGAGCGCCTCAAACACATCACCCAGGTGCTGCCAGATCGAAATGACCCGCAGGTGATCTTCCATCTCCTGATAGATGCACACCGCTTGTTCCCAGTAGGCGAGCGCCTGCACATACTGATTTCGGCGGCGCGCCACATAGCCCAATGAACGCAAGACAAAGCCTTCGCCCAGACGGTAGCCCACCTGTTGATAGAGATGGAGCGCCCGTTCGAGCACAGCGGTGGCCTCCTCAACCTCGCCCTTGGGCATCAACACGCGAAACATGCCGTGCAGCGCCCTGGCCTCCACCACGGGCAGGTTGAGTCGCTGCGTCAGTTCCAACACGACGTACAGGCGGGCTAAGGCTTCATCAGGTTCACTTTGCAACGAGAGGGCAACGCCCCATTCCAACTGCGCTTCGGCGACGATCGGTGAGAGTTCGTGGCTGGGACGCTGCGCCAAAACGGTTCGGACGACGGCAATGGCTTCATCATAGCGGTGGAGCAGGTTGAGAAAGAACGCCTGGGCGATCCGCAATAGAGCGGACAGTGTATCGACGCCCGCATCCGATGTTTCGTTTGCCGGCAACGCGGCAGCCGCGCCACGAAACACTTCTTCGCCCTCTTGGTAGAGGCTGCGAGCATGATAGAACGCGCGCAGCCCGGCTGAGGCGTGGACAAGCACATCCGTGTGGCAATGAATCAAAGCCCACTGCCAGGCCACGCGGATATTATCGATTGCCGCCTGCACCTCGGCGACGGCAACGTTCATCTTGCTGCTATAGAGCGCCTGTCCGCGGTCGGCAACAAAGCCCAGATAGAAGTCGCTATGACGCCGGTTCACGGTCTGCGTCACGCCTGGCTCCACGCTTTCCAGCGCGGCTAGCTTGGTCATGGCATATTGATGCAACAACTCATGCATGAGATAGCTCGTACGCCCGGCGTGATCCTGTGTAGTGTGCAGCAGTGATGCGTTGACTAGTTCCATCAGGTGGCTCATTGCTGCGCCCGTCACAGCGTGCGCAGCCTGGCGCGAGAAGGCCCCACGAAAGACGGTCAACTGGGCAAGTATCTGCTGGGCGCTGGGCGATAGCAGCCGCCACGAAGTCTCGAAGACTGCTTCCATGCTGCGATGGCGATCTGGGACGTCACGCTGGTCGGTTGCAAGCAGCGAGCGATCCTGTTGTTGCAAGGCGGAAACCATTTCGGCCACGGTGAAGTGCTGCATCCAGTGCGCCGCCAGTTCCATCCCCAACGGGTTGCCGTTGACCAGCCGGCAAAGGCGAGCCACATCGTGCACATTCTGCGCGTCCAGCACAAAGGATGCAACCTGCTGGCGCGCCCGCTCGACAAAGAGCTGGACGCCGGGAAGGTCGGAGGCGTGTTGGGTCGCGTCGAACGGGATGCGAAAACCCTGTAACGTGAGCAGCCGCTCCGCCTGGCAGTTGAGTGGGGTTCGCGACGTGATGAGGATACGCACTCGCGCCGTCTGCTGAAGCAATTCGAGCACAAAAGGGGTTGCAGCGCTCAGGTGTTCAAAGTTGTCCAAAATGAGCAACAGGGCCTTGGAACGGAGAAAGTCGATCAACTGGGCCGCCGGTTCCATTGCCACAGGGTGAAAGACAAACCCAATCGCTTTGGCAATCGCCGACGCCAATTGGTTGGCCAGCCCCATGGTATTGGCATCATCTAGCCCAATCAGCGACACAAACCAAAGGCCATCGGGGAATTTTGCATCCTGAATGTTGGATTTCTGCGCGTCTCCGGTCGACTTCCCTGCCGCCAACATCCCAGATTCCCAATCCAAAATTGCCTGTGCTGCCGCCAGCGCCAGACGCGTCTTGCCGACGCCGCCTTCACCAACAATAGTCACCAGCCGTGTTGATTTTGTGGCCAAGGATTCGACCAGCATCGTTACTTCATCGGTGCGGCCAACAAACGACGTGAGCGCTGTGGGCAAGTTGTGCCGGGGTGAAGGTAGAGCTTCCGCGCCGCCTGGCGTCACTTCGGCGCCTCCATTCTGCCCCAAGAGCGGCCATGGGGTCGCGAACCATGGCTTCAACTCGGTGGCGCCAATCTGGTAGCCGACTTGAGCAGCCCATGCTTGCGCGGCCTCGCAGGTCAATTGTTCGCTGAACAATTGGATCAAGTGTAGGACATAGGCGCGTGTTGGTTTCCACTGCCGGCCACCCTGGACGCGGGCGCGCTCCCAGCGTGAGATCAGCGCGCCGTCGAGCACTCGATATTCTGCAGCCGGCCCAGCGCGCGCCAACCGATCCAGCGCCTCCACCAGTTGTTCCTGGCTTAGCCCCGCCCCCTTACGGAACCGCTGTAACTGCTTGCCAAACTGACTGAGATCGATCATGGATTCACCTGCCAGGTGGCTTCTACAACGTGTCCTAGAAATGTCCTGGGAATGTCCCTGTCTAGGCAGGCGCAGAACTGCTATGCTACCCATGCCCACTTCGTTCAATTGTACAGTCTTTCTTGCAGACAAGCAACGGCCTCGTGATCGGCGCAACCATTCCTACGGTAATATGAGGGATCCCGGCAAACTGATCCTCCTAAATGGAACCCTCTGCTCGGGCAAAACGGCGATTGCGATTGCGCTGCAATCGCTGCTTGCTGAACCGTACCTGACGGTGCGCATAGAGCATTTTTTGTCTCAACCGCCTGCTGGCGGCGACCCTGACGTTGCTGCGGTATTGGACGTACAACAGGCTGCCAATCTGCACCATACTATCCTTGCGTTGACGAGCGCCGGGCACAATGTCATCGCCGAACATACCCTGCTCGACCCAACATGGCTGCAAGACTGCGCAACGCAACTCGAAGGCTTGACCCCGTTGTTTGTGGCGGTGCGCTGCCCATTGGCGATTGCCGAGCAGCGCGCGGCATCTGTTGGATGCCGGCAAGTAAAGCAAGTTCGGGGCCAATTTGCACGGGTTCATGCGCACGGCGTCTACGATCTGGAGGTGGATACCAGCGTGCTTAGCCCAGAGGAATGTGCAGCACAGATCCGGCGTCGGTTGCAAACGGGGCCAGCACCGCAGGCGTTGACCCTGCTACACGCAAAGAATGTGCAAGCCCAAGATTTTGCGGCACTAGACTTTCCCCCGCGATATGAAGGCTATTGATCGATAGTCAACGGGGACCAGACGGGACATTTGTGAAATCGTGTGTACCCAACCAAGGAGCCTTATCATGAGCAAATTACTTCATTCGCATGGGGATACACCGAGCATGGCCGCCTTTTTGGTCGGGCGGCTGGTGGTTGGTGGGTTCTATCTGTACGCAGGCATCGACAATCTTCTCCATCTTGGCGAGAAGGTCGGCTATACAGCCTACAAAGGGGCGCCATTCCCGCTGCTGGCGGTCATCATTGCCAGTATCTTGCTGATCGTCGGCGGGGCGAGCATTCTCACCGGCTGGCGCCCGGCGATTGGCGTAGCCGCCGTCATCCTCTTTTTGGCGCCGGTCACCCTGCTGTTGCACAATTTCTGGGTCATCACAGAGCCACAAATGCAGATGATCGAAATGCACGCATTTCTCAGCAACGTGGCGCTTATGGGTTCCGCGCTGCTTTTGCTCGGCGTACCGCAACCCTGGGCCTGGAGCGTGGATAGCAGCGCAGCTCTAGCGAAACGGCGTGCAGCTGATGCGATGGGGGTGCAGTCTGCCTGACCGCGCCCCGATCATCGTGACTGCGCTGACCGTTGCCGTCAGATCACTTCCAGATACTCGAAACTGGGCAGCGTAGAGAAGGCGATGTGTGGTTCGATCTGATACCAGAAAACGGTGGAGGCGATATCGCCTTGCAGGGCGATATAACGGCCTTTGCCTTCCAGCGGCATGCGCCAGCCCAGCGCCCGCATGGCGATGCGCAGGTCTGGCGTAAATATGCCAGCGATAGAGCCCAAAGCACTGATTGGCCTTGTTTAGCCCGTCCGGTCGGATCACCCGGGGCATCCCCGAAAAGGGTGAAGAGAATTCGCCATACTGGCCGGGCGGCGGTACAAAACCCCAGGCGCCGCCAAGGTAATTCTCCGTGCCCGTGCCGCAGATGGTAGGGTAAGGTGATGCGGGCGCGCCTACGGAATGGCGCCTCCCAATAGCAGTTGAAGCCGCCTGCCGGGTTGACATCCACCGGCAGCGATACCAAATTTGTCCGCTCACACCAGCCCATGCAGAAGAAGTCGCCCAGTGGCGTCTCCACCGACAGCGTTTCTTCCCCCACCTGGCGTCAACTCGACCATTTCATCGGCTTCATCGACACCGTCTATTCGCAGAAGCACACCTGTCCTGCCTTAG
>JAHDWG010000168.1 GCA_023384495.1 Caldilineaceae bacterium
GTCTCTAACCCCTTTTCCGGTGAATGGCGCCCCACATAGACAAACAAAAAATCATCGGGGTGGCCGCCGGTAAGGCGCGCGCGCAACGACTGGTCACGCGGGCCGGGAGTGAAGCGCGCGATGTCCACACCGCGATGCCACCAGCGGACGCGCCGAAAGCCGTGGGCGCGCAAGTCCTTGAGCACGGTGGTGGAGGGACATAGATTGAGCGACGCCGAGTTGTGGATCGAACGCAGATAATGCCAGAGAAGGGGCGACAGAAAACCGCCGCCATAATACTCGGCATAGCGCGGGACATCGGTGTGGAACGAGGCCACCGTGGGCTTGCCCAGCTTCTTGGCGTACGAAAGGCCAAACGGGCCAAGAAAGAAGGGGTTGACCACGTGCACCACATCGGGGTTGAAGTCACGCACGCGCTCCCACACCCACTGCCTTGGGATGTTGATGCGCAGCTCCGGGTAGAAGGGCAGCCGCGGCCCGCCCACCCCCACAATCTCCGCCCCTGCATACTCCGACGGGCCACCGGGCGGGCCAAAGAGCAATACCTGGTGCCCCTTTTCGTTGAGCCGTTCGAGCGCCTGACAGAGGATGCTGACAATGCCGTCGATCTTGGGTAAAAAGGTCTCGGTGAAAATGGCAATTTTCATGGATTTCGCCTGTCAGTTTATGGTTTGGGGGGCAGCACGAATCCTTGCGCCAAGCCCGTCAATGCCGGTTCGGCAGCGGGAGCTGAAATGGCTGCGGGGCTGGCTGGCGTCGACGCCGTGGCGCTCAACGCCGCCACTAGTTGGGTGTGCGCGCCCGTGTCCACTTCAAACGCGCCGCTCAGCCAGTTGAGCACCCCGCGTACGGCCTTTTTATCATCGCTATTCAACTTCTTGTAATCATCCGTCAGGACGCGGACCAACGAGTCGACCGCCTGCTTGCTGAGCGCATTGCCGGCCAGGGGGACCTTGCTGGCGAGCAACGCCAGCACCGCCGTGCGGATGGCGTCGACGCCCTCGCGTTCCACGATGACCAACGCGCCGCGCAAGAGTTCGCTGGTGGCGTACGTCTCGTTGGCGTGCTTTTTTAGGTCGGTGCGCAGCGTCGCCGCACGCGTTGTCGTGGTCTTTGGCGTCGTTTTTTTCGCGGGCGTCTTTTTTGCCGGTGCTTTCTTCGCCGGCGCCTTTTTTGCGCTGCTCTTTGCGGTAGTCTTGGCTGCCGGCTTTTTGGCCGGCGCTTTATTTGCAGAGCTTTTGGGTACGTCTTCTTTGTCTGTGGCTGCGGTGCGTCGTGCGGCCATAGTTCGCTCCTTTGCCATGATCATGCTTTCCAGAGCCGATCAAATCCGAACCGTTTTGATAGCTCAGTATAGCACAATCGGCATCCCAAAACGACGCAACCGCGCCCCATGTAACAATATCATGTTCAGTCGCGCGCCACGCCCCAGCCGATCACCACTGCGACCGCCGCCACCCCTGCATAGAGCCAAAAGACCCACTGATAGGCTGCAACCGGCATCGCGGCCTGCGCCAACCCCCGTTGCAGCGCCACCCCCGCCACCGCCACCCCCAAGATCTGCCCGGCAAAGCGGATCATGCTGTAGAGGCCCGCAGCGGCGCCCGCCTCTTGATCGGCCACGCCCTGCATGGCAGCCCGGTGCAGCGGCGCCAGTGAAAGGCCGATGATCAGCCCATGCGCGCCGGCCAGGCTATAGATCAGCCAGACCGGCAAATTGGCCGGCGCCACGGCCAGGGCCGCCATGATGAGGATAAGGCCCATCATGCTGATGAGCACAGGACGCCGGCTGCCCCAACGGTCGGCAAGCTGCCCGCCCGCCTGCGAGATGACAAACAACATGCCGGCCTGTAACGCCAACGCAACGCCCACCGCGCTGGCGCTCAGCCGATGAATATCGGTGAGATAGAGCGGCAATACAAAGCTGATGCTGCTCATGAGAAACATGCGCAGCCCGGCGCTAAAGGCAGCGGCCAGAAAGGCGCGGCTGCGCACCAGCGCCAGGTCGATATAGGGCTGGGCCTGGCGTCGTTCCCACGCAAAGAGCGCGGCAAAACAGAACAGGCTCAACCCCAGCAGCCGCCAATCTTGCAGACCCTCCACCCCGGTGATGGGCCGGCTCGAAGCGTAGAAGAGCAGTGTCGTCATCGCACCGCTCAGCAACAGCACGCCAACCCAGTCGAACGTGCGCAAGAAAACCGGGTCTACGGGCCGCTGGCCGCGGGTGGGGATGTTGCGCCGCACCACCCATAGGGCCGCCAGGCCAATGGCGATGATCGGTGGATAGATAGCGCGCCACCCCAAGCCATCCACCAACAAGCCCCCAAAGAAGGGGAAGACCAGCCCCGACAGCGGGATCACCGAATTCCACGCGCCCAGCAGCTTGCCTCGCTCGTTGGGGGCAAACCACTGCGCCACAATCGCGATGCCCAGCGGCACGAACCCGGCGCTGCCGATCCCCTGGATCACCCGCCCGGCCATGAACCAGGCAAGCGAGGGCGCCACAAAGACGATCAGCGACCCGGCCAAAAAGATCACCATGCCTGCCAACAAAAGCCGCCGTTTGCCCAGCCCGTCGCCCAGGCGGCCATAGAGCGGCATAAGCGTCATAAAGGGCAGCGTGTAGATCATGGAGGCCCACGCCGCCATGTCCGGATCAAGCTGAAAATAGGCGCGCACCGTGGGCAACGCCACGGCAAAGACATGATGGTCAATCCCCACCATCAGCGAGGGCGCCATCAGGCCCAGCAGAATTTGTAGCGTCGGCGAAGCAAAGTTCGGTCGCCACGCGCGCAGCGCTCGGTGCAGCGAGGTGCGCATAGGCTAGACGATCTGGTTGTGGAGCACGGTTTCGCCCCGTTGCAGCCGGGCCACGTTTTCCAACAGAATGTCGATCACATTCTCTTCGTAGCGGCGGGTTTCGCCGGCAGTGTGCGGGGTAATGAGCGCCTGCTCCAGATCCCAGAAGGGGGAATCCGCGGGCAGCGGCTCATCCCAGAAGATATCCAGGCCGGCGCCGGCGATGCGCCCTTCGCGCAGGGCGGCCAACAGCGCCGGTTCGTCGACCACGCGGCCGCGCGCCATGTTGATCAGATAGGCCGACGGCTTCATGGCCGCCAACGCTTCGGCGTTGATGAGCAGTTCGGTCTCTGGGGTCAGCGGGCAGGTGAGGACGACAAAATCGGCCTGGGGCAAAAGCGCCGGCAGTTGGTCGGGCGGAAAGAGGGCGTCGGCGGGGGCTGGGCCGCTCGCCAGGTTGCGCTTGGTGGCCAGCACCCGCATGTCAAAGGCCTTGGCCAGTTGCGCCAGCCGGGCACCAATGCCGCCCATGCCCACAATCAGCATCGTCTTGCCCCCCAACTCGTCTTCGCGTTGGTTCAGGTCGGAGATCATGCCACGCCAGCGATGGGCGCGCTGGTTGTCGCGCCCGGTGTGCAGGTGACGCGCCAGCGCCAACACCATGGCCATGGCGTGTTCGGCCACCGCGTTGCGGTTGACGCCGCGGGCGCTGGCCAGGCGGATGCCGCGTGCGCGCAGCTCGTCGTGGGGAAACTGATCCACGCCCGCGCCAATCGATTGGATCAGTCGCAGGCGCGGGGCGTGGTCGAGCAGAAAGTTGCGCCAGAGACCCGAAACCACCAACACATCGGCTTCGGGCAAACGGTTCACCAGTTCGTCGAGCGTCCACACCTGAAAGTGCCGAATGTCATTCTGGCGGGCGGCAAACCGGCTGGCAAGCTGATAGGCCACGTGGGCAAAACAGACGGTGAGCCTGTTCCCCGTGGGCAGGGTCTGGTCGGTAGTCGTTGTCATCATGTCTATGCCTTATCTCTATGCCTTATCTCTATGCCTGATGTTTGTGCCGGATGTTTCTGGCTTGGAATACGGATGTAGTTGAGGTCGAGCCGATGGTCGGTTGCGCACCATTATACCTCATGTTGCGCAATGCTCGATGACGCTCCCCACAGAAGGGGTGTGTCCGGGAAAGGGCCGCAATCAGCTTTCACAACCAGACGTTTTCCGCCTTTTCTCGGAATGCGGGCTACAGCGGGCAAGATGGCGCCTTGCCCTACTTGTCCCAAATTTCGGACACACCCCCACAGAAGGAGCAACCACAAAGAGCGCCGCCATACGCGCGGCGCAGCGCTACCGGCAAACAATGACGAGCGGATTCAGCGCGTTGGGCATTTTGAGGTATGATTGAAGTGACAACGATGCCGAATCGAATGCCTTGCCAAAAGGAATCATTATGCGCGTACCGTTTCGTCTCGGATTTTTCACCCATGTGGAGGGCAACGGCGACCCGGCGCGTATTTACCAAGATACGCTCGAACTCTTCGTTGCCGCCGACCAGTTGGGCTTTGATGTCGTGTGGGTAGCCGAGCATCACTTCCGGGCGCACCCCGGGCGGCTGCCCTCGCTCTTTCCCTTCCTGGCCGCGGCTGCCGAGCGGACGCGCCGCCTGCGTCTGGGCACGTCGATTGTCATCCTCCCACTGAACCACCCATTGCGCGTGGCCGAAGACGCCGCCGTGGTCGATCTGCTCAGCGGGGGCCGGCTTGAATTGGGTGTGGGCAGCGGCGGCGCCCCCGTCGAGTTCGAGGCGTACGGCGTGCCCAACAGCGAGCGCCATCCCTTGACCACCAATGGGCTACGCCAGCTCCAGCGCGCGCTGCGGGGCGAGATATTGCCCGGTGACCGGCAGCTTGATCCCCCCGCCCCGACGCTTGCAGAGCGGCTGTGGCAAAGTGCGCTGGGCGAAACGGGCGCGCGCTATGTGGCGGAGCATGGCGTTGGGTTGCTGCTGGCGCGCGCTGCATTTGGCGGCGACCGCCGCACGGACGAGATCCAACTGGATGTGGCGAATGCCTATTTGGGCCAGTGGGCCGGCCCATCGCCGCCGCGCATTGGGCTATCGCGCGGCATTTACCCCGCCACGGACCGGCGCGCCGCGCTCGAGGCCATGCGCGCAAGCGTGATGAACTGGGCCACGGCCATGGCCAAGCTTGGCCAGGTCCCCGGCGGGCTGTCGCTCGAACGCTACTGCGAACTGATGCACATTGCCTACGGTCACCCCGATGAGGTGGCCGAGCAGCTCGCCGCCGACCTTGTCCTGCCATGCGCCACGGACCTGATCCTCCAGTTCAACCCAGTGATCCCGCCGCTAGACCAGGCGCTTTGTATGCTGGAGCAGATCGCCACGCAGATCGCGCCTGCGTTGGGGTGGCGCCCCGCGCTGGCCATTTCGCAAGCCAGAGAACGAAAGGAGCCAATATGAGCACAACCACGCCACTGCCCCCGGACACACTGCCCCCCGATACGCTCAACGAAATCGGCGTGCTCAAACGCCGCGAGATCGAGGCGCGCATTGTCGGCCCGTTGGTCGAGGCGCTGGCGAAGGAATTCGACCGCGAGCGAGTGCTCGCCATTGTGCGCGACACGGTGATCCAGGTGGCGCGGCAACAGGGCGCCCAACGAGCCGCAGCCCAGGGTGATAACTCGCTGCGCGGCTTTGCCGATTCCACCGGCGATTGGCGCAAGGGCAATGCGCTGGAGATCGAACTGATCGAGCAGAACGATGAGCGCTATTCGTTCAACGTCACGCGTTGCCGATATGCCGAGATGTATCAGGCGTTGGGCATGGCGGACTTGGGCGCGGTGCTCTCTTGCAACCGCGATTATTCGCTCATCGAAGGCTTCAACCCCGAGATCACACTGGTGCGCGAACAGACGATCATGCAGGGCGCGCCCTGTTGCACCTTCCGCTACGCCACCCGACCCGCAGACGCCGAAGTGTAAGCCCGGGCGCAACTGTAGGCGAAGTCGCTGTGTGGGGGATCGCCCCCGCGGTATGCTGCCGGCAGTGTCAAAGAGAGACAAACGCAGAGAACACAACACCCAACTGGAAAGGATTGTCGCATGGCTGTTTCGAAGGAACGGTTTGAACAGGGATTGACGTATGAGGCCTATCGAGCGCAGATGACGCGCAACCAGGAGCGCTTTGACGCCACCGAAGCGACTGTGGCGCTCGATGCGGGTGATGTGGCGTTCTTCGCCCAACTTCCCCGACCGCTCAACGTCTTGGTGTTGGCCGAAGATTGGTGCGGCGACGTGATCAACAACCTGCCGGTGTTGGGCCGGCTGGCGGCTGAAAGCTACAAGCTCAATCTGCGCATCTTTGCGCGCGACCAACACCCCGATCTGATGGACCAATATCTGCAGCACGGCCAATTCCGTTCAATCCCCGTCTTTGTCTTTTTTGACGTCGATTTCCGCGAACTCGGCCATTGGATCGAACGCCCGGCGCGCGTCAGCCAGATGCAGGCCGAGATGCGCCGCGAGCTTTTTGCGCGCGAGCCAATCTTTGCCGATTACACGCCGGAGACTTCGTTTGGTGAGCTACCGGAAGCGGCGCGCGAGCGATTGCGCGCCGCCATGAGCAGCTTTCGCGAGGAACACCGCGCCTTCTCTGACCGCGAGGTCGTTCGAGAACTGCGTGCGATCGTGGAGCAGGGAGCTGTTCAAGCCGCCGAACCCATCCCGCTGCCAAACATGACAACAACAGTCACCAATGGCGCGGCGGCTACGACCGTCACCACCAATGGCGCGCCCAAAGTCGCCATCACCTATTGCGCGTCGTGCGGCTACGAGCCACAGACGCTGGCATTGGTCTCAGCGCTCATGCAGACCTTTGTGTATGAGCTCTCCTCCATCGAGCTGATCCCGTGGAGCGACGGCGCGTTTGATGTGACGGTCAACGGCGACCTGGTGCATTCCATGTATCGCGAAGGTGGTTTCCCCGAACATGAAACGATCATCGCTGCGGTGCGCGAACGGATGAAATAGTGCGTCGGGCGTCAAACGTCATTCGTGCTCGTTCTCTTTTATCGACACGTGATGTTTGACGCTTGACACATCCCGGCTCACTGGCTCAGTGACGGCATCTTCACCGCGCTGTTGCGCCGTTCGTGCATGTTCCACTCCATCGATTTGGGGTAGCGCATGGGCAAGGCCGAGACCTCGTTGAGCCGGTCGAGCGCGTCTTGGGGCAGGCGCCAGCCGCCGGCGAGCAGGTTGTCGCGCGCCTGCGCCACCGTGCGCGCGCCGATGATGGCGCTGGTGATCGCCGGCTGGTCGAGCGCCCAGCGGACGGCAACCTGCGCCGGGCTGCGCCCCAGTTCCTTCGCCACGTCGAGCAGCGCGGCCAGCGATTCATCGGCATTGGCCGCAAAATAGCGCTCGGGGTAGGCCCAGCCCTCTTCCGAGCGGGCGCCTTCGGCGCTGCGCTGGCCGGGCTTGTATTTGCCCGTCAAAAAGCCGCCGGCCAACGGGCTCCAGATGACCACCCCCAATCCTTTCAACTGGCAGACGGGGATGATCTCCTCTTCGATGTCGCGCACGACCAGGCTGTATTGGGGCTGATAGCAAATAAAGCGCGCCCAGTCCTTGCTCTCGCTGATCCAGAGCGCCTCCATCAGGCGCCAGGCTTCGTAGTTGCTGCACGCCGTGTAACGCACCTTGCCCTGGCGCACGAGGTCATCCATCGCGCGCAGCATCTCGTCCAGCGGGGTCTGGATGTCGACATGGTGAATGTAATAGATGTCCACATAGTCGGTCTGGAGGCGCCTGAGGCTATCTTCGATCGCGTTCATGATGTGAGCGCGCGACATACCCGAGTCATTGGGGCGTGGGCCGGTGGGGTTGGAAAACTTTGTCGCGACGACGGCGTCCTGCCGGCGGCCCTTGAGCGCATTGCCGAGCATGGTTTCGGATGCGCCGCCGCCGTAGGTGTTGGCCGTGTCGAAGAAGTTGACGCCGGCCTCAAAGGCGAGATCCACCATGCGAGTCGCTTCGTCCTGCTCGGTTCCATGGCCAAAGGTCATCGCGCCCAGGCAGACCTCAGAGACCTTGAGACCGCTCTGACCCATACGTCGATATTCCATCTTCTCCTCCTTGATGGTGGCAATCTGTATTTGCGATGCGAATGGTTGTCGCATGCTATTGTGCGGGAAGCGGCGGGATTTCGCAAACCGGGGCCAAACGGAGGTAGCATCACGGGGAATTGGAGTGCGACGCACTGGCCGGAATCCGAGTGGTCACACAAGAGTAACGCTGGCCAGTGCGTCGCACTGTGTCGCCCTCTCAACGCGATACTGTGGCGGCGCCCAAACCGAAAAGCGGCAAAAAAGGCAGGCCCCGTGAAGAGCCTGCCTTCGACTGAAAAAAAGTACCGGCAACCTTGCTCCCCCGAGGCCGGCAGAGCCGGCGCAAGATCACCGGTATAGATAGTAGAATATCACACAAAGTCCGCTTTGTATATAGGACAAATTACTTATTTTTCAGTGACGTAGAAGTTTGGTGTATCAGCGCCAAACAGATTTGGGAGATTCCTGACCTCATGTTATGCTACAGGCAAGCATTGATTGGATGCTTAATTACGGTTTGTTTTTGTATCTGTGGAATTTAAAAATGCTGGCCGAGCCCAGCAATGTTCTCCTGAAAGGAGGCGTGTCGATGGCAGCCCAAGTCAAAATTGCAGTGACCATTGCTGTCCAACTGAACAACTCGATGCGCCTGCTCCTCAACCGGTAGCCGGTTCCGCAAACTTCCATCTTGTATGGGCGTCGATCGATCGTGACATGCTGGCTTTGAAGCCGGTGTCCTAGTCTCGGCGTGAATTGTAGAACTGCTGCCGTACCATCAACTGGTCTGGTTGAGCCGCGGGTGTATCGCCCCGTGGCTTTTCTGATTGGCCAACTGGAAGTGGCGGCTGCGCTTTGAAATAGGCAACCTCCGACCGTTTTGCCAGGCTCGCATTGCCAAGCCACGGGTGAATATCACCTGTGGCTTTTTTGATTGGCGCCAGAATGTGCATGTCTCCTGTGCAACGAAGCCGGCCGCAGATAGGGTCCACGGGTGGGTGAACTGTACGCTACATCAACTCACACTGTTCAACACATTGTTCAACAAAGGAACACAACCCGTGATCGATACCGGTCAATTTACCGACCTACCGCATACCGATGTAGACCTCGACGAAGATGACTTCTACATCGAGAAGTTCCGGCTGGGCGAACGCGACCCACAGCGGGCCAATCGCAAACCCAGCCACAAACAGCAACAGCGCGACTTGGAGACAATGGCCCAGCTCGCCGAAACCGCCGGTCTGGAACGAGGTTTTCAGATCACCTACAAGCCGGCCCGGTTTGAAGAGAGCTGGCTGCTCTCTTCGCTGCAACCCTTCTACGACCGCCTCTTGATTACCGACGTACTGTCGCGCGTCAAGGGCGGCAAAGAGGCCAACGTCTATCTCTGCCGGGCCGAGCCCGCCACCGGGCTGGAGTGGCTGGCCGCCAAAGTCTACCGGCCGCGCAGTATGCGCAACCTGCGCAACGACTGGCTCTATCGCGAGGGCCGCGAGTTGGCCGTCAGCGCCAGCGGGGTCAACCGCCGGCGCGACAGCCGCATGACGCGCGCGCTCAAAAACAAGACGGCTTTTGGCCAAGAGATCGCCCACTCGTCGTGGATCCTCCACGAGAATGGCGCGCTCGACAAGCTACACAGCGCGGGCGCCGCCGTGCCCAAACCGCTCGCCACGGGCGATAACGCCATCCTCATGGGGTTCGTCGGGGATGAGACGCGGCCCGCCCCTCCGCTGCATGAAGTCGCGCTCGACCTCGATGAGGCCGCGCCGCTCTTCCACGAAGTGATGCGCAACGTCGAGCTGATGTTGCAGAACGGCATGATCCACGGCGATCTGTCGGCCTACAACATCCTCTATTGGCAGGGCAAGGTAACGCTGATTGACTTCCCGCAGGTGACGATGAGCCTCTCGAACCCAAGCGCCTATGCTATTCTCAGGCGGGATGTGCAACGGGTCTGCGAGTACTTCGCCCAGTACGGGGTGGAACGCGACCCGGCGCGCCTGACCGACCAGCTTTGGTGGCGACACGTGGGCATCGACCCCATGCGCCGCCCCCCCGAGCCGGAGCAACGGTAACGACAGACGCAAAGACGCAGAGAAGCAAAGACGCCAGGCTGTTGGTTTAGCCTCTTCTTTGCGTCTCTGCATCTTTGCGTTCAAAGTAGAATATAGCGTTCTTTCCCTTATTGGCCTGCCGGCAGGCGGACGATAAAACGGGTCTGCCCCGGCGTCGACTGGACTTCGATGCTGCCGTTGTGCTGGCTGACAATCCGGTAGGCCATATCCAGCCCCATCCCGGCGCCTACGCCCACGCCTTTGGTGGTAAAGAATGGGTCGAAGATGCGCGGCAATACATTCGGGGGGATGCCCGGCCCGTTGTCGGCCACCTCCACCATGACAAAGCGATTCTCGCAACGGGTGATGAGCTGAATCACCCCCTGTCCCTGGAGGGCGTCGATCGCATTGTCGATCAGATTGGTCCACACCTGGTTGAGTTCGCTGCCGTGTCCCAAAATCAGGGGCAGGTTGGGGTCAAACCGGCGGTCGATCTGAATCTGCTTCAGCTTGTGACGGAGCACCACCAGCGTATTCTCCAGGTCGCGGTGGATGTTGACCTCTTGCAGCGCGCCGCGGTCCATATAGGTATATTCTTTGACTGCCGCCACCAGATCGGCAATCCGCCGCGTACTCTGCTCGATCTCGTCGAGCAGGCCCGACGCGCTCAACGCGGCGTCGAGCCAGTGCAACAGGTCGGGCAGCGCATCCGCCGGCAGCCCCGCCCCCATTGCCGCCAGTTCGTCGGGCGCAACCTGGGCAGTGACAAAGGTGGTGGCCATCTCATCGGCGTCTTCAATGCGCTGACGCTCCAACCAGGCGAGCATGGCATCCTCACGGTCACTCTGGTCCAGCGCCGACAGGGGTAGCACCGTGCGCGCCCGCGTGGCCAGCGTCCCTTGGAAGCGCACCCACTCGTCAAGCTGATCGGGCGACGGCTTCCATTGGCTGAGTTTGAGCGTCTTTGCCGAGAGCGGGGGCAGCGTATTGCGCAACGCGCCGGCCGCCCGCCGCGCCGCCGAGGCCGGGTTGTTGAGCTCGTGGGCTAACCCCGCCGAGAGTTTGCCCAGCGCGGCGAGCTTCTCCTGATGCGTGACATAGGTTGCGATCCCATGCAGCCGCGCCGCCGCCGTCCGCACGATCTGCGCGCCCACCGGCGGCGCGTGGCTGAAGATCTGCAAAAACTGCGCATACTCAAAGATCATCAGCCGCGTCGGCGCGATCGCCTGCACGGTGGCCCCGCTCTTCTCTCCAGTGAGGAGCCACACCTCGCCCCCCATGACCCCGCGCGGGGTGGTGCCCACCACCGTCTCCTGGCCGTTGATGGTGCGGATCACCTGCAACTCGCCTTCGAGCACAATGTAAAAGTGGCGCGTCGGCTCGTGCTCGCGCACGAAATAATCACCGGGCGCCAGTTGTTGCTCCACGCTGTTGTCGATCAGCCAAAACAACTCGTCGTCTGTAATATCGGCAAAGAGCGGGATGTTGTAGTCCGGGTTCATAGCATCTGTCGTCCACCGTCTATCGTCCATCGTCTATCGTCTACCGTCCAGCGCGGCCGCCGCCTCAGGCAACACCAGCGCCACCCAGGCCGTATACATGGCCCCCGACGGATGGAGCTGGTCGCTGGCCAACAGGGTTGTATCTTCCGCCGCCCGCCGCGAGATGGGCGTCACATCCACATAGCGCGCCCCAACATTGGCCACCGCCGCCCGGTTGATCGCGTTGAACTGGTCGATCTCGGCGGCAATCTCGGCGCGGTCGCGCCCGGCGGCGAAGGGGGTGACGCCCCAGTCTGGGATCGACAGCACGATCACCCGCTGCGGGTCACCGCCGGCAAAGGCGATGGCCTGGTCGAGCAATGCGCCGAATTCTTGGCGATACTCAGCCGCGCTGCGCCCCCGGTATTGGTTGTTGACGCCGATCAGCAACGTCACCAGGTCGAACGGGCCGATTGGGTTGCGCTGCGTGATCCCATGTTGAAGCTCAGCGGTCGTCCAGCCCGTGCGGGCAATGATCAACGGGTCGGCCAGAGGAATGCCCTGGCCGCGCAACTGGTCGGCCAGTTGTACGGGCCAGCGTTCGGCTTCATCGACACCATGGCCGATGGTGTAGGAATCGCCCAACGCCAGATAGGTGAGGGGATGCGATAGCGTCGTCGGGTGATCCGTTGGCATGGTCAAAGTTTCAGGCTGTGGGCGAATAGGTTGGCAGGCGCTCAAGAACAGCAAGACAGACAGCAAACACAGGACGACAAATCGGCGTGCGCTGGCGCATGGTGACGATGGCACCCGATGGCTACCGTTCGTTCGCCCACCGTTGCACGAGATTGGCGCAGACTTCGACCGCCTTCGCCATGTCATGCACGCTCACCCATTCGAGCGGGCCGTGAAATTCCTGCATGCCGGTGAAGAGGTTGGGCGTCGGCAGCCCCATTTCGGTCAGGCGCGAGCCGTCGGTGCCGCCGCGGATCGGCTGCATGATGGGCGTAATGCCGGCCTCTTCCATGGCCTGGCGCGCCAACTCCACCGGGCGCATGTCGTCTTCAAGCCAGTAACGCATGTTGCGATACTGCGGCGTAATCGCGCACTCAACGCGCGCGCGTGGTTCGCCCAGCGCCACCGCCCGGCATACGGCCTGCAAGAGTTCACCGTGGGCGACCAACCCCTCGCGCTCAAAGTCACGCAGGATGAAGTGCAGCTCCGCTTCGGCGGCGTCCCCGCTCATGCGATAGAGGTGGATGAAACCATTGCGGCCATCGGTGGTCTCGGGTGTGCGAGTGTGCTGGGGCAAGGTCATGACGATGGTGGCCGCCAGGTGCAGGGCGTTGACCAGCTTGTCGCGCGCATAGCCGGGGTGAATCGAAACGCCGGTAATCTTGACCACGGCCTTGTCCGCTGACCAAGACTCGTAGACCAGCTCGCCTACCTCGCCGCCGTCGAGCGTATAGCCCACGTTGGCCGCCAGATCAGCCAGGCTCAGGTGGGCCACCCCGCGCCCGATCTCCTCGTCGGGCGTGAAGCAGATGCGGACAGGGCCATGCGGCATCTGCGGGTTCTGCAGCAGGTGGCGCGTCAGGGTCATGCAGATGGCGACACCGGCCTTGTCATCGGCGCCGAGCAAGGTCGCGCCGCTGGCGGTGATGATGTCTTCGCCGATCTTCTGAGCCAGATAGGGCAGCTGCGCGGGGTCCAACACCTGGCTCGGGTCGTCGGGCAGCACAATCGGCGCGCCGTTGTAGTTGCGGTGGACGAGCGGCTTGACGCCCGTTCCGCTGAACTGGGGCGCGGTGTCCACATGGGCGAGGAAGGCGACGACGGGCGCGCGCTCGTGGCCGGGCGTGGCGGGGATGGTCGCCAGCACGCAGCCATAGTCGGTGAGGCGCACGTCGCTTGCGCCCAGTTCGTTCAGTTCGGCTTCGAGCAGCCGCAGCAGGTCAAGCTGCTTGGCTGTAGAGGGCGCGGTGTCCGAGCGTTCGTCGCTCTGCGTATCGATCTGCACATAACGCAGAAAACGGCTTTCGAGGTCGTGCAAGATGGTTTCGTTCATGAAGAAGTCCCGTGTTGGTTCAAAACAGATGCGCCGCCAACACCAGCGGGCCCGGTCCTGGCCCGCTGACAATCACCTGCTGAACCGACGGCAAGTCGGCAGCCAGGTTGCGTACGGTCTCGGCGTCATGCGCTTCGCAGATGAGATGGATGTTGGGCCCGGCGTCAATCGTGAAGTAGACCGGCAGCCCCTCATGTCGCCACCGGCGAACGGCATGGAGGATCTCCAGCGTGCCGGGCTGCCAATAGAGCAGGCTGGGCGTGCTGGTCATCATCACGGCGTGCATGGCAAGCGCGTCCTGTTCGATGACCGGGCCAAGCCGGTGCAGGTCGCGCTCGGCGATGGCGCGGCGCGTCTCTTCGAGCGCATGGGGAAGCGTCGCCAGCCGGCCCGACAGCAGCGGGCTGGTGGCGGCCAATCGGTGTCCCCCCTCGCTGCTGATGGCCTTTTCGGCCGCGCTGACCACGGCCACGACGTCGTACAACGCCCAGTGACCGGCCTCGTAGAGCGGGTGGGCGACACTGCTGGCGTCGTCGTGGCCGCGCGTCCATTCCACAAAGCCGCCAAAGAGGCTGCGGCTGGCCGACCCACTGCCACGGCGGGCCAACGCCGAGAGCCGGGCAGCGTTCAGTTCCAGCCCCAGCGCCCGGCAGCCGGCGACGGTGAGCGCGGCAAAACCGCTGGCCGAGCTGGCGATCCCCGACGCCATGGGGAAATTGTTGCGGCTGACGACGCGCGCCCGGTGCGACACGCCGGCCAGCGCCCGCAGCCGATCCAGGTGGCGAACCAACCGTTGCGCGCTGCGCTCATCCAGGCGGACGCCATCGAGTGTGATTTCGTCCTCCGCCAAAGAGCCAGCGTCCACCCACTCGACCGTCGTGGTGGTGTGGGCCTCGGCCAGCGTCATGCTGATGGAATT
>JAHDWG010000169.1:0-12674 GCA_023384495.1 Caldilineaceae bacterium
TGTGGCGCAGGGCATTGAGTGTGTCCTCCAGGGTGATCTGGTTCATGTGCGGGCAGCGGACGCTGCACAGCCGCAGCATCTCCTTTTCGGGGTTGGCGGCAATGATGTTGTCACCCATGGCGCACTCGGTCAGCAGCAGGAAGCGGGGGGCGCTGCTCGTCTCCACCCGGCGGATCATGGCCGTGGTGCTGCCGGAGAAATCGGCGGCGGCCACCACCTCCGGGCTGCATTCGGGGTGGGCCAGGATCTCCACGTCGGGGAACTGGGCGCGCACGGCGGTGATGTCCGGCACGGTGAACTTCTCGTGGACCTCGCAGCGTCCATGCCAGCCGATCATCTGGAAGTCACCATCTTCGAACAACTGGATCTGGCTGGTTGCACCATTGGCGCCGTTCTTCCTGGCCGGCGGCACGATGATCCGCTTGCCCGTCTCCTGAGCGACGTTCTTGGCCAGATATTCATCGGGCAAAAAGATCACGGTGTCGCTATCGAGCGACTCGACCACGGCCACCGCGTTGCCCGAAGTGCAGCAGATGTCGGTTTCAGCCTTGACATCGGCATAGGTGTTGACGTATGTCACGACCGGCACGCCAGGGAACTGAGCCTTCAATTCACGTACATCCTCGGCAGTGATGCTGGCGGCCAGCGAGCAGCCGGCGTGCTCTGCGGGCAGCAGGACGGTCTTCTCCGGGTTCAAGATTTTGGCCGTCTCGGCCATAAATTCGACGCCGCAGAAGACGATGATGTCCTTGTCGGTCTGGGCGGCCATGCGGCTCAGGGCCAGCGAGTCGCCCACAAAGTCGGGGACAGTATGAAAGAGCGCCGGCTCCATGTAGTTGTGCCCCAGGATGACGGCATTTTTCTCTTCCTTCAGCCGGTTGATCTCATAGACCAACTCCGCCTTGATGCGCAACTCCACATCCGGCGCCACCTGGTGCAGCTTCTCGCGCATGAGTTCGTAGGTTTCCTGCACCGATTGCGCTTGCATTGTAGCCATTTTTTGCTTTTCTCCCACAGTGTGTCATTGGTTTGTAGATACACAGACAGAAGCTCACTCACGACAAGCCACGTATCTGCCGGTCTAGTTGTCTACCAGGTTCTCATCCTGCTCCAACAAAAAACTAATATCAAACGCCTCGACCGAGTGAGTCAGCTTGCCCACTGAAATATAATCCACACCCGTAGCAGCAATCTCGGCCACCGTCTCCAGCGAGACGTTGCCCGACGCCTCTAGCGGAACCCGCCCATCGACCAGGCGGACCGCCTCGCGCGTCTGCGGCACACTCATATTGTCCAGCATGATCTGATCGACATTGAGGGAGAGCGCCTCTTCCAGTTCGGCCAGCGTCTGCACCTCGACTTCGATGGGACGTCGTCGAGTGTCGTGCGAGCGCACTCGTTCGACGGCGGCGCGGATGCCACCCGCTGCGGCAATGTGATTCTCCTTGATCAGCACCATGTCATACAGACCATGGCGGTGATTGGCCCCACCGCCGAACGCCACCGCCTGTTTGTCGAGCAGGCGCAGACCGGGTGCGGTCTTGCGCGTGTCGAGGATCTTCGCCCTGGTGTCGCGTACCGCGGCAACGTAACAGGCTGTCAACGTGGCAACGCCGGACATGCGCTGCAGAAAATTGAGCGCGGTCCGTTCCGCCGTCAGCAGGACACGGCCGGGCCCGCGCACGGTGGCAAAAACATCCCCCCGAGTGACCCGATCACCATCCTCAATAGAACTCAAAAACTCGACCGACCCCGGCGCGCCTTGCAGCTCAGCCGCCAGCGCAAATGTCCTCTGTGCAACCGCCAGGCCCGCCACAACGCCCGAAGCCTTGGCCACCATTTTTCCCTCGTAGACCGTCGCAATCGGCACGGTGCATTCGGTTGTCACGTCGCCGTCGCCGATGTCCTCCTCAAGCGCCCGCCGGATGATGGCGCTAACTTCCTCATCCATCCTCATCATCTTGTACCTGACTCTCCTGATCTAGGTTGGGGAGACATAGCCGATAGCAAGATCCCTTTGAAATCTCGCCGAACGCGCGCCAATGTACCTCAGAACTCTAGAAGACGCAAATTTAGTGTAAGATTGACACTAACAATGTTGCCTCAATACTGAAATGAAAAGCAGGAACACAGAGAGCACAGAGCTTTCACAGAGAGCACAAAGAGAAAAGCTCTGTGCCCTCTGTGTCTTCTCCGTGCTCTCCGTGTACCGCTTTTGCCCCTGGCGAGGCGAGAGGCTTGTTGCCACAAAAAGCCCCGGCTTTCTGATAGAAGCCGGGGCCTTGATTTAGCAATGAACTGGAATTGGTCAACTTTGCGCCGGTTGGATCCGCGCCGGCGTGATCCCCACCGAAAAGGCGGCGGCGATAAAGCCCAATAGCGCCGCCGAATAGAAAGCCAGGGTGTAGTCTCCCAAGGCGTCACGCATCACCCCACCGGTGTAGGCGGCGACGGCCGCACCGACCATGTGCGAAAAGAATATCCAGCCGAAGAGGATACCTACCGACGCCTTGCCAAAGCGCATGGCCGTCAGATTGATGGTCGGCGGCACGGTGGCGACCCAATCCAACCCGTAGATGATGGCAAAGATGAGCAGCCCCCGCATATCCAGCACAAAGGGCAGGAGTGCAATCGCCACGGCGCGGAAGGCGTAATACATCGCCAACAGCCAGCGGTTGTCCACCCGGTCGCTCAGCCAGCCGGAGGCCAATGTGCCGACAATATTCATCACGCCCATCATGCTCACCGTACCCGCCACCATGACTCCATCAAAGCCGTGGTCGATAGCATGGGGCAGCAAGTGGGTGCCGATCAGCCCATTGGTGGTATAGCCGCAAATAAAAAAGCTGCCGGCCAACAGCCAAAAGTCGCGCGTCTGTAGGGCTTGCGCCAAAGGGAGCGCCGGCGCAGCGTCCAACGGGTCAAGCCCGGCCTGAGCCGCTGCATCCTCGCCCAGCGGGCGCAACCCTTTCTCTTCGGGCCGGTCGCGCATGAGCAGCGCGACGGGGATCAACAGCGCGCCCACGGCCAGCGCCGAGACGCCAATCGCCATGCGCCAGCCGCCAGCGCTGGTCAACCCCATCATGGTGGGCAAAAAGAGTAACTGGCCGGCTGCGGCTGCGGCGCTAAACAACCCCAGCACCATGCCCCGGTTGGTGCGAAACCAGCGGTGGGCCACGGTGGCGCCGAGCACGTTGGTCACCGCGCCGGTGCCGATCCCAACGACGACGCCCCACCACAGATGAAGCTGCCAGAGCGTCCTCAGCGCCAACATGCCGCCCAGCCCCACCATGATCAGCGTCAGCGCGCCGAGCATGATTCGCCGAGGGCCGAACCGTTCGACCAACAGGCCCGAAAGGGGCGCGCCCAACCCAAACCAGAGGATGCTAACGCCAGCCGCCAGGGAGATACTGGCCCGGCTCCAACCGAATTCACTTTCCAGCGGATTGATCAACACCGTGGAGGCCGTACGGACACCGGCGGAAACAAGCAACACGCCAAAGGTGACCAACGCCACCACCCACGCGTAATGCCACCGGCCTGCTACGCCCCGGTTGGCCGAAAACCCGATACGTCCGTCACCTTCGGCCATATGCCACCTTCCTCCGGATCGACTAAGGAGACGATTACACTCAACTACGGAATGTCAACTACGGAATAGGTGAGGCGATCTTTCCCGAAGGCTCGAAGCTTCCGGAAAGATCGCCGATGATTCATGCTGTTTGTAGATCAAGAGATGATCACTGTCGATACTTTGCGAGGACACTGCGCGCCACCACCCACTTGTGCACCTCGTCAGGGCCGTCGTAGATACGCGCAGCGCGCTCATGACGATACCAGTAGGAGAGGGGTGTGTCATCGGTCATGCCCAGCGCGCCGTGAACCTGAATGGCGCGGTCGAGCACCTGTTGCAGCATGTTGGCAACCACAAACTTAATGGTGGAGATTTCCACTCGCGCAGCCGAAGCCCCCACCCGGTCGATCCGCCAGGCGGCGTGGAGCACCAGAAGCCGGGCCGCGTCGATCTCAGCGCGGCTTTCGGCAATCCAGAATTGCACAGCCTGTTGGTCGCTAAGCATGGCGCTCGATGACAACCGCCGGCGCACGGCATAGGCGCACAGAAGGTCGAGCGCGCGTTCGGCAATGCCGATCCAACGCATACAATGGTGGATGCGCCCCGGTCCCAACCGTTCCTGTGCGATCTGGAATCCGGCTCCTTCCGGGCCAAGCAGATTGGATTGGGGCACGCGGCAGTTCTCGAAGACGACTTCGGCGTGGCTGGCGTGGTCGCTGCCGGCCTCACCCATGACCGAAATGTTGCGCACCAGGCGGTAGCCGGGCGTATCCGTGGGCACAAGAATCTGGCTGGCTCGTTTGTGGCGGCTATCAGCTTCCGGGTTGGTGATGGCCATGACGATGGCCATCGCTGCGCCGTCGGCCGCGGTGCTAAACCATTTGTGTCCGTTGATTACGTAGTCGTCGCCGTCCTTGACCGCGGTGGCGTCCATCAGCACGGGATTAGAGCCGGGGTTCTCGGGTTCGGTCATGCAGAAGCAACTGCGGATCTCGCCGCGCGCCAGGGGATCGAGCCAATGCGCTTGTTGCTCCGGCGAGCCATACATCATCAGCACTTCCATGTTGCCCACATCGGGCGCCTGGCAGTTGAAAACGTAGTGGCCCAACGGGGTGCGCCCCAGCACCTCACTCACATGGGCGTATTCGGCCAGCGGCAACCCCATGCCGCCATATTCAGCCGGCAGCCAGGGCGCCCAAAGCCCCATTGCCTGCACCTGACGTCGTTTGTCGGCCAAAATCGGCAACAGATGGCGAAACTCTTCGTTCAGAAAGCGCGGCTCAAGAGGGATCAATTCGGTATCCACAAAATGGCGAATGCGGTCGAGCATCGGCTCCAGATGAGCGGGGATAGAAAAGTCCATAAGTCCTCCGGCAGAATGCGAAAAAAATACGGCGGAAGCGCGTTCCTTCCACCGTATCACCGAGCCGGGCCAAACGCGCCCCCATCGCTAAACGCCCCCACCACAAAGCAAAGGTGGCGCTAGCGTTCAAAGCGCTCAGCTTCAAAACCGGCGGCGCCATATGCGCCGCGAGAGTCCTGCTGACTGTCTTGGTGCATCCGCAACAGAAGCGCCGCTGTCAGGCGCGTGTTTTCCTCCAATGCGAGTTGGAGGTGAAAACTCTCACCGGTGGCGTAGAGCAGCAAAAAGTAAAGCGCCCCCACCAGCAGCACTACCACACCGGCTACTACACCGCCCGCAGCAGAAGTTAGAAAGCCGAGGATCGGGTTTGCGGCCTCCACTGAATCACCGAGAAGCTGAAGCCCCGTCCCACCAGCAAGCGCTGTAAAGATTGCAAACAGAATGCTGACTACCAGCACAATCCAAGCGATAATCTTAAAGACCCAGCCCACAAGGCGTAGTACGCCAAATCGCTTTGGTACGGTCATAACTTGCCTCCCTACGATTGTCTGGTATCTTGCTGCTGTCAGAATAATGCCCACATTCTACAACAAGCATCCCTGTTGCGCTAACTTCCATCCATGACTGACAAGAAACATCAAGCCCCAGCCGCGGCGCTCTTGGCGGACATGTTCTCGCTCTTGGCCGCCTCATTCTTGTTGGCGCCACCCTCGCTTTTGGCCGTGCTGTCTTTAGCGCTTTCACTGGCCTTTGTATCGGCCGCCGAGGCCGATTCGCTGGCTGCGCTCTTCTCTTTCACCTCAGCGCTGCCCTTGCCATTTCTGGCTCCGCTCTTGCTATCGGTAACATACCAGCCACTCCCTTTGAAGTGGATCGCGGGCGGGCTTAGCCGGCGCTGGACCCGAACACTATTGCAGGTGGGGCAACCCGGCGTCGTCGTATCAGAAAACGATTGCAGCCGTTCAAAATCATGACCACAGTCCAAGCAAACAAATTCATAGATCGGCATACCAGCGCTCCTCACAGTCTTCATGGCGGGATAACCATGTAACACAAACACACAGACGTCTGCCACACAACCCTCAACGCGCTCGACAAGACGCCGTTCCAGTGTATACTATTGATGGCATCTATTCGACGCAGTATAATCATGTTGAGAATGCTTGTCGAATTCGTGAACAAATTTGCGTGCATAATCTACCAACCACCCACTCATCGAATATGACATTTCAGTTTGTCAACCAACCGCTGCGCTTTGGGCTTTATGAGCCCGAAGGTCTCTACCTTCACTGCCCACTGGCTGGCCACCCGAAGATTGCCCAATACTGGGGCGAAAACAGCGATTACTACGCACAATTCAGCTACCACGGCGCGCCCCTCAAGGGGCACCCAGGGCTCGACTTACTCGCGTCCGTTGGGAGTATGGTTCTTGCGGTAGATCGAGGCCGCGTGGTCGAAATCAGTGTGGAGCCAAATGGTTTTGGGCGTTATCTCAAGCTAGAACATTCTTGGGGCGAATCGCTCTACGCTCATCTGAGCGAAGTGCAGGTTGAGGCAGGCCAGCTTGTAAACCGAGGCGCGCAACTTGCCTTGAGCGGTGATAACGAAGGGGCGCTGCAACCGCACTTGCATTTTGCCATTCGGATAACACCTTACAATCGGTTTGATGGATGGGGCGGGTTTGCCGATCCGCTGCCCTTCTTCAGCAGCGCCGATTTACAGCCCGCGGATGAAGGCTTCGCGTCAGGAGTTCAACTTTTTTCGCCCCCACCTATGGCAACCGAACGGGCAGGAATGCGCCGTCCTTAAATGCCCCCGAACCATCCTCGTGGTTGTTTGAAAGTGACGGTGTTTGCGGTGGCAAAGCTGTCGTTTTCAAACAGAACTCAATGTCAGTCGACTTGTCCGTGAAACTCTCCCATTTTCAATATGTAAATTTCTGATATGTAAATGTAAATAAATACGAAGTTGTCGTAGGGGCCGGCAGAGTGGGGATTTCTCAACGGGCTGAGAGGGAGCGACACAACCTGTTGTAGTTCGTCTATCGCCAGGCACGATATCGGGTAGACGAGATACCTCTTTGGACCTTGTGTCGTTGTGTACAACTATGACCGAATGTTCAGGAAAACGCAATGAACTCAAAGCTGTTGTTAGTTGCACACCCATATCTTGTGGCTATGTTTCGTCAGGCCGCGACGGACGGTAAATCGTTGAATAACGTTTTTCGCCAATGGGGAAAACTGGCATGGTTTTGACGAGGATCTCTCGAACAAACGTATGGTTATCCCCACTGGGCGGTAACTTGAGGGAAAATACATGAAATGGCGTATCCTATTTGGTCAATAGCTTGCTACAATAACTACTGTTGGGGTGACAAAAGACTGACCATTGGGTAAGCGAATTGCTTTGTCAAGATCCTATCCATCAATGGTTCGGGGCGTCGATGCACCCCTCGGCTGCTCAGATTGAGGCAGAATTTACGGAAAAGACGAAATCACCTTAGGGCTGCCTGGGACAGGAGAATGGTTGTGAGTGAGGCAATTCGTGTGTTGTTGGCTGATGATCATGCCGTTGTCCGCGGTGGCATTAGGGCCTTGCTGGAATATGAGGAAGGCATCGAAGTTGTCGGTGAGGCGGACGACGGCGAAGAGGCTGTCAATCTGGCATTCAGTCTGCAACCGGATGTGATTCTGCTCGATCTGATGATGCCGCTCAAGACCGGTATCGAAGCCATCGAGGAGATCAAAGAGGCAAGGCCCGATATGCGCATCTTGGTGCTGACGAGCTTTGCCGATGATGATAAGGTATTCGCCGCCATCAAGGCCGGCGCGATGGGCTATTTGCTCAAGCAGACTACGCCCACCGAACTCTTCCAGGCTGTGCGCGATGTGTACAACGGTGAGTCCTCGCTGCACCCCGCCATTGCGCGCAAGCTGATCCGAGAACTAAATCGGCCAACTACGCTGCCGCCTGTTGATGAGCCCCTGACTGATCGAGAAGTCGAAGTGTTGATCTTTTTGGCTCGGGGCCTCTCGAACCAAGATATCGCCGATCGACTAGTGATCAGCGAACGGACTGTACGCACCCATGTGAGCAACCTGCTTAGCAAATTGCACCTGGCCAATCGCACGCAGGCGGCGCTCTATGCCCTTAAAGAAGGGTTGACGAGTCTGGCCGAGGTTGAAACATGATCGGTGGCCAAACTGAGGTTGCTTTGAAAACGCGCATTCGGGCTCGGGCAAAGCTGCAAAGAAATTAGCGTTTTCAAACAGAGCTGAGTATAGCGCGTCACAGCGCGCGTGTCTACAATCATACAAAATCGATCTGCAAACTACGAGACCGGCTACCCTGGTCTCGTAGTTTTTTGTGCAGCGGCGTTGTGGCTCTCGTACTTAAGCTGTAACACCGCTCATTCATTCATATGATAGATCATGCGACAAATTCATCATAAGGCTAATTCAAAAAAGCGAGAATTTGGCCCACCCAAAAGCAGTCATTTATCGGATGTCTAAGTGCCGCTTGAGCCGTCATAATTGACGTGATTTCGTAAGTTTTTGCTTAAGCAATTTTTGCTTGAGCAATATCGAAGGAAACAGTCGATCATGACCAATCGGTTCAGGATGTGGTTGCCCAAAGTGCTGGCGATATACCTGGCCCTGATATCGATAAGCGCAGCGAATGTTCAAGACGCGGCCATGCCCCATGTTGCATCCTCTGTTGAACATCTCGTTGTGGCTGCCGGCGTCCCCAATGATCCCGATGTGTTTGACGAGATCAAGGTCTACGCGCCCCAGTTGCTCAACCTCTTCACAGCCTGGGATTTTGATTTTTTGACTGAAGATATCATTATCGCCGTGATTGATACGGGCATTTCCCATGATCACCCTGAATTTGCGGGACGCATCCTACCCGGCTACGATTTTGTCAATGGAGATGATGGCCCTGAGGACGACCACGGGCATGGCACCCATGTGGCCGGCATTGTTGCGGCCGCGGTCAACAACAATGAAGGCGTGGTCGGTGTCTGTGGTTTTTGCAAGATTCTGCCGGTTAAAGTCCTCACCGACCAAAAGGAAGGCAGCGCACAAGGAATAGCCGAAGGTCTCCGCTACGCTGCGGACCACGGCGCGCAGGTTGCTGTGCTCAGTTTGGGCAAGAATATCGGTTCACGGCTGGTCATCGATGCAATCGAGTATGCCCGCGAACGCAATGTCTTTATCGTGGCCGCTGCCGGCAACGAAAATTCGGCCGTGCCCTTCTATCCCGCAGCATACCCTGGCGTCTTTGCTGTCAGCGCAACCACACGGACCGACCAGCGCTATTCGCACAGCAACTATGGCTCCTATATTGATGTGGCTGCCCCCGGCGACGATATTTTCAGCACCTATCCCGACCTGAACAATCAATTTGGCGGTTATCTGAGTATGAGCGGCACCAGCATGGCGGCGCCCTTTGTGGCTGGCCTGGCCGGCCTGTTGCTGGCGCAAAACCCGGAACGCACGCCTGACGATCTGGCCCACTTGATCACCTCCACCGCAATCGACCTGGGCCTGCCGGGGCGCGACCCGATCTATGGATACGGGCGCATCGACCCGGTGGCTGCCCTGCTGGCGGAAGCGGAGACGCCGCCGGCAACCGCTCTTTTCTCTGGAAACATTTGGTATGATCATGACCTAAACAATCAGCGCGATGTCTCTGAGGAACTGGGGCTGCCCTGGGTGCACGTGGTCATCTATGATGACGAGGATCGCCCGGTTGGCCTGACCAACAGCCGCATCACCGGCGAGTGGCGTTGGGTGGCGGCTGCCCCTGCCCGGTATTGGATCCACGCACGCCTGCCGCTGACGATGTTGGCGGGTGGCGAAAGCATCCTGCCGGTGGAGGTGACGCCGGCCAGCCATCTGGATGGCATCAATTTTGGTGTCGCCTTCCTGCCCAGCGATACCGACATCCAGGCTTTCGCCGCATACCATTCGGGCAATGAGATCGTCCTTTCATGGACAGTGACGCCCATAGTGCGCAGCATTGAAATCCAGCGAGGCACGCAGGTCGATGGTGAATTTCACGCAGTGGGCCTGGCGCCGATAGATAACCCCAATGCGGCTTCGCTCCGCATCAACTTTGCCGATGTGCTGCCGGCCGATCTGCACGATGTGGTGCTCTATTACAGACTTCAGCTTTCACCGGGTAATGTGGTGGTCGGCCCTTTCGCCGTACCCCCTCATAGCATCCCCGATGACAACCCCGATGACGATCCTGGCGATGATTTCGGTAATGACGCCGGCGATGGCTCTGGGGATGACGAATTCACCGCCAGCCCGAGCAAGCTCTTCTTGCCTTTGGTGCGCAAGTCGTAACGCCGGCGTCATCGCAATCAACCTACTATCTGGGCCGGCTCAGCCACCACCTGTGGCCGCGCTGGCCCAGAGCGCGCTCAGCGCCCAATCGAACGCAACCCCTCTGCCAGCATACAGGTGAGACTCGGCATGTGCCCTTGCCGACGGCAATCTTTGCCGCCGACGCGTTCATCGTGTACGATCCAGGAACGGTTTGCGCGAGGGCGGCCTGGTTCAACAGCGTACATACGGGTCCGGTTATGAAGAAGCCTTTTTTGCACACGGGTAAGGCGCACAAGGTTGGGGTGGCTTGCCTCGGTTTGGTTGCTGTGCTATTGGCGATGGGCGGCTGCGCCGGGCCTGGCCCGCGCCAATCGCCAACCGCCACCGTGGTCATGATGCCGACGCCAACCCCGACGGTTACGCTTGTCGCCCCTCCGATTTCATTGAGCGATGTGGCCACTCTCGACGCCGCCGGCTTTGACATTGCCGAGCGGCGCACCATCTCGGTCTACGAACGGGTGGCCCCTTCGGTGGTGAGCATTACAACCCGCGTCATGCGGCGCAGCTTCTTTTTCGACCTGGTTCCCCAAGAAGGATCCGGCTCCGGCTTTGTCATCGACCGCAAGGGTCACATCCTCACCAACCATCATGTGATCGAGGATGCGCAGCAGATCGACGTCATTTTTAGCGATGAGACAGTCTTGCCAGCGCGGGTGATTGGCATGGACGCCCGCAACGACCTGGCCGTGCTGCGCGTTGATGCGCCGGCGGAGTTGCTGACCCCAGTGGAGCTAGGGCGCTCCGATGACCTCAAAGTGGGGCAACGCGCGATTGCGATTGGCAACCCCTTTGGCCAGTTTGGGCAGACACTGACCACGGGCGTGATCAGCGCGCTCAACCGGTCGCTTGAGAGCAGCGGCGGGCGGATTATCACGGGCATCATCCAGACCGACGCCGCCATCAACCGGGGCAATTCCGGTGGCCCCCTGCTCGACAGCAGCGGGCGCGTCATCGGCATCAACACCGCCATCTTTAGCCCCACCGGCGCCAATGCAGGGATCGGCTTTGCCGTGCCCGTAGAGACGGTCAAGCGACTACTCCCCGATCTGTTGGCGCTGGGACGCTATCGCCGCCCGTGGCTGGGCATCCGCTATGCCTATAGGCTGACGCCGGGGCTAGCCGAGGTATTGCGCCTACCCGTCAGCCGCGGGCTCTTGTTGGTGCAAGTTATGCGCGGCAGCCCGCTCGATCAGGCCGGCGTCTTGGGCGCACAGCGCGAGGCGATCTTGGGCAACCAGACGGTCTACGTGGGTGGGGACATTCTTCTGGCGCTCAATGGCCAGCCGGTAGAAAGCGTCAATCAGCTTGAGGTGATGCTAGAGACGGCCTATCGCGTCGGCGACGAGGTGCGCCTGACGCTCCTGCGCGATGGCCGCGAAATCGAGGTCACAGTCGAGCTAATCGAAGAGCCGGCCTGACGCCTGCTGTGCAATCAATTTGCCATGCGCCCCCATCAGGTGCATAATACGCGTTCGCCCTGTTTGCATCGAGGCTCGCGCCATGCGTCTGTTTTGGGAAGTCGCCAAACTTGCCTTTCAACGCCAGCTCACCTACCGCGCCGCCACGCTGGCCGGGTTGGCGACCAATCTCTTCTTTGGGCTGCTGCGCGCGGCGGTGATGATCGCCCTCTATGGCGCGCGCGACAATGTCGCCGGCATCTCGTTGCAAGCCGCCATCACCTACACGGCGTTGACCCAGGCGCTCATCGCCTACCTCATGATCTTTGGCTGGTATGATCTGATGCACTCGGTCTATAGCGGTGAGGTGGCCACCGACCTGCTCAAGCCGCTGAGCTATTTCCGCTTCTGGCTGGCGCAGGATGTGGGGCGCGCGGTCGCGTCGCTGCTGTTGCGCGGGGCGCCCATCATCCTGGTCTATGCGTTGGTGGTGGAGATCATCACGCCGCAATCCCTTGGGCAGTGGCTGGCGCTGAGCGTGTCGCTGTTGCTCGGCCTGCTGGTCAGC
Organism: Caldilineaceae bacterium; assembly: GCA_023384495.1. Lineage (GTDB taxonomy): Bacteria > Chloroflexota > Anaerolineae > Caldilineales > Caldilineaceae > CFX5. Next base: position 12,302 of record JAHDWG010000169.1, read on the forward strand.
TTTGCCTGGCGCTTTCTGGTCAACCTGAGCGCATTTTGGACGCCCAACGGGCGGGGCGTGGGGCGCTTTGCCTTTGGTGTGCTCTGGGTCTTGTCGGGCTTTTATCTGCCGCTGCGCTACTTCCCCGATTGGTTCCAGGCCTTCTGCCACATGACGCCCTTCCCCTCCATGCTCAACACCACTATCGAAATCTACTTGGGGCTGCTCACCGGCGTCGAGCTGTGGCAGGCATTGGCGACGCAGGGGGCATGGGTGGTCGTGCTGACTGTGGCCTGCCGCGTCGTCTTGCGCGCCGGGGTGCGCTCGCTGGTGATCCAGGGTGGGTGACCCATGCGTGAACTGCTCTTCAACCTGGCGGTCTACCGGCGACTGC
>JAHDWG010000169.1:12705-14444 GCA_023384495.1 Caldilineaceae bacterium
AGCATCGGGCGCCATGCTCACTTTGAGCCTCTTCTTTGTGGCGCTGGCCCTCATTCTCGAACGCTTTGGCAACGTGGGCGGCTGGCGGCTGGGCGAGATCGCCTTTCTGTGGGGCTCGGTTGAGGTGGCCTTTGGGCTGATGGACATGGTCTTTAGCGGCTTTGACCCGCAGAGCTTTGGCCAGCGGGTGCGGAGGGGCAGCTTCGACCAACTGCTGCTGCGCCCGGTCAATATCACCACCCAGGTGCTGGGCGATGACTTCGCCATGCGCCGCCTGGGCCGGATTGCGCAGGGGATCATCATCTTTGCCATTGCAGTGAACCTGGCCGATATCCAGTGGACGGTGGGCAAGGCGCTCTATTTGCCGCTCATGTTGCTGGGGATGGTCGCTTTTTTTGGCGGCCTCTTTGTCATCGGCTCGACCATCACCTTTTGGACGGTGGAGTCCATTGAGGCGATCAACGTGCTCACCTACGGCGGCAGCGAGATGATGCAATACCCCATGCACATCTATCCAAGCCCGCTGCGTCGCTTTTTTACCTATGTCGTGCCGGCCATCTTTCTCAACTACACGCCGGCGCTCTATTTTTTAGACAAGCCCGACCCATTGGGCCTGCCGGCGTCGCTGCGCTTTGTCTCGCCGCTGGTGGGGATCGGGCTATTGCTAGCCGCGCTCGTCTTTTGGCGCTTTGGCATCCGCCACTACCAGAGCACAGGCACGTGAGAGTTGACGATTGACCATTGACGATGATTACCGTTGAGAACTTGCAGAAACATTTCCGGGTGAGCAAGCATCACCGCGGCTTGACGGGAGCGTTCCGCAACCTGGTGACGCGCGAGGCGCGGCTTGTGCGCGCGGTGGATGGCATTAGCTTCACCGTGGGGCGCGGGGAGTTGGTGGGCTACCTGGGCCCCAACGGCGCGGGCAAATCCACCACCATCAAGATGCTCACTGGGCTGCTTGTGCCCTCGGGCGGGCATCTGGTGGTGAACGGCCTGGTCCCCTGGCGCGAGCGAGAGCGCTACGTGGCGCGCATTGGCGCCGTCTTTGGGCAGCGCACCACGCTCTGGTGGGACTTGCCGGTCATCGAGTCGCTCGACCTGCTGCAATATATCTATCGCACGCCCAAAACGCGCTTTGAGCGCAACCTGGATGAGTTCCGCACCCTGCTCGAGCTCGACCCGTTTCTCAACTCGCCCGTACGCTCGCTCTCGTTGGGCCAGCGTATGCGCGCCGACCTCTGCGCCGCCATGCTCCACGAGCCCGATCTGCTCTTCCTCGACGAGCCGACCATCGGGCTGGATGTGGTGGCCAAGGAGCGCATCCGCCAGTTCATCGCCCACATCAACCGCGAGCGCAACACCACCATTCTGCTCACCACCCACGACCTGGCCGATGTGGAGAAGCTCTGTGATCGGGTTATGATTATCGACCAGGGGCGGCTGCTCTTTGACGGCCAGTTGCCCGCCCTGCTGGAGCGCTTTGGCGGCCATCGCGAGCTGGTGGTGGACCTGGCCGAACCGTACGTCGACCTCTCAATGGCCGGGGCCGAGGTTGTGATGCATGAGGGATTGCGCGTCACCTATCGCTTTGACCGCAACGCCATCACCGCTTCGGAGCTGATCGGGCGGCTCTCGGCCCGCTTCCGGCTGCGCGACCTCAGCGTGCGCGAGCCCGAGATCGAAGCGACCATACGCCGTATCTACGAAGAACGCCTGTTGGATAAGGATTGACCCAT
>JAHDWG010000170.1 GCA_023384495.1 Caldilineaceae bacterium
GCAGCCGCTGACCGCCCCCCATGCGGAGATCGGCTTTGTCTTTCAGAAAACAAACCTGATGCCTTGGCGAACGGTCCTTCAGAATGTGATGTTGCCGGCGGAGGTGCAACAGGGCCGCGGCGCCATGGCCAAGCGGGAAACGGCGCGCCACTTGCTAGGCGTCATGGGGCTACGTGACTTCGAGGACGCCTATCCCAGTCAGCTTTCCGGCGGGATGAACCAACGGGTCGCCCTGGCGCGCGCCTTGCTCTACGAACCGCAACTGTTGCTGATGGATGAGCCGTTCGGCGCGCTCGATGCGCTGACCCGCGAGCGGCTCAACGTTGAATTGTTGCGCGTTCACGCAGCGCAGGCGCGCACCATCGTCATGGTGACGCACGACATTGCCGAGGCGGTCTTTCTGGCCGACCGCGTGATTGTCATGAGCGACCGGCCGGGCCAGGTCAAGGCCGATGTGCAAATCGACCTGCCGCGCCCCCGTCGGGTGGAGCAGTTGGCAACGCCTCGTTTTGGCGAGCTCACGCTGGCTGTGCGCCAGGCGATCGGCGGGCTCGACGCAGCCTGACGCCAATCTTTGGACCTCAACAACACTCCAGGCGACTTGCCTGATAAACTTTATAAACTTCTAATGGTCAACTGTGTGGCCGACCCGACCTATGCGATAATCAAACGCAAGCTGGTGCGCACCATGTGGGAATTCGCCGCCCGAGAACAAGACATGATCTTCAACACATACGGCGCCGTCGCGCTGGCCCTTTGGTGTCCAGCCGATGCGATAGAGGGGACTTCGCCATGAACTTTATCTTTTTCATGCCCGACGAGTTACGCGCCGAAAGCGTGGGCTGTTACGGCCACCCGCTGGCGCCAACGCCCAACCTCGATGCGCTGGCCGCCCAGGGGACGCGCTTCGACCAGTGCCACGTGCAGCACCCGGTCTGCACCCCGTCGCGCTGCAGCCTGATGACGGGCTGGTATCCGCATGTGCGCGGCCACCGTACGCTCTGGCATTTGCTACGACCCGACGAGCCAAATCTGTTGCGCACGCTCAAACAGGCGGGCTACACTGTCCATTGGTATGGCAAGAACGACCTGCTGGCGGCGGACAGCTTTGCCGAATGCGTCGATGTGGCCCGCCAACCCGGTAAAAAGGCCTTTGGCCGCAACCCCTATGCGTTTGATGACCCGCGCTACTACAGTTTTCTTGCTGAACCCTACACCGCCCCGCTGGAGGATCACGCCGACTATGCCTCTGTCCAGGCCGGCATCGACTTTTTGCGCAGCCAGCCCCAACAGCCCTTTGTGCTCTATCTGCCGCTGCTTTATCCCCATTGCCCTTACAGCGCACCCCAGCCGTGGCGCGACCTTATCGACCCGGACATGTTGCCGCCGCTGCGCCCTGCCGGCCTGCCCAACCGACCCGACTTCCACGAACTGATTCGCCAGACGCGGCGGCTGGACCAGATCGACGAGGCGACGCTGCGCAAGATTCAGGCTGTCTATCTGGGCATGACCGGCTTTGTGGATGACCTGCTGGGGCAGTTGCTCACCACGTTGGAAGAGACCGGACTGGCCGATACAACCACGGTCTTTGCCTTCTCGGATCATGGCGACTGGGCCGGCGACTATGGCCTGGTGGAAAAGTGGCCGAGCGCGATGGAAGATGTGATCACACGCGTGCCGCTCATCGTGCGCACGCCGGGCGGTGCGGCCGGCCATACAGTGAATGAGCCAGTCGAGCTCTTCGACATCATGGCGACGACGCTGGAACTGGCGGGGATCGAGCCACAGCACACGCACTTTGCGCAAAGCCTGACGTCACAACTGCGTGGCGCAGCCGGCGACCCACAGCGGGCGGCCTTTACCGAGGGGGGCTACGCACGCCACGAACCGCACAATTTCGAGGGGCTTGCCAATCGAGACCAGTTTGCGCGCGACGAGCGCAACATTTATTATCCCAAAGGGCGCCTACAGCAGACCCACCCCGACAGCGTTGGGCGCACTGTGGCCATGCGCACGGCCACGCACCGTCTGGTCTACCGGCCTACGGGGATCTGCGAACTCTACGATTTGCAGGCCGACCCCCAGGAACTTTACAATCAATATGGCAACCCAGCCTATGAACAAGCCCAACAGGAACTTGAAGCGCGGCTGTTGGCATGGCTCGTCCAGACCAGCGACGTGACGCCGTTCGATATGGACCCGCGCGGCTTTTCATAGGCGGCGTTCATCTTGACGGCGACAGGCGCCGTGAAGTAGCTATGAGGTGACAGTCAGTGAGGTGACAGTCACTTCTGAAAGTGACTGTCACCTCACCTTACAAAAGTACGCTGTTAAAGATGCACTGAGCAACCAAGTCAAACGTTGGCAAAACAAACAGAATGGAGCAAGCATGAAACTGGTAACCTACAAACCGCGCGGCGCTGGCGCGCAACTGGGCGCGGTGGTCGATGAGCGGGTGATCAACCTGGCCGAGGCGTCGGGCGGCCAACTGCCCAATCACTTGCGCGGCCTGCTGGAACTGGGTGACGAGGGTCTCAGGCTCGCCAAAAAGGTCGCCACCAAGAAGACCGCCAAGGAAGTAGGCGCGCCCCTGGGCGAAGTCAAGCTCATGGCCCCCATCCCCGACCCTTCGAAGGTGGTCGCGATTGGGCTGAACTATCTGGACCACATCCGCGAAACGGGCGCCAAGACGCCTTCGATCCCCATCATGTTTACCAAATACACCACATCGATCATCGGCCCTGGCGACGCCATCCGATGGGACCCGAACGAGACGGCCAAGGTGGATTGGGAGGTGGAGCTGGCGGTGGTCATCGGCAAGCGCGCCTACCGGGTGGCCGAGGCCAACGCCTTCGACTACATCGCAGGCTACACGGCATGTAACGATGTGAGCGCGCGCGACCTGCAAAGCGAGAAGGGTGACCAGTGGATTCGCGGCAAATCACTCGACACTTTTTGCCCCCTCGGCCCGGCACTGGTGACCAAAGACGAGATCGCCGACCCGCACAACCTACCGCTGCGCACCATCGTCAACGGCCAGGTAATGCAAGATTCCAACACCAAAGAGTTGCTCTTCAAAATCCCACACCTGATCGCCTATCTCAGCCGCGCCTTCACCCTGCTCCCTGGCGATGTGATCATCACCGGCACGCCACCCGGTGTGGGCATGGGCATGAAGCCGCCCGTCTTCTTGAAGCACGGCGACGAAGTCACGGTGGAGATTGAGGGTATCGGCGCGTTGACCAACCCGTGTGTGGAAGAGAAGTAGAGAGTAGTGAGGGAGGAGGGGCGACTTCCCTACTCCTTCCTCACTACTCACGAGGTGAACCATGAGCAACGAAACGTTTCTCGTCACGGGCGCTATGGGCTGTATCGGCGCCTGGGCATTGCGGAATCTGGTGCGGGATGGCGCAACGGTGATCGCCGGCGACCTGGCCATGGAACCTGTGCGCCCGCGCCAGGTGCTGAGCGAGGCCGAACTCGCGCAGGTCAAATTTGTCAAGTTGGATGTGACCAGCCTCAACGACGTGCGCAGCGTCGTCGAAGCGAATGGCGTGACGCACATCGTCCATTTGGCCGGGTTGCAGGTGCCCTTTTGCCGCGCCAACCCGTCGTTGGGCGCGCAAGTCAACGTGGTGGGCACGGTCAACATCTTTGAAGCGGCGCGCCACAATTGGGGGCAGGTGAAGGGGCTATCGTACGCCAGTTCGCTGGCCGTGCTCGGCCCGGCGGAAGAATACCCTGAGGGCCGTGTGGGCGATGATGTGCCGCTGCTGCCGCGCACGCTCTACGGCGTCTACAAGGTGGCGAACGAGGGCACGGCGCGCATCTACTGGCAGGATTGGCAAATCGGCAGCGTGGGGTTGCGTCCCTACATCGTCTACGGCGTGGGCCGCGACCAGGGCATGACCAGCGACATTGCCAAGGCGGTGTTGGCGGCAGCGGCCGGGCGGCCCTATCACATCCGCTTTGACGGGCCTGTCGGGCTGCAACACGCCAATGATGTGGCAAAGATGTTCATCGGCGCGGCGCGGGCCGGCCATCAGGGCGCGGCGGCCTGCAACCTGCGCAACGATGTGGTCGATGTGGGCGACTTTGTGGCTCTGATCAAAGAAGAAGTTCCCAGCGCCCAGATCACCCATACAAACGGCAACCCGCTTCCCTTCCCGTGGGATTTGGACGACGGCGGGCTGCGCGAGATCCTGGGCGAGATGCCGTGGACGCCCGTGCAGGAGGCCATCCGCCAAGACCTGGCCCAGTTCCGCCATTTGCTCGACCAGGGGTTGATCGACCTCCAGCAATTGAGCGCGTAGTATGGGTAACCGTAAAGTCCGTGAGCGAATGGAGAGCCTGATACAAAGAATCAACGAGCATCGGGCGAAGATTGTGTGGCAGCAAGCTCAGACCCATCCAAATGTAGGATTGATTCGGCACTGGGAACGCGAAATTCGGGCGTTCTCAGTGCAGATCCAACGCTATGAGGCCTGTTTGAACCAACGCAAGCGGCGCGGGAGATAAATAGCATGACACCGACGCGACCTGATGTGGCTGACGCAATGGCAAAGATCGGTCTGGATCAAGAACCGGCAATGTTGGGTATGCATCTCACGGAAATCGAGGAAGAGGCCGACAATCTTCTCGACTTGCTCATCCTCGTTCGTACCCACGCCCACACTGGCGACACCCTAGCTGGGGAGTTGGCGCTTGTTGAATTCGTGACCGCGCTCGAGCATCTGATGCACCATGCGCAAGATGCGCTTCCGTCGTTGCGGAAACAACTGGACATTGAACTGGATGACGATGAGTTTGAACAGATGGGCGAAACGATTGAGGAGCTTCAGACCGCATGACCGCTATCGAAAGGAGACCGCTGGGGGACAAGAATCCACTGCCCGTCACGAGCTTTGGGCTGGGGACGGCGCCGCTCGCCAACCTCTACAACCCGGTCAGCGAGGCCGACGCCATCGCCACCGTGCAGGCGGCGTACAACAGCGGGGTACGCCTCTTTGACACCGCCCCCCTCTATGGCCGGGGACTCAGCGAAGCGCGCGTGGGCAGGGCGCTGGCCGGTTACCCGCGCGAGAGCTATGTCATTTCCACCAAGGTGGGCCGGGTGTTGAGCGACGACCAAAGCTCGCTGCACTTTGATTACACCCGAGATGGCGTCCTGCGTAGCCTGGAAGGCAGCCTGAAACGGTTGGGCATGGACTATGTGGACATTCTCCACATCCACGACCCGGACAACCACCAGCACGAGGCGCTGGAAACCGCCTTCCCCACGCTGGCCGAATTGCGCAGCCAGGGCGTGATCAAGGCGATTGGCGCCGGCATGAACCAATGGCAGACACTGGAGCACTTTGCCCGCCACGCCGACTTTGATCTGTTTTTGTTGGCCGGGCGCTATACCCTGCTGGAGCAAACCTCGCTTGATTTTCTACAGCTTTGCCAGCAAAAAGGGATCGGCATTTTTCTGGGCGGCGTCTACAATAGTGGCATTCTGGCGACCGGCCCGCAGCCAGGCGCCAAATACAACTACGCCGATGCGCCCGAGCCGATCCTGCATAAGGCCGTCGCGATCCAGGCCGTTTGTAACCGCCATCACACCGGGCTGAACGTCGCCGCGTTGCAATTTGCCCGCGCCCACCCGGCGGTGACGGCGTTGGTGGTCGGCGCGATCACGCCCGCCGAAGTGCAGGCCAATCTCCAGGCGCTCTCTGCCGTCATCCCCGCTGCGCTGTGGGCGGAACTGCGGGCGCAGGGGCTTATCGAAGCCGACGCGCCCAACCCCTAAGGTGACAGTTACTGGCCAGCATGGAGCGGCAATGCCGGCCAGTAACTACCACCAGCCCCACGCGCTTGTTTGACAAGCCCACCCTCTCCCCATTATACTTTGACTTTCAAACTATTTTACTGTGCCCCCTCACAGACCAGGCAACTTCTCGGGATTTTCGTTCAACCGACGTACGTTTCCAGCCACTTTTGCGTCCTGAGGAACGGGCCGCATCCACAACGGAGAAGACGGCGTTATGGAGCCTACTGCGCGTGATTGCGCGCACAAACTGATCGAGGTCATCCCTGATGTCATGCAGGTGATCCGCGGTGAAGTGCGTCGCCAACGGGGACGCGACCTCTCCATCCTGCAATTACGCTCCCTGGCCTTTCTAGAGAACAACCCCGGCGCAACGCTCTCGGCAGTGGCCGACCATGTGGGGCTCACCCTCTCGTCCATGTCCACCCAGGTCAGCAAGCTGGTCCATCGCCGGCTGGTGCTGCGCGCCGAATCTGCCGCCGACCGCCGCTTTGTCACGCTGTCGCTCACCGACACCGGCCGCGCCACCCTGGAGGCGGCGCGCCAGGGTGCGCAGATGAGCCTGGCCGTCCACTGCGAGCAATGGACGGCTGCCGAGCGAGCGACCGTCCTTCACGCGCTCACTATCCTGCAATCGCATTTTTCACCCATCACCAAACCTGAAACGGAGAAGTAATCTATGGCCACCGTTGACCCCCCGCGCACGCCCAATGTGCCGCCGGAGGTGCTGCCGTTGCGCGCCCGTCAATTTCGCATTCCCAAGACCTTTTCGGCCCTGCGCCACCGCAATTTCCAGCTCTTTGTGGGTGGCCAGTTGATCTCGCTGATGGGGTCGTGGATGCAGATCATCGGTCAGGGGTGGCTGGTCTATGAGATCAGCCGGTCGGAGCAGGCGCTGGGCATTGTGGGCTTCGCCTCGGCCATCCCCGCATTGGCGATTACGCCGTGGGCCGGCGTGGTGCTCGACCGGGTCTCGCGGCGCAAGGTGATGGTGCTGACGCAGCTTGGCGCCATGTCGCTGGCCTTTGCGCTGGCGGGGCTGACCTTTGCCGGCGTGGTGCAGGTCTGGCATGTGGTGATGTTGGCGGCCTTGCTGGGGGTGGTCAATGCGTTTGATGGGCCAGCGCGCCAGGCCTTTGTGGTGGACATGGTGGGCCGTGAAGACCTGCCCAACGCCATCGCCATCAATTCGATGACGTTTAACGGCGCCCGCATCATTGGCCCCGCGATTGGCGGGCTACTGCTGGTGACGTTTGGCGCGGCCTGGTGTTTTCTACTTAACGGCATCACCTTTTCGGCCACGATTGTTGGCCTCTTGCTCATGCAACTGCCGCCCCATGAGTCAAAACCCAAACGCGCTTCCACCTGGGAACAGTTGCGGGGCGGCGTCCAATATGTGGCCGAAGATCCGATCATGCGGGCGTTGCTGCTCTTGGCGCTGATCTTTAGTATGTTCGGCGTCTCGTACAGCACAGTGCTCCCGGCGTTTGTCGACAAGGCGCTGCAACAGGGGGCCGATGCGTTTGGCGCGGTGAACGCGGTGCTGGGCATTGGGGCGGTAGCAGGAGCGCTGCTGGTGGCGCGCTATGGGGATCAAGGCGTGCGTGGGCGCTGGTTGATCGCGACCATTCTGGGCTTCCCCATCTTGCTGGCTATCTTCGCCATGAACCGTTCGTATCCGGTGACGTTGGGCCTGTCGATCTTTTTGGGGATTGGGTTTATGCAGACCTTTACGCTGCTCAATACGCTGTTACAGACACAGCTTGCCGATGAGATGCGCGGGCGTGTGCTCAGCCTCTACACGCTCACCTTTTTTGGCTTTATGCCCTTTGGCAACCTTGCCATCGGTTGGCTGGCCGAGCGGTGGGAGTTGAGCGCCGCCATCCTGGTGAGCGCACTGCTTTCGTTTACGCTGGCGTTGATCGTCATCTGGAAGACGCCTACGCTGCGCGAGTTGCCGTGAGGGCGCGCCAATTGGGGTCACGCCCACAGCCCCATGACCCAGTCAAAGACGCCGAGCAGGTCCAGCACCGACAGCACGATGACGGTGATCAACAGACGGCGCACCCAGATGTTGGCATTCTTGGCGCGGGTGGCGAAGCGGGCGGCCATCCATGCGCCGATGCTCTGCCCCACGGCCATGAGCAGCCCCAGCCCCCAGTCGATGAGTTGGCCGTTGATAAAGATGACGAGCGCGATTGCCGTCACAACCAGGATGATCATGAGCTTGATGGCGTTGGCGTGGATCAGGCTGTAGCCGGTGCCCAACACCATGGCCGCAAGAATGAAGACGCCAACACCGGCCTGGATAAATGCGCCGTAGACGCCGATGGCAAAGAAAAGGATCAAGGTCAACCAGCTGGGACGCCCTGGACGTACTTGTGAGTGTTCGCGTAGCCAGCGTTCGGCATCGAACAGGATGACAAAGAGCATCATCACCATCACCACGGCGATGACAATATCCATCTCCTGTTTGCCCATTTGCGCAGCCAGCCAGGCGCCCAAAAATGCGCCAGGGATGGTCGGCGCCACCAGCCACAGGCCGCCGGTCATGTTCATCTTGCCGCTCTGCCAGAAGGTGGCCAACCCCACCACATTCTGGATCAGAACCCCCACCCGGTTGGTGGCGTTGGCGACGTTGGAAGGCAACCCAAGATAGATGAGCATGGGGATGGTGACCAGCGAGCCGCTGCCCGCCAGCGTGTTGATGACGCCGGCGATGATGCCGGCCAGGATCGCCAGCGGGTACGCATACCAGGCAATGTCCATGGGTGGGTGGCTCCGTGTGCGGTGGGTTGGCATGAAACGCGTCAAACAGGATGCAACAGGCGTGGCCGTGGCCACGACGTTGGACGCATCCCGTTTGACGCATGAACGCTCAGTCGCTGATGCGCTCCATCACCTGGAGCGCGCGCAGTTCCATCAGTTGGTCGCGCAAGGCGGCGGCCTTCTCGAATTCGAGCGCTTTGGCGGCCTCTTTCATCTCTTTCTCGATCTGTTTGACCAGCCGCGCCAGCTCATCCTTGGGCAGATCCGCCGCGCGCATGGTGGGCGGCGCGTCGCCCTCGGTGCTGTAGTCGGTCTTGGCCTCGGCCATGATCTTGACCCGGTCGGTCAGGTCGCGAATGCTCTTGACAATGCCGCGCGGCTCGATGTTGTTCTCCAGGTTGTAGCGCAACTGAATCTCGCGGCGGCGGTTGGTCTCTCCGATTGCGGTTTCCATCGCGCCCGTGACCTTGTCGGCATAGAGGATCGCCTTGCCCTCAATGTGGCGGGCAGCGCGGCCAATCGTCTGGATCAGCGCGCTCGCGCTGCGCAAGAAGCCCTCTTTGTCCGCATCGAGCACGGCCACCAGCGACACCTCGGGCAGATCCAGCCCCTCGCGCAGCAAGTTGATGCCGACGACCACATCGTAGACGCCCATGCGCAGGTCGCGCAAAATCTCCACCCGCTCCAGCGTCTGGATGTCGCTGTGCAGATATTGCACCTTGATGTTCAGCTCGGCCAGATATTCGGTCAGGTCTTCGGCCATGCGCTTGGTGAGCGTGGTGACAAGCACCCGTTGCCCCCTGGCCACCCGCATCTTGACCTCGCGGAGAAGGTCTTCGATCTGGCCTTCGGTTGGGCGCACCTCGACTTCGGGATCCACCAGGCCGGTGGGGCGGATCACCTGCTCCACCACCTGTTCGCCGTGTTCATGCTCGTACGGGCCGGGGGTGGCGCTGACATAGACCACCTGGTTGACATGTTGCTCGAACTCTTCAAACTTGAGCGGGCGATTGTCCAGCGCGCTGGGCAGGCGGAAGCCAAAGTTGACCAACACCTCTTTGCGCGAACGGTCGCCGTTGTACATGCCGCGAATCTGCGGCACGGTCATGTGGCTCTCATCGATGATGAGCAGCCAGTCTGCCGGGAAGTAGTCGAGCAGCGTCCACGGCGTGCTGCCAGGTGGGCGGCGGGCGAGCGGGCGGCTGTAATTCTCGATGCCGGCGCATGTGCCCACCTCGCGCAGCATCTCTAGATCATAGTTGGTGCGCTGTTGGATGCGCTGGGCCTCGATCAGCTTGCCCTCCTGCTGAAAGAGCGCTACCTGCTCCTCCATCTCCTGCCGAATCTCACTCATCGCCTCTTCGAGCATGGCGCGCGGGGTAATAAAGTGCTTGGCCGGGAAGATGTCCACCTGTTGGTGGTCGGCCAGCACCTCACCGGTGAGCGGGTCGATCTCGGTGATGCGCTCGATCTCGTCGCCCCACAGGCTGATGCGGTAGGCAAACTCGCGCTCCGCCGGCTGCACCTCCAACACATCCCCGCGCACGCGAAAACGCCCACGCTGGAGCACATCGTCGTTGCGCTCGAAGTAGATCTCCACCAGGTGGCGCAACACGGTGTTGCGGCGCACCAGGTCGCCCACGCGGAGATTGAGCACCGCCTGCCCATAGGCTTGCGGGCTGCCCAGACCATAGATACACGAGACCGACGCCACGATCACCACGTCGCGCCGGCTGAGCAGCGAGCTGGTGGCCGCCAGCCGCAGCCGGTCGATCTCTTCGTTGATCTGCGAGTCCTTTTCGATATAAGTATCGGTGCGCGGGATATACGCCTCGGGCTGGTAGTAGTCGTAATAGCTGACAAAGTATTCCACGGCGTTGTTGGGGAAGAACTCGCGGAACTCGCTGTACAGTTGCGCCGCCAACGTTTTGTTGTGGGCGATGATCAGCGCCGGCTTCTGCACTTCCTCAATCAGCTTGGCCATGGTGTAGGTCTTGCCCGACCCGGTGACGCCCAACAAGACCTGGTGGCGCATGCCCCCGCGCACCCCATCGGCCAGTTGCTCGATGGCCTGTGGCTGGTCACCCGTGGGCTGAAACTCGCTGACAACTTGAAGTGATGGCATTGTATCCCCTCACATCGCTTACGCCATACCGCGATGAATGTTCCGAACACCAGTTCTAACCGATTCATTATAGCGAAAAATGGGGTGATTGTCCAACCGCATTGCATTGCGAAAAGAACTACATTGTACGGCTCATTTCCCACGCCACGGGGAGCTGTTGCAGCCCACGCAGGATGGGCACGCCCCGCCAGCGCAGCGGTGCGGCTGTCGCCAGCCGCAGCCCGGGCAGCCGCTGGAGCAACGCGGCCAGCGCAATCTTGGCTTCGAGGCGGGCCAGCGCCCCCCCCAAACAGTAGTGGATGCCCTGCCCAAAACCGAGATGGCGGTTGGGCTGGCGGGTAATGTCAAATTGGTCCGGCTCGGTGAAGTGCGCCGGGTCGCGGTCGGCCGCGGCCAACACCAGGCTCACCGCATCCCCGCGGTGGAACAGATGGCTGCCCACCATGAGGTCATCGGCTGCAAAGCGCATGGTGGCGCGCTCCACCGGGCCGTCAAAGCGCACCATCTCTTCGACGGCGCTCTCGATCAGGTCGGGCCGGGCGCGTAGTAACGCCATCTGCGCCGGGTGATGCAGCAGCGCCAACACCCCGTTGCCGATCAGGTTGACCACCGTCTCGTGCCCGGCCACCATCAGCAAGATGACCATGCTAAAGAGTTCATCCTCGCGCAGGCGGTCGCCCGCCTCCTCGGCCTGGAGCAAGAGCGTGATCAGGTCGTCGCGCGGGGTCTGACGCCGTTCGTTGAAAATGGCGCGCATATAGCCGGTGAAATCCTCCATGCGGCGCCGCATCTTGAGCACCTTCTTGGCGCCGCGCTGCACATTGACCGACGGCGTAACGAACGCATCCGACCAGTGGCGAAAGCGCGCCCGGTCGCGCGCGGGGACGCCCAACAGCTCGGCGATGACGGTGATGGGCAGCGGGAAGGCGAACTCTTCGATGAGGTTCATGCGCCCGCGGCGCTGCACGCGGTCGAGCAGCCCGTCGGCAATGGCCTGGATGCGTGGGGCCATCCGTTGCACAACCGCGCCGGTGAAGGCCTTGTTCACCAGCGTGCGCAGCCGGGTGTGGTCGGGTGGATCCAGGTTGAGCATGTGGTTGCCGAGCAGGCCGACCAGATCGGGCGTGGGGGGGAGTTGGGCGCGCTCGGCGGGTGTCATGGTGTTGCGCACATCTTTGACAAAGTGGACAGGCTCGCGCAACAGCGCCGACACATCGTCGTAGCGGGTGACAAACCAGATCGATTTGCCGCCGGCGGCGTCGCGGCGGCAGATCGGCTCATAGTCGCGCAGTTGCGCATAGGTGGGATAGGGGTCGGCCTTGAAGTGTGGGCCAAAGAGGTCAAGTTTCAAGCCAACTCGCTTCCGTACGGAAATCCGTTTATCGACTAATATGAAAATACGACAGAACAGCGTAACACAGAGGACGCAGAGACTGCACAGAGTACACCGAGAAAAACGAGATGACATGTTCTATGGGCAATATCCTCTGTGTCCTCTGCGCCTCCTCGGTGTGCTCTGTGTTCCTGCTGTGCGCTGCCATTTTCATCGTTCGGCGCCCAAGGGGATCCCGACCTGTTCATGACGCCTGCTGCGTAACAGGCATGGCTCAGCGGGCTTCCGCCAGGCGACGCGCCTCGCTGATCTGACCGCGGTGCTCGGCCTCGTGCTGGCATAGGTGATGGAGCACCCATTCGGGTGTGACATCGTAGGCGTCAAAGTGGCGCACACGGCGGAAGTCAGCAACGGACACAGTGTGGAACGCCTCCATCAGCGTGGCGCGCACGGCGTCGAGCCGCGCCAGATGGTCATCCAAACTCACGCCGACCACGGCGGTCAGGCGGCCGGCCGCGTCGCGCACATCGTGGGGGAACTGGGCCGCCATTGCTTCGGGAAAGGGTTGCTCGAGCACATCAGCATAGAGCCAGTCGGCCTCGATCGCGGCGATATGATAGAGCAGGGCGCCGATGGTGTTATCGATGCAGGGCGCGGCAAAGTCGATGGCCGCCGGCGCAATGCCCGCCAGCGCCTGTTTGGTTCGTTGGCGCGCGTCTTCCAATGCCAGGAGCCAGACACCGATCTCAGGCGGATAGGCGGGATGTGCGGTAAAGAGCAGCTTTCGTTTTGGTTTGGCGTCGCTCATGGATTGTCTTTCTGGGATGGTGATGGGGCCCGCGTGGCGCGTAAGCCAGCGACGCGCCACGCATCGCGCGATCAATATCCCAACTTTTTGTCCACCACATTGTAGAGCGGCTCGCCGGCCAGATAGCGGCGAAGATTCTCCTTGATGATATTGCGGACATTGGCCTGCGTCTGCTCCGAGGCGGGCGAGCAGTGGGGGGTGATGAGCACGTTGGGGGCGTCCCACAGTTCGCTGTCGGCGGGCAGCGGCTCGACGGCGGCCACGTCAAATCCGGCGCCGGCCAACCGGCCATCGCGCAACATGGCAGTCGCGGTCGGCTCATCGACAATGCCGCCGCGCGACATCACCAGCAGGAACGAGCCCGGCTTCATCTGCTGCAACTGCGCGGCGCCGATCAGCCCGCGCGTCTCGGGCGTAATCGGGATGGCGATCACCACCACATCCGAGCGGCGCATCAGATCGTCCAGCCCATCGAGCAGACGCAACTCGCTTACATAGTCGGGCTTCTGCACGGGGTGGGCGTCTACGGCAATGATCTCCATCTCGAACGCGTGCGCTCGTTTGGCAATCGCGCGCCCGATCTGCCCCAGGCCCACAATGCCCATGGTCATCCCCACCAGCCCCACATAAGGGCGGGTGCGCGGTGTGTTCCAGACATGCTGTTTCTGGTTTTCGTAGAGTTGAGCAAAGTTGCGCGCCAGGTGGATCAACATACCAAAGGTGTGTTCGGCAATGGTGGTGGCGTGAGCGCCGCGCGTGTTGCAGACGACAATGTCGGTGTCGCGCAGCTCGGGGACGGCCTGCATCCATTCCACCCCGGCGCTGCCCGACTGGATCCAGCGCAGATTGGGGGCGGCGCGCAACAGATCGCTGGTCACTGCGCCAAAGGCGACCTCCGCATTGGCGGCGGCCTGGGCCAGCTCGTCGGGCGTTGCGCCGCTGACAAATTCAACCTGGGGAAACTCCTGTTGCCAGTCGCCGACATAGTGGTGCATATAGGGAGAGGTGATCAATACCTTCATCGTTGGGTTCCTCGCATCCTCTGGTCTGCGCGGTTTGCATCTTGTCCGCGCCGTAACGGGTTGAGTTGGTAATATGGGTTTTGTAGGCACCTTGGGAGCCGTGCGCACAGCGTGAGTATATCACAACCCGCGGGCAAGCGGTATGCGGAAAAACGGGCAGCGCTAGCGCTGGTGGGTGAAGGGCAACATGCGATTGAGGTAGCGGTCGCGATAGACCAGGTGGTGGCGGATGCCCAGCCCCCAATGCGCCAGGAGCGTCGCCACAATCAGCCAGGCCGTGAGGCGGTGCGTCCACTGGGCGATGAGGGCCACGGTGGCGTCTTCGCCCATAAAGTTGGGCAGATGCCAGCGGCTGAAAAAGTGGACGCCATAGCCGCCGGTCATCACATACAGATAACCGCTAATGGGCATGAGAAACATGCAGATATAGAGGATCCGCTCGATCCAGTGGATGAGTAGCTTTTCGCCGGCGCTCAGATTGGGCGCCCAGCCGGGCAACGGCGTCGTCGAACCGCCCCTGCTTGCGGGTGACCTCGGCCA
>JAHDWG010000171.1 GCA_023384495.1 Caldilineaceae bacterium
TGGCAAATTACGTCTTTGCCTTTTGCGCGATGATGAGGTAGATTTACTGACGCCGCTGCGTAACGGCGCCGGCTTTGAGGAGATTCGCACGCTGATGCGCGACGGCGCTTATCACAAGCCGTGGGGCCACGGCCTGGCGCAAGGGGTGGTGGCGGAGAAACGTGCGATGAATCAGATTGGTGGATAACGGTGATTGGCCATTTGTCACTCGCCATTTGTCACATCCTATTTACCGTTGCTATTTACCGTTGCTATTTACCGTTGTCGTTTCATGTGACCAAAGTCCTAAGTGAGTTTCATGTGAATCAGTGAGAGAAGGAGTCAGTTGACAATGATTACACTTACAGCGTCGGCCGCGGAAAAGTTGGGCGGCATCATGGAGCAGAAGGGCATGAAGGAAAGCCATGCGCTGCGCGTCTTTGTCAAGGGCGGCGGCTGTGGGGGAATGCAGTACGGCATGACCTTTGATGACAACATGCGCGAAGATGACAATGTTTGGGAGCAGCATGGGCTGCGTGTGATTGTGGATGGCACCAGCCTGTTTTACGTCGACGGCGCCAGCATCGACTATGTCGACAACCTCATGGGCGGCGGCTTCCACATCGACAACCCGCAGGCCACGAGTTCCTGCGGCTGTGGCAGCAGCTTCCGCACGGCCAAGTCCCACACCGGCGAAGAGATGCCGGAGAGCTGCGGCCATCATTAGATTGTTTATCCACAGATTACACGGCTTCAAAAATCTGTGTAGTCTGTGGGTCGGTTCTGCTTGACCAAGGGCAGGCGGGGTGGAGGGAGCCTCACCTCGCCGCTTTTTGTTTGCGCACCAACCAATAGGAAAACAAGAATGCCAAACCCTTTTGGCGCACCCGAAATGAGCGTACAGGCGGTCAGTCAAAAACTTCAGGCAGGCGACGACTTTGTCTGGGTCGATGTGCGCGAACCCAATGAATTGCAGCTTGCAATGATCGAAGATCGGCGGGTGGTGGAGCTTCCGCTGAGCCTGCTCGCCGCTCAACAACTGGACGCCATCCCCGAAGAACTGGCAGACAAAGACACCGAGGT
The DNA here is from genome assembly GCA_023384495.1 of Caldilineaceae bacterium. Taxonomy (GTDB): domain Bacteria; phylum Chloroflexota; class Anaerolineae; order Caldilineales; family Caldilineaceae; genus CFX5. The sequence goes on from JAHDWG010000171.1 coordinate 1,063, forward strand.
CATCGTCTTTTGTCACAAGGGGTTGCGCAGCGCCCAGGTAACGGTCTGGCTCCGTGACCAAGGCTGGACCAATGTGACCAATATGGAAGGCGGCATTGATGCCTGGGCCAACGAGATCGACGAGTCGGTGGGGATGTATTAAGGCGATGGACGATGGTCTATCGTCCAATTCGTGAGACTTCAGTCGCAGACAATTTGCCCTATCACCGCTAATTTTTATGAAATCTTTTTTACTAATTTGTCTGGTTGCCAAAGCCGTGATAGAATGCGCGCCGACTTTGGAATGTGGGGGATGAAAAATTGTCTTTTTGTCCATCCGCCTCGATCACGACGTGGGCGCCAAGCGCCATCTGCAAAATCTGCCAAATCCGCGGTCTATCCTGCGGTTGTTTTGAAAACCGGACTTCGCGAAGATGCTTAGCCCTTCAAGTAACGCTGGTTTTCAAACAGAGCAAAGGATAGCAGACCCGATTCGGAGGAATCTTCTATGCGTGTTGCACTGATCAATCCACGCTTTCGCCTGCCCATTGACACCCGCACCACAGCGCACCTGGGCCTGGCCTATCTGGCCGCCGTGAGTGAACGCCGGGGCGATGAGGTGGTGATCTTTGACTGCGATGTGGAGCAGGAATCGGTCGTCGACTTTGTGCAGCGATTTCGCCCCCACATCGTCGGGATCACGGCCAACACACCCCAGGTGAAACAAGCCTGGCGCACGGCCAAGGCAATCAAGGAAGTGTATGACTGCCCCATCGTCCTGGGGGGGCCGCATGTGAGCGTGCTGCCCGAGGAGAGCTGCGAGAAGCCCTATGTGGACATCGTGGCGCGCGGCGAGGGCGAGGATACCTGGATCGACATCTGCAACCGCCTGGAACGCTATCTGGAAGACCAGCCCGAATTCCACACCGAGGCTTTCCTCCATCCCGAAAATGATGTTTTCAAGGATTGCCTTGGCATCACCTACAAGACCAGCGATGGCCAGATCCACAACCACCCAGACCGTCCGACCATCGCCGATCTGGACAGCCTGCCCTTCCCGGCTTACCATCTCTTCAAGATGGACCGCTATACCAATCTTCAGCCCGCCACCGACCATGTGGACGGCGCCCGTAGTTTTAGCATAATGACCAGCCGGGGCTGCCCCTACCGCTGCACTTTTTGCAGCCAGAGCATCATGCCCATCAAGTGGCGCAGCCGCAGCCCAGAGAGCGTCCTGGCCGAGTGGCGCCACCTGGTGGAAGATTTGGGCGCCCAAGAGATCGGCGTTCTTGACGACAGCGCCAATATTCGGGTCAAGCGGCTCGAAGAGATGGCGAACTTGATCATCGAGAACAATCTGAACCATGTACCATGGATCTTTGTCAACGGCATTCGCGCCAATCTGGCCAGCAAAGAACTGCTGGGGCTGCTCAAGAAGGCCGGCCTCAAACGTACTGCCTTTGGCGTCGAAACCGGCGACCCCGAGATCATGAAGACCATCGACAAGAAGATCGACATGGACACGATCCGCCAGGCCTTTGCCAATGCCAAGGCAGTGAATCTGGAAACCATCGGCTTCTTTATCATCGGCCTGCCGGGCGAGACGCGCGAATCGATGCAACGCACCATCGACTTCGCCATCGAGCTCGACCCGGTGATCGCCAATTTCTCGATGATGACGCCCTACCCCGGCACCAAAGTCTACGAGATCGTCAAGCGCCAGGGGCGGTTCTTGATCAACGACTGGGAAGATTACGTCTTCTTCGAGCAGCAGGCGCGCTATGAGATGGGCGAAATGACCGCCGAACTGGTCGAGGAGATGTACCGCAAGGCCTATCGCCGGTTCTATCTGCGCCCATCGCCCATTATCCGCCGGTTGAAGACCAAAGACTTCTGGCTCAACCTGCCGCGCAACGTCCGCATCGCCCTGAACACGTTCCTGCCCAAGAAGGAGAAGACGGGTCTGCGCAAGCAAATGGAGGCTGAAGGCGCGATCTGATTGAGCATGTACACAATTGAGTAGTCTGTCGATGCGCAAAAAGATCTGAGCTACTTCAGGCGGCATGAGCAAGTTCGGATACTGGACGCAGTGGCCCGGCAGTTGTCCTTTGAACCCACCGTGGCTACCCCGAAACGGAAGCGGCTGCGCCCCAATCGAACTGCTGAATGGGAATTGCGTAGCGGTGACTTCCGAGTCTTCTATGACGTAGATGATCAGGTGCGGGTCGTAGCAGTTGTACTGGTGGGCGAAAAACGGGGCAACGAACTCTTCGTCCGGGGCCAAAGGAAGGAAATATGAAAACCTGGAACTATCGCGTCTTTCGCGAAGAAACCGGGGAATATGTGATTCGAGAAGTCTTCTATGACGAGGACGGCGCCATTACCGGTCGTACAGAAGATGCCGTCGAGCCAATGGGCGATTCTCTGGAAGAGTTGGAGCGCGACCTTGAACATTTTAGAGATGCCCTGCGCCTACCCGTCCTGACGCTGGCAGAAGTCGACGCCGCGATCGTAAAACAACCTTCACGACCAAAACATACGGGGCCCAATATTTCACACGAGGAATTGGTAGCCCAATTGGGCTTGCAATCCACTCATGCTGAGGGCGATGATGGGTCTGGCCAGTACGACTCACAGGCGGAAAATATCGAAATCGATCCTGAAAAACTGAGCGGAACCCCCGTGTTTCCTGGGACTCGAGTTCCCATACAAAATCTGTTTGACTGTCTGGAAGCCGGGGAGAGCGTTGAGGAATTTCTTGATCAATTTCCGACCGTTGCCTACGAACAGGCCATTCGCGTACTGGAAGCGTCAAAAGAGAAATTGATCGCCGGGTATGAAGCTGTTGCTTGATGAATGTGTGACCCGACGTTTACGGCGCGATTTTACCGGTCATCAAGTGACGATGGTTGGTGAAGCCGGACTCAAGGGTCTAAAAAATGGCCAACTGCTGCGCGCCGCAACTGGTTATTATGATGTCTTGATTACCGTTGATCAGAATCTGCCGTATCAGCAGAATTTCTCATTGTTCAATATCGCCTTACTCGTCTTTGCAGCAAAGCGGCACGACTATGCGACGCTCCACCCGCTTGTTCCCCAGGCTCTGATTGCTCTTAAAACGATCAAACCGGGTGAAGTCGTCATTATCAGAGCTGCGTCTTAATCGAATTGGCCACAAACAGGAAACAATTTATGCGCATCATCCTTGCCAGCCCCGAAGCCAAAGTTTGGAGTGAACGCAAACACATCCCGCTGGGGTTGGGCTATCTGGCCGCGGTCTTGCGCGAGGGCGGCCACGAGGTGATCATCTACGACGCCGCCATTGAGGATGTGGGCGTCGAATACTATATCGACCAGGCCGCGGCGCGGGGCAAGCCCTACCACCTCATCGGCATCACTGCCACCACGCCGCTCATTTCCGACGCCTGGGAAATGGCGCAACTGGGCAAACAGCGCGGGTTGATCACCGTGCTCGGCGGGCCGCACCTCACCATCATGCCCTTCGAATCGTTCCAGTCGCCGCACGACCAGTATGTGGATTACGCCTTCAAGGGCGAAGCGGAATACAGCTTTTTGGAGCTGGTCAACACCCTCGAAGCTGGGCGCCAGCCGGAAGTCATCCCCGGCATCCACTTCAAACGAAGAGATGAGTTGCTCTCCAGCGTGGAAAGCCCCATGATCCCCGACCTGGATGCGCTGCCCTTCCCGGCCCATGACCTCTTCAAGATCGACCGCTACACCAATTTGCAGCCGTTGACCGACGGCCTGGACCCGCACGCGCGCAGCTTTACGATCCTGACCAGCCGCGGCTGCCCTTACAAATGCACCTTTTGCTCCAAACCGGTCACCGGCGACACCTGGCGGGCGCGCTCGGTGGAGAGCGTGGTGCAGGAGTGGAAGTGGCTGGTGAAGGGGCTGGGCGCCACTGAGATCGGCGTCACCGATGACATCTGGAACCTCAAGCTGCCACGCGCCAAGGAGCTTTGCCGCCGCCTGGTGGAAGAGGGCCTCCACACCGTGCCCTGGGTGACGGTGCATGGCATGAAGGTCAACCACACCGACCTCGAACTCTTCCAGTTGATGAAGGCCGCCGGCTGTAAACGGGTCGGTTTTGGCGTGGAGAATGGCGATGAAGCCATGTTGCGCAATGTGATCCGCAAAGGGCAAACACTGGAGCAGGTGCGCGAAGGGTTCGCCAATGCCAAGGCCGCCGGCTTGCAGACCATGGGCTTCTTTATCTTTGGCATGCCCGGCGACACCGAGGAGACCATGGAAAAGACGATCCAGCTGGCGCTGGAACTCGACCCGCAACTGGCCAACTTTATGCTGGCCGCTCCCTTCCCCGGCACGGTGATGTACGACCAGATCGTCGAAGGGGGCCAGGTTTTCGCCGACAACTGGACTGATTTCGCCATCCACGAGCAGCGGGCGCGCTTTACTATGCATGACGGGAAATATGACCCCGAATTGGTGATCAAGAAGTGGCGCGAGGCCTACCGCCGTTTCTACCTCTACCGGCCCGAACGCGTGTTAGAGAAGATGATGTTCAAGGAGAACTGGACCAATATCCCGCGCACGCTGGCCCAGGTCAAGCGATTCTTCATCGGCAGCAAGGACCAACAAGCGCCGGCAAACAAGGCGGGCAAGGCAACCGTTGCCGCATAGGGGCGCACACGCAAACCGAATGGTCTGGAGAGCCTGCCTTTGCGTGCGTCAAGGCAGGCTTTGTCTTGAATGGAGAAAACGGGCTTGATGATCTACGCCATCCACGAACATGAGCTCAAAACCGGGACCGACATCGCCCAATACGAACGTGACGTGGCGGCGGCGCTTGCACGGATGAAGGTTCCAGGCCTGCTCCACGCCCTCCACCTCAAGGGGATTGGGGGAGAACGCAGCGGTCGCTATGGCGTGCTGTGGGTCTTTGAAAATGAGGACGCGCTGGCGCAAAACTTTGGCGGCCCCAATGAGCGCAAATGGCCGCCCGACTGGCTGCACTACGAGAATGTCGTGCTTGCCCCCTATCTCGATCGCCACCCTGACACGATCACATATACCGACTATCGTTCCTTGCTTGCTGTTGATTTTCATACAACATAGGCTGCAAAGCGTTTGTTATGCTCGGACTCATCCCGAAATTACCCCTCTATTGGGCCTTTCGCGCCTTTGGCTGGCCCAAAGTCAAGCCCTTCTCCATTGTGATCAGCGTCTCGTTTCGTTGCAACAGCAAATGTCGCACCTGCGATGTCTGGCGCAAACCCAACGATGATCTGACGCTGGAAGAGTGGGACAAGGTCTTCGCCAGCCTGGGTCGCGCGCCCTTTTACATGACCTTCACCGGCGGCGAACCCTTTCTGCGCAGCGACCTGGCCGACCTGGTCATCAGCGCCTACAGGCATTGCCGCCCCGAAGTGATCACCATCCCCACCAACGGCATGTTGACCGAACGCACGGTCGAGCAGGTGGCGCGCATGTGCCGCGAGTGCCCCACGTCGAGCATCGGCATCAACCTGAGCCTCGATGGCGTGGGCGACGAGCACGACGACATCCGCGGCGTGGAGGGCAACTGGAAGCTCTCGATGCAGACGTGGGCCAAGCTCAAGGCCCTGCAAGAGGAGCACAAGAATCTGGTGCTCACCGTTCATACCGTGATCAGCCGCTTCAACGTGCATCGGTTCAAAGCGATCCAGGCCGGCCTCAAATTTCTCGAACCGGACAGCTACATCACCGAGGTGGCCGAGGAGCGCGTCGAGCTAGACACCGTCGGCTGGGGCATCACCCCCCGCCCCGACGACTACGACGAGATCGCCGACTTCCTCAGCCAGCAGGCCCGCCAGACGCCGGCAAAGGGCATTGCCCGCTTTACCCAAGCCTTTCGCGCCCAATATTACCAGTTCGCCAAACGGGTGCTCCACGAGCGAGACCAGGTGATCCCCTGTTATGCGGGCTGGGCGAGCGCCCATATCGCACCCAACGGGGATCTGTGGAGTTGCTGCATCCGCGCCGAAAGCGTGGGCAACCTGCGCCAGCACAACTATGACATCGCGCCCCTCTGGCGCAGCCAGGCCATGGAGAACCTACGCGGCAGCATCAAACGCAAAGAGTGCGCCTGCCCCATGGCCAATGCCAACTACGCCAACATGCTGCTCCACCCCCCCACCGTGGCCAAGGTGATGTTGGATGTGGTAAAGTGAGAAAGTAAACAGACCTGCCGAACGGCAGGTCTGTTTACTTTCTCACTTCTCAACCATTACTGCATCACCACTGGTAAGAAAACAAGACTGTTTGTCCCGTTTTCTGTACCAGCCTCCTCGCTGTCTTCTCCCGGCCATGAGGGCGCCGCTCTGCTCTGTGGGCCGTCGCCTCGCCCTACCAGGGGCAGGAAGAGCCGGGTATTCGTCCCACCAGGGATATTGATATTCTCCAAGTAGTCGGCAATGCCGTTGCCATCGGCATCCCGAAAGCTCAGGGCGTCGTTGGGGTCGGTGCCGTCTCGCCCCTCCACGTAGTCTGGCGCGCCGTCCCCATCGGTGTCTCGATAGCTGTTGGGGTTACGGGGGTCCGTGCCCTGGCCGTTCTCGATAAAGTCGGGCACGCCGTCGCCATCGCTGTCTTTGAAGCTGTTGGGGTCGTTGGGATCGGTGCCGTCGATCAGTTCCTGCGCATCGGGCACGCCGTCGCCGTCGCGGTCGGGCAGCGATTGTTTGCGCACCACGCCGATCTTGACGCCGTCCACCAGTTCACCCTGCGCCGAAATCTGCACCGACTGCGGGTTTGGCGTGGTCACCAGGAAATCTGCATCGGGGTGTTGCGCTAGCATCCCATAGCTGGCCTGGGGTAACTGCGAGAAACTGAAGTTACCCGTGCCGGCATTAGAAAGTTGGCTCGCCATCACCGCACCCATCGCGTTGACCACGCTCACCTCGACATCCGCAACCCGAACGCCCTCGCCGGGGTCCTCGACGCCGTTCCCGTTCTCGTCCAGGAAGATATAGCCGGTGATGCGTGTCTTGTTCTCCACGTACTTGCGCTGCACCCACAGGCGCACCGGCACCGTCTGCGGCGCGTTGTGTACCGGCGCCCCGATGTTGCTCTGGATGCGCACATGGCCCTGGTAATACCCCGGTTCCAGACCGCTGGCATCGACCGACACGTTGATCACGTCGCCATAGCGGAAGGGCTTGACCCCGGCGCCGGATGTGGGCGAGAGCTTGATCCAACTGTCGCTGGCAAAGGCCTGCCAGTCCAACTGGCCCTGCCCCCGTGAAGCCACACGAATGCTCTGTGACTCATTTGGATTCTTACCCGGCGCGGCCTCAAAGCGTAAGCTCTTGGTCCGGTCGCTGTCAGCATCCTTCGGGTAAACCAACATGGTGAGCACCTTGTTGCGATCCGGTGCAGCGGTCGGGTCGCAGGCGTCGGTCGACCAGGCGAAGAGCTCTTCGCCGTCGGAGAAGCCGTCGTGGTCGCTGTCCGGGTCGGTGGGGTCCGTGCCGTGGAACAGCTCCAGCGCGTTGGGCACGCCGTCGCCGTCGGGGTCTTCACCGGCGCCCTGCACGCCAAAGTGATTGGCCCAGTCGTCGGGTAGACCGTCGCCGTCGCTGTCAACCCCGTCCGTCAGCACGGTGCGCATGGTGTTCGATGCATAACCGATCGATTCGATCACGCTGCGCAAACCATCCGTCTGTTGATAGCCGCGCACCTGCACCCGATAGGTCCCCGGCGGCAGACCGGTCAGCGAAATCCCGTTGACATTGCCCACATCCAGGTTGGTTGCGCCCTGGTCGGCGGGCGGGCCGTAGAAGGTTCCGCCACAGCCGTAGGCCCATTGGAGCAAGAAGCCATCGCTGCCGAAGCCGGGTGTCCACTGCACGGCCAATGACCTGTCAGGCTGGGCGGCCACACTGGTCAGAACCGGTGGGGCGTAGAGCGCAAAGCCGGTGCGCTGCGGCGCGCCCGTGCGCGTGGCCGAACAGGGGCCTACATTGCCGCTGGCATCCACCGCCCGCACACAGACGCTCGTCTCGATCCCTTCGATCAGGCCGACCAGCCGCGTCTGCTCGCGCAACGGATGGGTCAGCCGCGGGTCGGTCGGGGTGATGCGCAGGATCCGCTCGCGTGTGCCGCCGGGGGCATCCAGGTCTGGGCTGTTGTAGACTACTTCATAGGCGGCCAGGTCGCTGTCTGCCACCCGATCCCAACTGAAGATCAAGCCGTCAGCACTGCCCGGCTCGGCTCGCAGCAACGCGCCACCCGGCGCCGCCGGCGGCGTGGTATCCGCATAGGTGAAAGGCCCCGGCGAGAAGGCGTAGCTTGACCCATGCACCGGATGATCGACGCGCGCTACCACATAGTAGCTGCCGCTGGCCAGACCAACTGGCTGCCAGTTGTAGCTGCCCTGCGCCGCCGGCAGCGGCGGGCCGACCGGCGCACCGGCGCGCAGCCCACCCACCTCGGTGATCGCCGCACCCGCCGCGATACCGGTCTGGTAGGCCTGGTACGCAGCCTCGGTCACATAGGCCAGATGCACAGTGGTCTGCTCGTCAACCGGCGTCACGTTCCACTGGATGTCCAGCGCGGCGTTGGCGGGCGTGTTGTCCGGCGTGGTCAGCGCCAGTTGTGGGGGCAATGAGTTGGCGGCAAAGAGCACGCTGTACGCCTCCGGGCCCAGCAGGTTGTCCAAGGTTAGCGTCCAATCGCCCACCTGTGGATTGGCGACGGTGTAGAAGGCGCCATCGCTATTCAGCACAAACTGTACCACCGATGCGCCCACCGTCTGCTCATAGACCGTCACACCGGGACCCGTGGTAGGGTCGACCGTCATGGCCGCGCTCAGCGCGCTGATGGCGGTGCCGTCCGGTGCGTGCAGGACCGCAGTCGGCAGCGTGCCATCGCTCCAGCCGACTGAGAAGAGCAATTGTCCTGTATCCGGTTGCACGGTGAAAGTGCAGGTGGCCAGCGTCCCCGCTTGAGGGCAGGGCGGCTCGACCGGTCCCAGGTCCAACGTTTTGCCGTCGCCGATGTCGGAGATGGGGCCGAGCGGCTCAGCGCTGATGCTGGCGGCCAGCACGCTCTCGAACTGGTCGATCAGCGTGTGACCCTTGTTGCCCAGGAAGAAATCGACGCCGCTCTTGCTCACATAGACGCCGATGGTGAACTGGAGCACCGTGATCTTGCCCTGGACGCCCCATTCGTACTTGGTGCAACCGGCGTTGGTGCAGAACTCGCCAAACGAAACCTCCACCGAGAAGACGATGTCTACCGGCGGCAGTTTGATCTTCCAGAACTCGCCGATGCGTCCCTTCTTCAAGGTCAGGTTGGCGCCGATCGTGCCGGTGAAGTGGATGTCGTTGTTGTCGGGCAGCCAGTGATACTTGGCCTGATAGCCCTGGCCCACCCACATGTGGAAGCGGATAAAGCCCTCGAACCAATCCTCATAGCCGATGGAGGCCGCTTGCAGCACGTCGATGGGGTCCCAGGCGACGGCCAGCGTGCCTTCGGCGTCAAACTTAGCCACCAGCTCGGCGCGCCCGGTGATGCTAAAGTAGCCGCCGGTGTCGATGACGACCGTTGCCCCGCCGCCGGTCAGCGTAAAGCCATCCGCCGTGCGGAAGTCCACACCCAGCTCGATGCGGGTGCTGGCCGGGCCGATATCCACGGTCCCTTCTAGCTGAGAGAGCACCAGCCCGGAGCCGCCGATGGGGATGCCGGGCGGGAAGACGTTGAACTTGATAAAGATATGGCGCAGCTTGTTCTCGCAGACCGTATAGGCCGCCTCAAACGCGGTGACGCCATCCGAGCCGATCACCGGCGGCGATACTTTGCCGTGCGCCCGGAGGATCGTGGCGTTTTCGACCGCATTCTCACCCTCGCCACAGGCGCCGATCTCCATCGTCGCATCGACGGAAAAGGCCTTGAAGTTGAAACTCTGCGAGAAACCTGGTGCATCCATTCCCGCGGCATTTACCTGAGCCAGCTTGCCTGCATCGGGATGATCATTGGAGTAGAGATGGAGCATCCCGGCCTGCTGGACGAGCAGCGACCCCATCTCGTCGGCGATGTCCACATCGGGCATCTGCCAGTCGGCGCTGAAAATGTCGTCTGCGTTGCGCACGTCGAGACAGCTGCGCGTGGCCCCGCACGTTTGCAGGTTGTCGTCGGCGTCCATCGTACTCTGGTACGGCTCGCGGATCTTGACGCCGCTCTTGCGGATCACCGCCGTGATGGGCCGGTAGGCCGCACCCATATTTTCGGGCTGGTGCGCTGTGGCGTCGAGCAGGTGAATCTCGGTCACCTTGTCGCTACCCGGCAGCAGATAGGGCATACCTGCGGCGTGGAAGCGCAACTCCAGGCTAGACAGGCTCAGGGCCGGCGGTTGGGCAGCCCCGCCAAAGTCCAGTTCAAACCCTGGCTGGGGCAAAATCGCCCGCCGTCGCCACGTTGAGTCGACTGCCACCTGGGCGATGCCGCTGTCGGGCTTGTTGCCATCGGCCACCACGGTGAGCGTTCCGCCTTGCTGGCCGGTGGCCGAGCGTTCGTTGATTTCGATGTAGGCGGTGATGCTCCCCATACCGGCCCACCCTTCCCACGGCTTCATCAGCGTCATCAGTTGGCTGTGGGGGTTCAGACGGAATTCGTTGGCGGCATCCTGCGTCATCGTGCCCGAGTCGAGCGTACCAAACTGACCGCCCAGGTCGATGCGCCCGTGGTAAAGCTGGACTTCATTGTTGTAGAAACGCACCGGTCGCCGGCTGTTTTCACGGATCGACGGGCCGACCATGGCGCCGTAGACGCCGCCACCCGGCCGCGGCGGGTCGACCACTTCGATGGCGCCGCCGGGCGTCACACAGACGCTGCCCTGGCGCACGGGGATTAACCGCTGGGCCGGCGCCTGGCCTGAATTGATGGGGACGATGTCGCTCGTCAGACCGAGCAGTGGCATCCCAGCCTCTTCGCCAATGGTGCAGATGGCGTAGTTGCCGCCAAAGAAGCCGGGGTCGGGCGCGCCACCAAACGGGCCGCCGACAAAGCCGCCTTCGCTAAAGATGCGCACTCCGCTAACATCATGCGTAGCTGTGCGGGGCGCGGTGGCCGTAGCCGCATCCGCACCGGCTGCCGCCGCGCCACCCGGCGTCACGATCACACCGCCGCCCACCTGCTCGTGCGGGTAGAGCAACGGCTGGCAACCGTAGCGATCGGTCGCATATTCGCCGGGCGGGCAGGCCAGCATCTCGACGCTGATCTGCAACGTGGGGCAGCCGCTGGCAGCGCCACCGTCCGCGCCTGCCGCCACCGCGCCTTCGGGCTGGATGGGGCAGAAGGTGTTGACGCCGTCATGAGCGACGATCAGCGCCCAGCGCTGGGCGAACATGCTGTGGCTTGTCCCCTCCAGCTGATAGACCTTGTTGCCGCCAGCGGTCGTGGGGGGTGGCGACTGGTAGGCGCTCTCGCCGCGGCCCAGGACATAAGGGGCGTAGAGGTCATCGTCGTCGGTCTGCGGGTCGTCCAGCCCGGTGCTGGGGGCAACCAACTCGACGTGGATCTGGTGGTTGGCCGGCGTCCGCACGCGCACATAGAGGTTGTGTTGTGCGGCCAGGTCAAAGGGTAACACGTTGACCAGATGCGCCCGGCTCAGCGACAGGTCGAAGGTTGTCCAGACTGGGGTCGGGTCGCCCAGACCGGCGGCAGCTGTGCGCCACTGGAGGTCATAGGTTGCGCCTGCGATGGGGCCATTGCTGAAGTTATCCACCCGTTTTTCGACGAGAGGGCGCACTTGAGTGGGCAACTGGCCGTTTGTATTGTCCAGCACCACAAAGTTGACCGTGCGGTTGGCCAGCGGGCCGTCGCGTCGGTCGACTTCCTTGCCCAAAACACTGAGCGGCGTATGCACATGCGTGTTGGCCTCGGCGTCGCCGATCACCGCCACGGCGCTCCAGTCTTGCGGTAGCGCGCCGGTGCGATATTCGTGATAGCTGCGGCCAAAGTAGGTTTCGTCGTAACTGGGGATCGGCTGGTTGGCTGTCATACCATTGGCGGCCAGCGTCTGCTCAGCGTAGTGAATCCACAACTTTGGCCCGCTCTGACTGACAAAGGCGCATTCGAGCGACGATGTCGTCCCGGTATGCGTGGTCGAAACTGTGGCGCAGAATTCAGCCGGCGGATAGTCGTAGGGGCGTAACCGCAGCCCCTGGTTGTCCCCCGTATACCAGGCTTGGATCAGCGGGACGATCTGGTCGGCGGGCAATTCGATCTCCAGATGGACATTCTCGCTATAGCTGGCGTAGCGGTCACAGCCGGGAGTGTAACAGGAATCGACGGTCTGGGGCACGGAGAGGGTGCGTTCGGCCAGCACGGCGCCACCGGCCACGTTGACGACCTCGACCCGCATGTTGTTGCCGAGCAACATGCCGTCGAGCACCAACGTGGCGCCGCTGATCTGAGTCACCGGCGGCAGCACGGGCAGCTTGCTGAAGCGTACATCGGTCTCGATGGCGTAGTCGGCCAGCGGGAAGTACTCGTCGTCTTCGTTCTTCCCGAGGAAAGCGCCCCAGGCCATCTTGACCCGGTCAACATCCGTTTCGCCGTCCAAATAGATGCCTTCGTTGATATTGCTATAGGCGACGCGCTCGGTGTAGGTGACCGGTCGCAGCGTCTCGACGTAGATCTCCGGGTCGAGCACGGCGGGGTAGGTGCGCGCCGGGTTGGTCCACCAGGCCCACGGCGTGACGACGCGCAGCCGCCACACGCCGGGTTCGACCAACTCGCCCTCATAATGGCCAGCCACCCGCACGGCGGGATTGGTCTGCTCATAGGCAAAGACGGGGGCAAAGGAGAGCACCGTCTCACCGGCGGCATTGCGCAGCGCCAACGTCTGGTCAGCTTGCCCGGCAGTCGAGAAGCGCCCGCTCTGCGCCACACCGTTGGCCCACAACGTCTCGCCGGAGAGCAGATAGAGTTCTGTCTCCAACGCCAGGGCGGCAGGCTGCGAACCCATCACCCAACCCCGCAACCGCTGCGCCCAATCGTTGATCTGCGGGGCCTGCGCCAGGATCAACGACTGTTCCAGGCTGCCCGGCTTGCTGACAAAGGTCTCGCTCAGCGTGGCATCACTCCAATGATTGGTATAGGTCAGCGTCGCACCATCGGGTGATACCGTGGTGCGGGCAATTGCGTTCTCGTCCTCGGTGCTGAGCGGCTGGGCCAGCGTGTGGATCGACCCGCCAGCGTCGTCCAGCGCCACCAACGCCTGGGGCAGCCAGCCGAGCGCGCTCTGGCCGTGCTGGACCAGCGCGGCGCTGGTCTCACCGCTCAGGCTGCTGACCAGGCTGTTCTGGCGCACTATGTAGCCATCCTCCGTGGCGGT
>JAHDWG010000172.1 GCA_023384495.1 Caldilineaceae bacterium
CCTTGCAGCCACTTCACTTTGTAGCTCTCCAGCGTCACTTGCGCTTCGAAACCAACACCCACGTTGTTGTCGAAATAGCGCGAAATCGTAGCGGCGCCGACCTGTGCGCGCAGATGACCCAGGTCCACTGCACGGGTGACGCCCGCCCGCAGCGCAGCCACAGCCGCCTCCAGATCGCGCGGGCAACCGACCATGTCGGCAAAATCATTGCCCGAACCGATGGGGATAATGCCCATCGGCCCCACCGGTTCGCCCGCCGGCGTAGCCTGGGCCAACCCATTGAGCACCTCGCTGACGGCGCCGTCGCCACCCGCGGCCACCACGAGCGCCGGGCCGTGGGCGCGCGCCTGTCGCGCTAACTCAATGGCGTGGCCCACCCCATTTGATTCGGCAAGCACAACTTCAAATCCGGCGTCAGTGAGCGCAGACACCAAGCGCGCTTTGATCTGCGCGCCGCGCCCACGACCGGCATAGGGGTTGAGAATGAGATGAAGCTGTTTCATGGCTATACACCTATGCAAGGTGTGGTTTCTCGTAGGAACGACTTTAGTCGTTGAGTTAAGTGAGGGGAAACGACTGAAGTCGTTACTACCAATCATTCAAATCATATTGTAGATGGAAGCGTAGGCAGCGGCAAACCCCATTTGCGGCTTTGGCGGATCAGCGGCGCTGACTTTCGGAAAGCTTCGTGATATAATCCCGACTCGGTTTGCGGCTGGGCGCGCCAGCCGCAAGGTTTCAGGAAAGGGAACGCGTTTGATGATTCGATTGTTTGCCTGGCGGCGTATTGTGTTGATTGCAGTCGCGCTCTTCTGTCTGTTGATCCCCGTTGCTGGCCAGTTGCGCGCCACCGGCGGCGAACGTGAGCTGCGGCAAGTCTCCCCATTGGCCCAAGATTCGCCCCTCTCACCCCTGTCGCTGGATTCACCGCTGGCGCAGGATTCGCCATTGTCGCAGGTGTCGCCGCTCTCGCCCACACGGGGGACGCCGACCCGGACGCCCACTGCCGTGCGTGCGCCATCGACCCGGACGACGCCAACCCCGCGGTCGTAAACAAGCCGTGGCCCTACCCGACCAGCACCGCGCCCGCCCGCGCCGGGATGCGCAGTCCATTCAACGCGCCGCGCTGCGCTGTGTGTTGGCCGCCATTCCACACATCGGTAAAGACTCGCCCTTCCAGCCCCTCATTCACAGGGAGGTCGAGCGTTGCCGGCGTATGACCCACGTTAAAGGCGACAATTGCGCTTTCGCCCCGCCAGTCTCGGCGAAATGCGTAGACCGGTTGCCCGGCATGGAGTGTGCGGAAATCGCCGCGGCGCAGCGCCGGGTAGCGGTGGCGCAGATGGATGGCGCGGCGATACACATCATGCAGCTCGTGATTCCAGCACGACCGGTCGTCCCAGAGGAAGGCGCCCCGACTACCCGGATCATGTCCGCCGGTAAGCCCGATTTCGTCCCCATAATAGATGCATGGCGCACCGGGCATGCTCATCTGGAACAAGAGACAGAGACGCAGCGCCGTTTCATCCTCGTTGGCCATCCAAAGGGTGCGGGCAGTGTCATGGCTGTTAATCAGGTTGAGTTGCGCCTGCGTCACCGGCCACGGGTAAAGCGCGAGCATCTCTTCCACCGTTTTGGCGAAAGTAGACGCGTTGAGTGGGACTACTGGGTAGCCGCCGGGCTTGTAGTCGAGCCGGATGGTGTCGGCGCCAAAAAAGCCCAGCGCCGCCCGGCTAAAGAGGTAGTTCATCACGGCGTCGAAGCGGTCACCTTGGAGCCATTCTTGGGCGGGCTGCCAGATTTCACCGACGATATACGCATCAGGGTTGGCCTGCTTGACCACGCGTCGAAACGCTTGCCAGAATTCGGCGTCGTCGATCTCTTCGGGCACGTCGAGTCGCCAACCGTCAGCACCAAAGTCGATCCAATATTTAGCTACTTCGAAGAGATAGTCGCGCACGCCGGGGTTGCGGATGTTGAGCTTGGGCAGCGCCGCCATCCCCCACCAAGCGTCATAGTTGATAGGCAAGTTATCTGGGTTGTCGTACGGGCGCAGCGGCCAGTCGCGCACCAAAAACCAATCGATGTAGGGCGAATCGCCCCCGTTTTCGAGGATGTGGTGAAAGGCCCAGAAGCCGCGCCCTGTATGGTTAAAGACGCCGTCGATCACCACCCGCATGTCGCGGCGGTGCGCCTCGTCGAGCAATTCGCGCAACGCCGCATCGCCCCCCAGCAACGGGTCCACCTTCAGATAGTCATAGGTGTGATAGCCGTGGTTGGAGGCCGAGGCAAAAACCGGGTTGAGATAGAGCGCGGTGATGCCGAGTTCGCACAAATAGTCGAGGCGGTCGACAATGCCATGGAGGTCGCCACCCTGATAACCTTGCTCTTCAGGCGGTGATCCCCACGGTCTAAATTGAAGCCCACGCCGGTGTACGGTGCGTGGGCTGCGGGCAAATCGGTCGGGAAAAATCTGGTAAAAGACGGCGTCTTTCACCCACTCGGGTATAACAAAGCTCATACGTGTACTTACCTCATTCGTTTACTTCGGCGGTAGTGAGGCCTGTTCTTCATGCTGCCGCAGTGATGCGTTATAATACCGGCAATCTGTCCGATTGCCAAAGCCCGTAGCAGCGGTTTCCATACCGCCGGTCTCTGCCTCAAGCAAGGCATGTGCGCGATGGAAAGCACACCTACGATTTGGAGAGGAGGTTGTTGATGATCGATCCACGCGCTCAAAAACTTGCCAACACGCTCGTCCACTATTGCACCGATGTCCAGCCCGGCGATTGGGTGCTGGTTCGCGGGCATGTGGTGGCGCTGCCCCTGGTCGAAGAGGTGGTGCGCGCCGTGACCCGCGCCGGCGGCAACCCGACTGTCTCGCTGCAGAGCGAGGGGCTGGAAGAGGCCTTTCTGCGCGAGGCGAGCGCCGAACAGTTGGGCTGGCTCGCCCCCACCGAGATGCTCATGGCCGAACAGGTAGATGTGCGCATCGCCATCCTTGGCGCACACAACACGCGCAGCCTCACCGGCATGGATCCGCACAAGCAGCAGCTACAGCAACGGGCGCAGCGCACGATCCGCCAGACCTACATGCGGCGCAGCGCCGAGGGGACGCACCGCTGGGTGGGCACGCTCTTCCCCTGCCCGGCCTATGCCCAAGAGGCCGACATGAGCCTGCGCGACTACGAAGAATTTGTCTACGCCGCCACCTATGCCGACCAGCCCGACCCGGTGGCCTGCTGGCAACGCATCCACGACCGCCAGCAACGGCTGGTCGATTGGCTGCGCGGCAAAGAACAGGTGACGGTGCGAGGCCCTCACATCGATCTCACGCTCTCGATTGCCGGGCGCATCTTTATCAACAGCGACGGCAAACGCAACATGCCCAGCGGCGAGATCTTTACCGGCCCGGTGGAGGAGTCGGCCAATGGCTGGGTGCGCTTCAGCTACCCGGCCATCCGCGACGGGCGCGAGGTCGAAGGGGTCACCCTCACATTCAAAGAGGGGCGGGTGGTCGAGGCCACGGCGCAGAAGAACGAGGCCTATTTGCTCAGCCAACTCGATGTGGATGACGGCGCCCGCTACCTGGGTGAATTCGCCATCGGTACAAATGAGCAGATCCAGCGCTTTACCAAGAGTATCCTCTACGACGAAAAGATCGGGGGCGCCATGCACATGGCGCTGGGCGCAGGCTATCCCGAAACGGGCAGTAAAAACCAGTCCGCCATCCATTGGGACTTTATCTGCGACATGCGCAACGAGAGCGAGATTTGGGTGGACGGCGAACTCTTTTACAAGAACGGCCAATTTCAGATCGACTGAGTGCAAACCGTGTGAACCATACCCCGGTTCTCAGCAGTCATCATAAACGGGTCGGGGGCCCCTTGGGCGTCGAACGATGAAAATGGAGCGTACAACAGGAACACAGAGGACACAGAGGTTTTTCTCGGTGTGCTCTGTGAAATCTCTGCGCTCTCTGTGTTACGCTGTTTTGTCCTATTTTCAGAACGGGGCCATGCGGCGCCGCGGTCAAAGGCTGGCCACCAGCGCGGCGACCTCAGCCGCACAGCCCCACGCCAGCGTATGCCCCAGCGCCCCGTGCCCATAGTTGTGAATCACCGTCGCGCCCCTCTCCCGCTGCTCCACCGCCAGCCGCACGGTGCGGCGACCCGGACGCAGCCCCACCCGGTGCTCGATAACCGCCGCACCGGCCAGCGCCGGCGCTAGCGCCACACAACGCGCTAGAATGGCGGCGGCAATCGCCGGGTCCACCTTGGTGCGGGCGTCGCCATAGTGATAGGTCCCCCCCAGCAAGCAATCCTGAGTGCGGGGGATGATGTAGGTGATCTCGTCCGGGCTTTCGGCGCTGACCATTTCGGGCGAGAGCGCTGGCGGCTTGCGCACCCGGATCACCTGGCCGCGGATGGGGAACATGGGGTCGCCGGTGAGCGCCTGCGCGCCCAGCCCCGTGCAGTTGACGATCACCGGATAGGCGCCCGCAAGCTCGTCGAGGCGCTCGATTGCGCGCGCCTGGACCCGGCCACCCAGGCTCAGCACATGGCGCAGCAGCCACGGCATATAGATCGGTGTGTCTACTTGGGGCACACGCACGCGAAAGCCGGCCCACGGCGCGGGGAAGCGCCCGGGCGCAACCGGCTCCACCACCAGCGCAGGGGCAAGGTCGGGCGTCTCCATGGGGTCGCTGGTGAGTTCGTTGAGCCAGTTGAGGCGGACGCCGCTGGCCGGGTCGCCGGCGAGCTGGCGCAGCGCGGCCAGGCCGGCCAGCGCCCACGTGTGCATACGCTCGTCGCCAAAGAGCGCGCCCGGCGCCCAGTATGCGCCCGCCACGTCCGACGTGGTGTGGGGCGTCGTCTCCCGGGCATAGACAGTCACCGGGTGGCCCTGTTCGAGCAGGCGTGCGGCGCTTGCCAGCCCGATCACGCCCGCGCCGACAACGCCGATGGGCGGTCGGTTTTGGGTCATGGTGATGTCATACCCCCTTCGTGGGGTTGTATCGCCAGCGCCCGGCCATTGCTGATCGTGCGCGCCGCCCCGGCGCAATCGATCCGTGGGGAGCCAAGCAGCCACATGTTCAGGTAGTGCATGGGGGAGCTTCCATGGCGATAGGCAACTTCTTGTTTACCGTGCATTCTCTGTTTCCCACTCGATCGACCAGTCGCGCCCCGGAGGTTCACGCCACTGCCAGGTTAGGTTACGCCCAGCCTGCTCACGGTATAGCCCTTTTTCATCCATCAAGCGTTGCAACTGGCCCAACCGGCTGGTGATAGTGTTTCTCCCATTATGACACAAGGATTGGCTGGATTCAAGCGTCTTTTCAAAATAGACGCGAACCCACACGCGCGGCCAACGCGATTGCTCACGCAGGATAGACGCCCGCTTGCTATGCTGGGGCCAGAAACCGATCCGAATCACGGTTGCGGGCCGCCCCGGTACGTCTTTCAATAAGACCGCCGGGAGGTCAAACGTCAACCACTTGGGGAAAAGGGGGCATCCAATGCAAACGGGCGCATCACTGGAATGGCAAGTCTTCGAGGAGCGCGAGTGGGACGACGCCGTGGCCGGCGGACTGATCGGGGAGGCCGCAGCGGGCAGCCAACCGGCGGCTGTGGCTGCATCGCCCATGCGTTGGCTGCGGCTGGCCGAACTGGTAGCCGTTGCGCTGGCGGGCTTCCTGCTGGGAGCCGTCTATCCAACCTGGCGGGCGACAGGGATGGAGGCCGAGACACAGCCCGCGGCAAGCGTCTTGATAGCCGACGAGACGCCCCGCCTCGACTCCCACCCGACGCCAATCAGCGAAACAGACGGGGGGCCGCGGCTGACGGTGGTCACAGATCATTTTCGCATCGAGGCGCACCCTCGCGATCTGCCAGCCGTCACCCAGGTCGCGCCGGTGATAGACGCCCGTTATCGCCAGTTGCGCCGCACGCTTGGCCTCGGCGCAGCGGCCAGCAGACTGAGCATCGCCGTGGCTCCACACCCGATCACAACTGGTTGGCGGCTGTCGGGCAATCAGTTGCTCATCGCCTCGCCACACTCGATGTCTGCACCCCCCGCATCACTAGAGTCAGCCTTGATCTGTGTGCTCCAAGAGCCGTTGACGCATGTGGCGCTCGCCGAGGCGGTTGACGATGAATCGGTGCGCTGGCAATGGACATTTATGGTTGCCGGGTTGCGCCATTGGTTGCAGCGCTGCCCTGGCGCCGGCGTAGACCCAGCGCCGCGTGGGGTTGAGCAGGCGCTCTCAGCCTACAAGATGGTCGATCTATTGTTCACCGATGCGGACTGGTTCAATCCTTCGCAGCAGACGATTCGGGTCGAAGCCGCGGCGTCGCTGATTGCCTATCTGGTACACACATACGGCGAGGAGCGGTTGCCCGACCTGCTGGCTGCGTTTGGCCGGCACAGCCATTGGCAGACGCTCGCGCCGGAGCTGTTTGGCATACAGGCAGAGGAATTCGAGCAGGGTTGGCAGGAGTATCTCCGCCACCCCCCTGGGATGGATGTGGCGGAGTCTACGGCGAGAGGGTAAGGGCAAACGCCACCGCGGAGTTTGTCGTACCTGCCTTCATGCTGATTGAGCCGGTATTGGATGTGCTGCTGGAGCTTGAACAGTAGTTCGTGTGTGATTGTTGATTGCTCCCCGCGGTGATGTTTATACGAAATTTGGTTGTTCATTCTACGTGTGCGCCAGAATGAAACGGCGGTGCACACGTAGAATGAACAGAGGGATTCGGTGTTAAAATATCCCATCCTGGCCACCTCGAACTGAGTCTTGTTTGGAAATGACGGTTTTGCTGCCGCGGAGACTGTCGTTTTCAAACAACCGCGCGTACGGATTTGTTGTCCACCCCCATTAGCAATTCCCCTTCCTTACGCCCCGCCCAAAGTACCCTGATTCGGACGGTTGTGCTATAATCGCAGGCATTCAATAAACAGGCCGCGTCGTGGCCTCGACCGAACCATCGCGGTTGCACCTTGAAAAGCAAAAAGATTCAAAGGCTGAATGACTCTTATGAGTAACCAAATTGCCGTTTTTATTGATTTCGAAAATGTTGCCCTCTGGGCAGAACAGGAATTTCTCGACTTTGAATTGACCCCCTTAATGGAATATCTACAGAGCCGTGGCCCGGTGGTTCTCAAGCGCTGCTATGGCGATTGGAGCCGCTTTTCGCGCTATCGCGAAGAGCTGATGAACAACGCCATCGACCTGATTCAGATCTACAGCGTACGCGCCGGGAAGAACCGCGCCGACATCCGCATGGCGCTCGACGCCATTGAGACGGCCATCACCCGCTCGCAGATCCAGACCTTCGCCATAATCTCTGGCGATAGCGACTTTGGCCCGCTGGTCACCAAATTGCGCGAGTATGGCCGCTATACGCTGGGCATTGGCCCGCGCGATGTGACACACCCCTTGCTCGCCAAAGCATGTGACGAATTCGTCTATTTGGAATCGCTGCTGGGCGAAGGGCATGGCCTCGACGACTTGCAAGAACCCACGCCGCCCGACAGCGAAGGCGCCCGCACACTGCTCAGCAAAGCCTTGCGCATCCACGCCCAGCGGGGCGAACTGCCCATCCTCGCCGCCAAGCTCAAGAAGACCATGCTGCTTATGGACTCGGCGTTCAACGAGACCAACTTTGGTTTTGCCCAGTTCCGAAACTGGCTCGAAGACAACAGCGATCTCTTGCAGCTCTATAGCAAAGATATGCAGGTCTATGTGGCGCCCAAGGGCTATGTGTTGCACGGCAACCAGGATGGATTACAGCTTTGGGCGCCTGCCCATTTTAGCGACCTGGACGCCAGCAGCGACCCTGGAACCGGCGACTATCCGCTGGGCAGGCCGCCGGCGCGCGTGCAATACAAACAGATTCTCAACCGGCTCAAGATGACGGGCATCGACTTTAGCACCCGCCGCGATGTGCTGCGCGACATCTATCGCGAGCTGGCCGCCAACCCCGGCGAACGCACCACCGACGAGCTATTGGAGGCGCTCTGCAATCGCTATGAGACGCAAGGGCTTATCCGCAGCAAAACCATGCTGCGCCAGATCTGGCAGATGGGCTTCCGCCAGCGCGCCTTTGACTATCACGGTGAGGTGGCTTCCGTGCATGTGCCCGTCTGGCTGGCCGAGGACATCAGCAGCGAGGCCACCTTTGTCCAGCGCGCCGAGTCGGGCTTTGTCTATGCGGTCATCAATGCTGGGCTTGAGATCGACGCCCCGGAGCTGGCGGCCATCCTCATCAACGACCGCGAACATACCGACTATGTCGAGAGCCTGTTGGCCGACCTCAAGGAGCGCAGCCTGATCATCGAGCAAGAGCCGGGCCGCTATGTTCTGCCTGGCGTTGCTGCGGTGCCCTTCAACGACGAGCCGGCGTTGGCGCCGGTGATCTACGATATCCAAAACGTGCAGATGCCCGACAACTTGCCGCGCACCCCCGAACGCGCACGCGCGATGGCCAAGACCGCCATGCTCCAGCGCTCGCAAGATTTTGCAGCCTCGGCGCGCAGCTATCTCTACGCCTGTCGTGTCCAGTGGGATGCAGTGGAGACGGAGGAGCCGACGGCCACCTTGGAAGATCTGCGCTGGTATATGGCGTCCTATGCGTCAGTCAAGGCCGGTGAGCTATCGCAGATTCACCGTGACTATGCGCATTCTCGGCCCTATTATCTGGCTTTCTTCTATCTGGTGCAGGAAGATGACCCGCTGTGGAGCCGGATGCGCGGGCTGATCAACCCCATGCTCTCGTACTACTGGGTCAACGCCTGGCGCGAGCTGGGCATGACGGCCGGCAACCCCAGCCTCAACGGCACCACGCCCGCCGAGATCGCCGTGCGCGCCGCCACCCATGAGGACCAAGACCTCTGCCGCCTTTGGTTTGCCATGACAACCAACCTGGCCGAGGTCAACCCGGGCCTGGTGCGCCGGATCGCCAACCAGATCCGCCTCAACCGCACCGAGGGGCCCCAGTATGCCCAGGTGGCCGACGAACTGGAACAGATGTTGATGGAGTGAGTGATGGCCATGCCCCTCAAACCTAGCGCCCAGCGGGTGCAAGACGCGCTCGCGACGCGCGGCTTTGCCCATCGCGTGCTGGAGCTATCCGATTCGACGCGCACATCCGCCGAGGCGGCTGCCGCGGTAGGCTGCTCGGTGGGCCAGATCGCCAAGTCGTTGGTCTTTCAGGGCAAGGTCAGCGGCCGCGCCATCTTGGTGATCGCCAGCGGCAGCAACCGCGTCAACGAGAAGCGGTTAGCCGAGTTGCTGGGTGAAAAGACGCAACGGCCCGACGCCGACTTTGTGCGCGAGCAGACCGGTTTTGCGATTGGCGGCGTGCCACCGCTGGGGCATAGCCAACCGCTGGTCACAATGATCGATCAAGACCTGTGGCAATATGATGTAATCTGGGCCGCGGCAGGTCACCCCCATGCTGTGTTTCAACTCACGCCCGACGATCTGGCGCAGATGACAGACGGGCAGATCGTGGCCATCACGTAAGCGCCCAAGCCCAGGTCTGGCTGAAACTTTTGCCAGCAACGGGCGTACTGGTGCATAACAAGGCGGCAGCATTCAGTATGGGGGACGGAATCATGATGCAAGGCAATCAGACGGAGCTACGACGGCAGGATGGCATCGTTGCCGGGGTGTGTGGCGGATTGGGCGCCTTTTTTGGCCTGAACCCGATCTGGTTCCGCATTCTCTTTATCATTTTGATGTTGCCCGGCGGGTTGCCGGGCGTGTTGCCCTATATTGTGTTGTGGATTATCATTCCCCGCAAATAACCGCTGCATTCCACCCTAATTGGCGCGTTGTTGCAACGCGCCAGCGCAGCATCCAACCACCACACCACAAGAAAGCATGGCCGCCGTGAACCAATCGCAACAGGCAATCAGCCCGCCCATCACTCCCCCCATCTTCGACGGGCACAATGACACTCTGCTCGACCTCTATCTGCCCAACCGGGGCAAGGGACGCACCTTTTTTACCCAAAGCGACCAGGGGCATATCGACCTGCCGCGCGCCCAGGCCGGCGGGTTGGGGGGCGGTTTTTTCGCCGTCTTTGCGCCCAACCCGGCTGTGGCTAAAGGCCCTGTCAGTGGGGATGTTGGGGTGAAACGGGGCGCCACCAGCTACAAGACGCCGCTGCCCGAGCCGTTGGAACAACCCTATGCGCTCAACTTTGCCATGGGGATGACGGCCAAGCTCTTTGAGATTGAAGCGGCGGCGCAGGGCCAACTCAAGGTGGTGCGCACGGCGGACGAGTTAGCAGGTTGCCTGCAACAGGGAGTGATGGCCGCGATCCTACACTTTGAGGGCGTGGAGGCGCTGGACACAGACCTGCACGCCCTGCATGTCTTTTATGAAACCGGGTTGCGTTCGGTGGGCATTGTCTGGAGCCGCCCCAACGCGTTTGGCCACGGCGTGCCGTTTGACTTTCCATCCTCGCCCGACACAGGGCCCGGGCTGACCGACGCCGGTCAGGCGCTGGTCAAGGCGTGCAACCAACTGGGCGTTCTGGTCGATCTTTCGCACCTCAACGAGCGCGGCTTTTGGGATGTGGCCGAGCTGAGCGAGGCCCCGCTGGTGGCCACCCATTCGGGCGTCCATGCGCTCTCGCCCACGCCCCGCAACCTGACCGACAAACAATTGGACGCCATCGGCGAGACGGGGGGCATGGTGGGCGTCAACTTCCACATTGGCTTCTTGCGCGCCGATGGCCGCACCGACGCCGAGACCTCGCTCACCGAGATTGTGCGTCACGCCGTGTATATTGCCGACCGCATTGGCATCGACCATGTGGGGTTGGGTTCGGACTTTGATGGCGCGACCATGCCCCATGACCTCAAAGACGCCGCCGGGCTGCCCAAGCTCATGCAGGCCCTGCGCAACCACGGCTTTGACGAGCCGGCGCTGCGCAAGATCGCGCACGAGAACTGGCTGCGCGTCCTGCGCCAAACGTGGAAGCATCCATAATCGCTCTAGGCTGTGGCGCTTTGACTGCATGAAACAGCGAGGGGGTGACACGGTGGCTTGAGCCGTGTCACCCCCTCGCTTTGTTGTATCGGTCTGTAGTGAGCCACCCGGCGCAGCGGGCCGATTGCCGCGCCGGGCGACCTGTACGGGCAGTGGCGTCTACAAGCCGGCGGCAAAGGCGGCGCCGGCAAGCAAGCCGAGCACGAAGAAAAGTACCGGTATTGCCAGACCCCAAAAGATCATGGCAAACAGACAACCGTTGAAGCCTTGCGGCCCACGTCGATCCTCATATGTTTGATTCATGCTGCTCCTCCTATTGGGGTTTACGGAATCGAAATCAACGACCAACCACCTCCAGATGAGCGCTTGGCCAGGATCAGGGCGCCTGGCTCGCCGTCGTGAAGCATTCGTTCCTCCGTTGTGCGTGAAGCTGTTGGCGATAGCTATCCAGCCTCCTGATCAGTCGCTCGATGAGCGACAGTTTCGCATCGAGCCATCGCTCGCGCGTGGATCTTGTCTGTACCCTGTGGGCCGGCGCAGCGGCCTGTAGGGCCCATGGTTTTAGGTTGAGCTGGCGAGCCAACGCGACGATCTCTGGTTCTATTAAGGACACGCGCGGCGTCGATTCTTGCACCACAATCTGGGTCATCTCCGCCATGCCCACCGCTTCGACCTTCCAGTCGAGCGAAAGCGCGCTGCCAGCGGGCAGTTGGGGGTAAAAGGCGAGCAGCGAGCGGATCTTGGCCGGGGCATGGCGGCGTCGTTTGTCGGGCCGAAAGTGGGTGACGCTGGCGGCGTATGGCTCCAGAAAGCTCTGCTTGTGCGCCTCCAACCATTCGGTCAATACCCGGTATTGGCTGAGCATCTGTTGATATGGGTTCGCGTGGCTGCCACCGGCAAGGATTTGCCTTGTCCGTCCATCGCCCACCGACCAGTCTCCGTTGATGGCCCCGCGAACTACCCCGCCAACCTGCTTCAGCTCCACCAGAAAGATGCCGTCGCGTTTGAGCAGCAGTAGGTCGATCTCGCGTCCACTGACCAAAAAATTGGCAAACAGGTGGCAATCGACTCCGGCTTCTATCGCGCTGGCAGCCACCTGACGTAGCGCCTGCGCCTCATAGCCTTGCGGCGCGCGTCCCACCCATATGTTGACAGTCATTGGAACCTCCTCTTTGGCAAAATCAAGTCACGCAGTTGCGTCGCCACATTACCGCGGCAACGCCAACGCGCCCAGGTAACAGCTCATGGCAACGCACAGCCCCAGAAAGCTGAACAGCCCGATCAGGAACGCCTCGGCGCCTCCCGGCTGCTCATGCCGGCTGGATGCGTTGAACAAGATGGCCAAGGCCAACGTCACGCCCAAAAAGAGTGAACCCAAGTGTGACAAAACGAGGGCGAAGTACATGGCGGCTCCTTTCTCCGGCCTGTCGGACCGGACTGACGTCCACGTCACCATTGCCTGGTTCAAGCATATCGCGCCCTGGCTACCGCTGCTTGACAGTTGGCGGGTAACGAAGCTGCAATCTTTCTACAATTCCTGACGCAAAGCATCCGTCAATCTTGTCATCATCAGGTTATGATCCTTTCATAGAAATTCGATAGACAGCGCGCACAAGGCTGTGCTATGATCGGCTTGTTGGTAGGACTGTGGTTGCTTTGAAAACACAAACCGTTCTCTGCACGTCTTCCCCACCCACTAACTTGTTGCTTCTTGGGTTCTGTGCGAACGATTTCATCGGCCCGTGTCATAAAAGCCGGAAAGAAAAGCGTCATGCCTATCTCGCCGAGTAGCGACCCCACCGTTGCAGTCCATGTCGAGCGGATATTGGCCTCCGGTCTATTGGTGCAGTTGCCGTGGGGCAAGCCGGGCATCATCCGCGAACGCGAGCTGGCCTGGCATGAGCACGAACGGCAGAACTGGCGCCAGCGCTTTCCCGTTGGGACGTCTCTGCACGCAGTGGTGCTGGACGACCAACGCGACCCGGTCGAGCTGAGCCTGCGCCTGGCCCAATCCGACCCGTGGCGCGACATCGAAAGCCGTTATCGGGTAGGGCAACTGGTGGATGGCGTGGTCAGTGGGCATGGCGCGCGCGTCACCTATATCGAGCTGGCAGGCGGCATTGTAGGGCGCTTGCCCGACCAAGAATTGCCCGCATGGTTAACCGGCCCCCCCGACGAACATCTCTGGGTGGGTGACCCGGTGCGGGTGATTGTGCGCTCCATCCACCCAGCCGACCGGATGTTCACCGTCTCAATGAGGTCGCTGCTTGAGCATCGATGGTGTACAGCATTCGAGAGCAACAGCGACGCGCCTCAAATTGACCCAATCCAGCTAGACAGCCACAATGACGCCACGCCCGACGGCGCGCGCGATGAAACGGTCAGCCATGCGCCCAAACGGAGCCACATTATTGTACTGGTTGAGGATGACCCAGCGCAGAACGAGGCCATTGTGCGCTGGCTACGTAACGCCGGCCAGCAGGTTACCGGCGCTGAGACGGCGGATGAGGGGCTTGCCATTGTGCGTGTGCAGCGGCCCGAGGTGCTCATCTGCGACGTGGGGCTGGCGGATGGTGACGGCATTGCGGCTGTGGCGCTGGCGCTGGCGGGCGCGCCCGATCTCCGCTGTATCCTCATGACCGACTGGGCCACCGCCGACAGTCGCCGCGACGAAATCGCCGCGCTCGAGCAGCGCGGTGTGGCGCTGATGATCAAGCCAATCCTGCCCAGCGAACTGGCCTATGTGCTCGACTGGCTCGACGACCGTGACCTGTCGTCTGCCCAGGTCGCTGAGGCTGAGACATCGCAACCCGGCCTTGCCGACGCCATGCCCTCGACCACCGAGCAGATTGCGCCGGGGCTGTCGCTGTCGGCCACGCGCCATGCGCTCCAAACTGTGTTGCGCAATCTGCGCCGTTCCACGCGGGCCGGCAAGGTGGTGCTCTTTGCGCTGCATCCGCAACTGCGTCAGGTGCAGGTCGTGGCCCACGTTGGCCGCGGCCCGATCAACGATGACGCCGTGGGGAACCTGATCTATAGCCCTGTGCGCAACGTGGCGGAAGAAGGCGTTGCGGTCCATGTCGAGGATGCAGACGCGATGGCCGGCTATGTCCGGTATCTGCGCCCACTGTTGGAGTTCCGTTCTTGTGTTGGCGCGCCAGTTCCCTGCCAACTGGAGAAGCGCTATGCGCTTTTTCTCTTTCATCCGCGGGTGGGGTTTACCGGCAAGAGCATTGAAGAGGCGGCAACCGCCGCTGCGATGGCGGCGGGCGCGATTTTGGAACGCCAGGCGTTTATCAACCAGGCCGGCGAGATTCAACGCATGGTGTTGATGGGGCAATTGTCCCGCTCCTTGATTCACGAGACCAACCACCAGCTCAACCCTGTCC
>JAHDWG010000729.1 GCA_023384495.1 Caldilineaceae bacterium
GCAGGTGATCGGCAAACCACTTCTTGTCGCGCATGCCGTCGGCGCCGCCGGTGACCACGCGGAAATGGTGCTCTGCCAGCCGCATGATGGTCAGGTCGGCCTTGATGCCGCCGGCAGGGTTCAACAACGGGGTGTAGACCACCCGCCCCACCGGTACATCCATCTGGGCCACGGCCATTTTCTGGATATAGTCGAGCGCGGCCGGACTCTCTTTGGGTGAGGTGATGTCAAAGATGGCAAAGGCCGAGAGGTCGACCATCCCGACCCGTTCGCGCAGCGCAAGATGCTCGGCGTTGATGATGGGCGACCACCAGCGGGCGTCCCATTCGTCCCGCCGCGGCAGGACGCGTTCGCCGTATTCGTCGAGCAGCCCGGCGTTGGCATCGTACCATTGGGGCCGCTCCCAGCCGGCCGTCTCGAAGAAGACCGCACCGAGCGCCCTCTCTTGTTCGTAGAAGGGGCTGAGCCGCACCCTGCGGTTGGAGCTATATTGCTCGCGCGGGTGGACGATGCCGTAGGTCTTGTTATAGCTTTCGCGGGTGCGGGCGTGGATGTGCCGCCTGGTCTTGTGATGGTCGTAAAAGCGGGCGATGTCTGAGCCGCTGGGGTCGATCTCGGGTGCTCCGGTGGTCATCCACTCGGCCACCGAGCGGGCAATGCCGGGCGCCTCCTTGATCCAGACGGCCGCCACCGACCAGAGACCCCCCACTTCCGGCGTCTCGCCGAGGATGGGGAAGCCGTCCGGCGTCAGCGAGAGCAGGCCGTTGATGGCGTAGCGGATGCCATACTCGCCCAGGAAGGGCATCAGTTCGAGCGCCCGCTCCAGCGACGGCTCGAAATCGTCCTGCGTAAAGGGCAGTTCGGTGGGCGACAGGGCCGCCTTTTCAATGGGCGGGATGTCGTCGGGGTCGACGAGGATGGGGCGATGGTCGTACGAGCCGACCTCCATGTCGCTGCCATGCTGGCGCTCGTACATGTTGAAGTCCACATCGCGCACGATGGGGTACGAAATCTCGCCCGGCTTCTCGGCCAGCAGCGGGATGGGGCCGACGCTGATCATCTGGTGGACGGCCGGGGTGAGCGGGATCTGCGCGCCGGCCATGCGGGCGATGCGCGGGCTCCAGATGCCACAGGCTACGACCAGCGTCTCGGTCTGGATCGAACCGGCCGTCGTCTGCACACCGCGGATGCGCCCCTTCACCACCTCGACGCCGGTTACCTCGACCCGGGGCACGATGGTGAGCGCACCCAGCGCTTGCGCCCGTTCGCGCATGATCGTGCCGGCGCGCAGCGGGTCCACCACACCCACGCCGGGAGAATAGAAGGCGCCGCGGATGATCTGCTCGTTGAGGTAGGGCGCCAGTTCCCTGACCTCGGCGGGGGAGAGCAACTCGGCCTCTTCGCCCCACGCTTTGGCCGAGGCGAGACGGCGCTTGATCTCTTCGGCGCGTTCTTTGGTGCGCGCCACCTCCAGCCCGCCACACTGGGTAAAGACGCCCATCTCCCGGTATTGTTTGATGCTGTCCTGGGTGAAGCGGGTCATCTCTTTGGAGTGGTCGACCGGGTAAAGGAAGTTGGAGGCATGGCCGGTGGAGCCGCCCGGATTGGGCAGCGCCCCTTTGTCGAGCAGTACGATCTCCTTCCACCCCAGCCGCGCCAGGTGATAGGCCATGGAATTGCCGACGATCCCGGCGCCGACGATGACCACGCGCGCCTGTTTGGGTAATTCAGCCATCTTGGATTCCTTTCGCAACGCTGAAAGCAAGAACCGCGAACTTCACCCTTCCCGCGCCCTCACTGTTATTTGGTTGAGGGCGAAACCTGTCAACGGATTTTGGG
>JAHDWG010000173.1:0-636 GCA_023384495.1 Caldilineaceae bacterium
ATCTGCTCAATGGCAGGCGCCAGGTCCGGGTGACGGTGAGCCACTGTGCGCCAGTAGGGATCGATGCGCAGTTGCTCGAAACTATCCTCGCTGCGATTGGCCTTACGCTGAAATTGTTCAGCTACCTCGTCTCGCCCAGAGGAGCGGCTGTGGATCTGTCCCAACAGTTCGCCAGCGCGGCGGGCCGTCGTCAGGTTGCACTGGCCGGCCATGAGCATCGTTTTCCACAGCGTAGCGTCCGTCACTTCGGCGATGGCGAGGATGTACGCCTCTTTGTCGTCAAAGAGCACGGACGGTACATTACCGGGGAACCATTCATCCACCAGTTGCAGATAATCGCGCTCGCGCCAGATGCGTTCCTGGTCGGCGTACCACTCCATCTCGAAGCGCAGCTTGGGCAGTGACTGTTTGACCACCAGCCGCTGCCGGGGTGTCGTCACCCGGAGCACATGGTTGGAAACACCGCCGCCCAGCCGTTCAACCTCTATCGTTTCGCCAGCGGCCAGCTGACCTACGAATTTTTCTATAGCGCCCTCTTCGTGCCGCGCAGCGTGCCCCGGGCCGCCATTCTGGCGGCCCTCATCGTGCTCATCGTCTTTATCATGCAATTCTTCCTGGTGCTCGGCTACGCCATCG
>JAHDWG010000173.1:646-12503 GCA_023384495.1 Caldilineaceae bacterium
ACCGTGACGCTGCAAGACTGTGACGAGCGCTTCAGATTGGATTGACATTGAGTGTCAGGACTGATGATAAAAGCGTAATTTGTAATAAGGAATCGGTAATCGGTAATTGTGAATTTCCCTGCCTGTAGGTATGCGCCTCCATTACTCATTACCGATTACCGATTCCTTATTAAACATTTTACGATCAGGAAAACGCGCCTCCTCGCCCAGCTCCTCGGCGATGCGCAGCAGGCGGTTATACTTGGCCAGCCGTTCCGACCCGCGCAGCGACCCCACCTTGATCTGCCCGGCATGGGTCGCCACGGCCAGGTCGGCGATGGTCGTATCCTCGGTTTCCCCCGAGCGCGCCGAGATGACCGGGTTGTAGCCGCGCGCCTGCGCCAGCCGCACCGTTTGCACTGTTTCTGTGAGTGTGCCCACCTGGTTGAACTTGATGAGCACAGCGTTCGCCACACCGAGGTCGATGCCGGCTTGCAGACGCGCCGGGTTGGTGACGAAGAGATCATCGCCCAGCAACTGGATGCGCCCCAGCCACTGCGTGAGTCGCCGCCACCCCACCCAATCCTCTTCGGCCAACCCATCCTCGATGGAGATGATGGGGTAGCGCTCCACCCAATCAGCCAGCCGCTCCACCAGCTCAGCGGCGCTCATGGCCCGCTCTTCCACCGCAAAATGATAGCGTTCGTCCCGATAGAAATGGGCAGAGGCCACATCGAGCGCGATGGCCACATCCTCGGCAGGGCGCAGGCCGGCGCGCTCGATGGCCTGGGTTAGATAGCGCAGCCCCGCCTCGTTGTTTGGCAGGCGCGGGCCATACCCCCCTTCGTGGGCCACTAGAACCGCCTCATAGCCGTCTTGCGCCAACAATTCGCCGGTGGCCTTGCGCACTCGGCTGAGCCAGTGCAGCGCGGTGGCGTAATCGGGCGCGCCGATGGGGATGGCGAGATAGTCTTGCATATCCACCGCGCCGCCAGCGTGGAGGCCGCCGCTGAGGATGTTGACCATGGGCATGGGGAGGAGCGTCGCCTTGTCGCCGCCCAGGTAGCGATAGAGGGGCATCTGTTGGCCCGCCGCCGCCGCGTGCGCCACCGCCAGCGAGACCCCCAACAGCGCATTGGCGCCTAGCCGCGCCTTGTTGGGCGTCCCATCGAGCGTAAGCATCGTTTCATCGATCTGTGTCTGTTGGGTGGCGTCCATGCCGATGAGCGGCGGCGCCAACACCGCCGTCACATTGGCGACGGCGCGGCGAACGCTCTTGCCGGCATAGTCGTGCGGGTCGCCGTCGCGCAGCTCAAGCGCCTCGGCCTGCCCGGTGGAGGCGCCCGACGGCACGATGGCGCGGCCCACGGCGCCGCCGCGCAGGGCGACTTCCACCTCGACCGTTGGGGTTCCCCGGCTGTCCAGCACCTGCCGGGCGTAAATGGATTGGATCTGAAGTGAGTGGTCGGTCATGTGTGCTTTCCCTGGGCTGCACTCTTGTTACACCCAGTCGTCCATCCGAAAGGTGGGCGCAAAGGGGTTGACAAAGCGGACGCCCTCCAGTGTGGCGCCGCTGTTGAAATCTTCGCTGAAGATCACTGGAATCTGGTTGAGCTTTGCCGTAGCCCAGAGCTGGGCGTCGTAGTAGGCGAGGGCGTGGTCACGCACACCGCGCGCAGCCTCCAGAACGACAGCCGGTGTCAGGTCGAAGATGCGCCATGCTTCCACAAACCAGGCAACGTATTGCCGCGCTTTCTGATTCGTGATGCTGAGTTTGCGGGCGCTATTCATGAACTCAGCGAGGTTTTGTGTGCTTAAACAACCTGCGCCCTGCTCTCGCAGGCGGTCAAGCATCCAAATTGCGTGGACATTCTTCACAGCCTCACGCCCATCATAGGCATAGAGTAACACGTTTGTATCAACCAGAATCAGAGCCACAACGTAGTCTACCCTTCCTATGCTATCAAACTATGCTATCAAACTATGCTATCAAACTATGCTATCAAACTATGCTATCAAACTATGCTATCAAACGGGCGGTGCGCTCATCATCGTAATAATCTTCGCGACGCCAGCGATGAGGCTCTCCCGCGGAAAATTGGCGGCTGTGTTCTTTCATAGACTGGATCAACGCCTGCCATGCCGCCTCGTCAGGTGGTAGTGGTTTGTGCGCCAACTGCGGCGGTTGGCGCACAAGCAATTCCTCGATTGCCTCACGGATCACTTCAGCCTCGCTGATGGCGCGCTGCTGCGCCAACCGCTTGATCTGTTCGTCCTGCTGTGGATAGATGTAGATCTGCTTGCGAACCATGGTTCGCCGCTGCTTTGTTCGATTGCCGGTGGATACTTTTGTCGCCATCAGTTGGCCTCGCAAGGAATAACCCCGCCTGGGAAGGTAGGCTGCGAACGCACACGGTATACATCACAATATACATTGCAGACACAACCATGTCAAGGGTGGCTGCCTATCTCCCCAGGGCAATCTCGAACTTGTTTGCCCACACCTGACGTAGGTCATCGCCTCCGGCGTGACATCGCTCGCGGCCACTGTGCGTTACGTAAGTTCGCGATTGCGCTGCCTATCTCCCCACCTCGCGTATAGCTGCATCCACCGCCAGTTCCGCACTAGATGGTTACCGATCTAGGTCCATCTCGGGGTGATCACGGTAAAAACGCGCCAGGTGCAGCCCCAGGTTTTCTTGCAGTTGGATCGTCAAACCACCGTCCACCACCAGGGTGTGGCCGGTAATGAATGACGCCTCGTCAGAGCAGAGAAAGCGTGCGGCGTTGGCAATATCCTCTGGCTTACCCACCCGGCGAACAGGGTATTGCTGTTCAAAGAAGGGCAAGAGGCCGGGGTTGTGGTCCCATTTGCGCGCCTGCATGTTCTCGGTGACAATGTGGCCAGGGCAAATGGCGTTGACGCGGATGCCCAGCGGCCCCATATCGCACGCCATCTGCCGGGTGAGGGCAATCACGGCGCCTTTGGCCGTCTCGTAGGTGAGCGCCTCGGGCGCCATGAGCATGCCATGCACCGACGCAATGTTGACGATGCTGCCACTGCGGTTCTGTTCCATGTGGGGCGCGGCGTAGCGCGTCGCCAGCCAGAGCGCCTTGACCATCACATTCATACCATGATCATAGCCCGCCTCATCGACCGTCAGGGCGCTGCCACGCCCGCCGCGTCCGCCCCAGGCGTTGTTGACCAGCAAATCGAGCCGCCCCCAAAGCTCGACGGCCTTGGCGACCATGGCTTCGATGTGCGGACGTTGCGCCATGTCGGCGGTGATCGCCTCAGCCACGCCGCCGGCTGCACGGATGCGCGCCACATTGGCCTGGGCTGCATCCGGGTTGATGTCTGCGATCAGCACGCGCGCGCCATCGGCGGCCAGCCGCCGCGCCGTTGCGCCGCCGATCCCCTGGGCGCCGCCGGTGACAACCGCGACGCGATCCTGCAAGTTGCTCATGTTTGCTCCATTTCTGTTGTGAGTGTATGGTAATCATCCATCGTCTATGGTCTATCGTCTTATGCATCGTCCATCATCTTACCCATGAATGCGCTTGTTCTCCAATGTGGCGGGCCGACGGCGGTGATCAACGCATCACTGGCGGCTGTGATTGTAGCCAGTCAGGTGGAAGCGCCGCTGGGGCGCGCGCCTGGGCCTGGCTGGATTCGCGAGCGGCGACTGGGTCGACTTGACCGAAACGTCTGCGTCGATGCTGACCCGGCTCCGCATGCAGCCAGGGGCGGCGTTGGGCAGCAGCCGCCACTTTTTGAGTGACCGGGAGCTGCCAGCCGTGCTGGCGCGCTGTGCAGAACGGTCGACTGGCGCCGTCTATATCATCGGCGGCAACGGCGCAATGGCGGCGGCGAGCAAGTTGGCGCAGGCCGCGCGTGCGGGCGGGTATGCCGTCCACGGCCAGCCCTTGCGCGTCATCGGCATCCCCAAAACGGTGGACAACGATCTGGCCGGCGTCGATGTGGCGCCCGGCTATGGCAGCGCGGCGCGCTGGGTAGCGCAGACCGTCTGCGACATCGGGCTGGACCTGCGCGCTATGCGCTCGTTTGACGATGTGGCCGTGATCGAGGTTATGGGGCGCCATGCGGGCTGGCTGGCCGCCGCGGCGGCGTTGGCCCGTCACGACCCCGACGACCCGCCCGACCTGATCCTCGTGCCGGAAGTGATCTTCGACGAAGAACGTTTCCTCGCCAAAGTGCAGGCGATTCACAGGCGCAAGGGGATTTGCCTGGTGGTGGCCTCGGAAGGGATCAAAGATGCGCAGGGGCGCTTCGTGGCCGAAAAGCTTGGCCGCAGCGAGGCCGACCCCAGCGGCCAGACCTTGCTGGGCCTGGCGCCGGGTGTGGCGCCCTATCTGGCGGCGCGGGTGCGCGGCCAGTTGGGGTTGCGCTGCCGTCATCTGCGCCCCGACACCATCCAGCGATCCAGCCGGGCGCTGGCGAGCGAAGCGGATCGCACGCTGGCCGAGCAGGTGGGGCGTGCGGCGGTAAAGGCCGCCCACCGGGGAGAGTCCGCCATCATGGTCGGGTTGGCGCGGCAAGCGGATGGCTGGGAAACAGCCAGTATCCCTCTGACGAGCGTGGTGGGGAAAGAACGGCGACTACCAGCCAGGTACATTGGCGCGGATGAATGGTGGGTGACCGATGCGTTCATTGAATATGCCAGGCCCATCGTGGGCGACATTGGGGGCGCGGTGGTGGAATTTTGAGCATCAAAGGGGGCATCCATATGAAATCCAAGATTTTCTCAGGTTGACGGGACACAAGAAATCTGCTATTCTGTCTTCGCTCATAGTTTGTCCTCAATGCAATCATCGATGTTTTGGTCGTTCCGCCTCTTCAAACGCCGCCGCTGCGGTGAGGAATGATCGCTTTCCATTTGTGCTTTTCTGCGTCAATGCGAGTGATTGTGTCAAAAACACCCCCATCATTGCGAGCGCGCCGCGAAAAGCCAACCCGATTGAGTTTGTTGTCCCCTACATCGTGTGAACCATTTGTATCAAGCCATTTGTATCAAGGAGGAACCCGATGACCCAAACAGGACTGTCCAGACGGCAATTTTTGCGCCTTAGCGGCGGCGCGCTGGGTGTAATGGCAATGGCAGCGTGTGCGCCCGTTGGCAGCCCGTCTGCAGCGCCCTCCGGAGATGCTCCGGGCGGCATCTCTGTTGCAGCCGACACCCCACTCTGGGTGTTGCAAACGCAGGACTTCCACCCGGACTACAACGACTTTGTCCGCCGTCATATTGAAGATTTTGCCCGTGAAAACGGCTATGCCCTGGAAGTAGCGGACGTAGCCGGCTTCGTGGCGGGCGGCGCGGAGATTCAGAAGATTGCCGCTCAGGTTGCGGCAGACGACTCACCCGATGTGCTGCAACGTTCGGGCAATGTGTTCCAGTGGGAGCAGCTTGGGCTGATTGTGCCCGTCGACGAAGTGATGGACGAGTTGATCGCCACCCACGGCGACACGGGCGAACGCCAGAAGAAAGATCTGATGATCGACGGCAGTTGGTATGGTGTGCCTTTCCATGTGCGCAGTGACGGCGGCTGGGCGCGCAAGGACATTTGGGATGCTATCGGCATCGATGTCACCGCATTGAAGACCTATGACGAGCTGCGCGAGGCCTGTATGGAGGTTTCTGACCCGGCCAATGAGATGTGGGGCTGGGGCATGACCGTAAACCGCGGCGGCGACGGCAACTGGATGATGGCGCGCATCCTGCACTCGTTTGGCGCGTTCTGGGTGGATGAGACGGGGCAATATGTGACCATCGACTCACCCGAAACGGTCCAGGCGCTGGAGTGGCTCTATGACACCTACACCAATCCGCAGTGGGAGCGGATGTTGCCCCCCGGCGTGTTGAGTTGGACAGACCCGACCAACAACGAAGCCTTTTTGGGCGGCAAGATCGCCTACACCCAGAATGGCGGCACCGTCTATGCCAAGGCAGTGGTGGATCAGGTGCCCTTTGTCGATGACATCATCTGGGACTACCCCAAGGGCGGCCCCGGCTTGGAGCGCTTCTTTGGCGTCGGCAGCATGAACTTCTTGCAGATTCAAGGCGGCAAGAACCCCGAAGCCGCGCGCGAGCTGATCCTCAGCTTCTTTGAGGATGACGCCATGAAGCAGGTCTATCAGATCGCCACCACCTATGCGCTGCCCGCCTACACCGATATGTGGGACTGGGACGAGATCACCAGCGTGCCCAATAGCATTGCGCAGAAGGATGGCGCGCTCGACCCGGCTGGCTGGAATGGGATTGCCTTCCCCGGCCCAGGCACGGCGTGGATGGGTGCGGTTGACAGTCAGAACTTGAGCACCGACATGATCGCCTCGGTCATCACGGGCCAGGCCACTGCGGCAGAGGCAGCCCAACAGGCTGCGGAGGCGTCCATTCGCATCTTCCAAGAAATGGGCGCTGCGGGCGTGCGTTGAGAATCCATCCGAATAGTCGTTGTGGGTCGGGTCCATGCATTAGTAATCATTAGTAGTAAGTACTAGTGATGGTCGTCGCAGCGTTATTCGGATCGACGTTAAGATCGTGCAAAGATCGTGCACTGTGATGAGTGATGAGTGAGGGGCAACGAGTCGGTCGACTCACCTCTCACTCATCACGTTGTCACGCTAAGGAGTGATTTCATGAGCCAAACAACCCTTGCCGGTATGCGCATCGACCCGAAGCCGTCGAGCCGCTCCTGGCGCGTCATGCTGCGCGATCTGCTTGGTCGTGACTGGGCGGCGGCCTATATCTTCGTCCTGCCGACCATCTTGCTGATGGGTGGTCTGATCGCCTACCCGCTATTGCGGGCGGTCTATATCAGCTTTACCAATACCGTTTCGCTGCAGACAGGGCCTTTTGTCGGCTTGCGGAATTACGAAAATGTCTGGGCGGATCGCAACTTCTGGGCTGCGGTTGGGATCACCACCAGGTACACGATCTGGTCGGTGTTGCTCAAGTTTGCCTTTGGGCTAACTGCCGCCATCTTGTTGCACCGATTGAAGCGCTTTGGCGGCATCCTCACGGCGGCGATCCTGCTGCCGTGGATTGTGCCGTCGGTGGTGGCGGCAATTGCTTGGAAAGGCCTGCTAGATCCAGTCTACGGCGGCGTCAACCAGTTTTTGATCCAGACTGGCCTGGTCGAGAAAGGCTTTCCATGGCTGGGCAGCCCGAATACGGCGCTGGCGTCGCTGGTTATGGTCAACATCTGGGGCGGCATCCCCTTCTTTACCATCAACCTGTTGGCCGGGCTAAAGGCGATTGACAAAGAGTATTACGAAGCGGCCATCATTGACGGCGCCAGTGCATGGCGGTGCTTCTTGCACATTACGCTGCCGGGGTTGCAGTATGTGATTATTGTGGCGACTCTGCTCTCCACGATCTGGACCTTCAACACCTTTGACATGGTCTTTTTGTTGACGGGCGGCGGGCCGGTAAACACGACACGCGTCTTCTCGGTGCTGGCCTTTGAGGCGTTTGGCGCGGCGCGTTACGGCGTGGCCGTGGCGATTGCCATCTCGATGGCGCCGATTCTGCTGATCTTCATCTTTGCGCTGGGCCGTCACATGTCCGCCGGCAATCAACGCGAAGAGGCCACAGCTGTAGCGCGGAGCAGCCTGCAAGCCAAAGCGATGTCGGTCATCACCTGGCCGGTGCGCATGGCCATCAAAGCAGTGGTGGCGGTCTTCTTCCTCATCAATGATGTGGTGGAGCGAATTTTCGAGGCGGTTGGGGCGGCGATTCATCGCGCCTTTTTTGGTAATTCGGCCGCCAGCCAACGTTCGGCGCGCCGGATTGGGCGGTGGGTCAGCGGTTCGTTTGCCGGGCTGGTTCTGCTGATCTTCATCCTGTTTGAGTTGATCCCATTCTACTGGATTCTCATTACAGCGTTCAAGAGTACGCGACAGATCGTGGCCTTTGATTCGGTTTTCTGGCCGTCGCCGTGGACGGCTGACCAATTTGAGACGCTCTTTGGGCCGACGCGCCGCTTTACGCTTTGGTATCAGAACACGGTGCTGGTGTCGGTGGTGAGCACCGCCATCTCGGTTCTGGTGGCGGCCATGGGCGGCTACGGGCTGACACGCCTGCGTTGGCGTGGTTCTAACATGTTTGGCAGCAGCGTGCTGATCGCCTATCTCATGCCGCCGATCATGATGTTTATCCCCATGTACCAGATCTTTACGGCGCTCAAGCTGACCAACAGCCTCACCGGTCTGATGGTCGCTTATCCTGTCTTTGGCCTGCCCTTTGTCACCTGGCTGATGATGGGTTACTATGCGTCGATCCCTCGCGAAATGGAAGAGGCGGCGCTCATCGACGGTTGCAACCACTTCCAGGCCTTCTGGCGGGTGATCCTACCCTTGGTCATGCCGGCGCTCATGGCCGCCAGCATGTTCGCCATTACGCTGGCGTGGAAAGAGTTCATCTTCGCCTATATCTTCCTGTCGAAAGACCGGCTCTACACCTTGACGATCGGCATGGCGCAAATGATTGTGGGTGACGTGTTGCCCTGGGGCGAGCTTTCGGCAGCCGCATTGCTGATGTCGATCCCGGTGGCAGTCCTCTACATTATCGGCCAGCGCTTCATGGTCGCCGGCCTGACGGCTGGGGCGGTGAAAGGCTGAGGAATTGTCAATGGTGAATGTTCAATTGTCAATCGTTAATGGGATTTCTCCGTTGTAACAGCCCGTTAGACTGATGCTCTGCGCCAAGTGACATTTTTTGAACTATAAAAAATGTCACTTGGCGGCAACCGCTAGTGTAACGATTGACAATTGAACACAAATCGGAAGAGTCGCTGTCGTTGGCAGTTCCGTGTAAAGACATGACCTCCTCTGTGGCAAGTGTTTGTATTTTCGCAGCACAACGCTGTTGTTGGTGAATTCCTCGCTCCTTCTCCCCGGTTTTGCCAGTCATTTCGTTGTCTGTTTGTCTGTATCCTCTGCTATCGTAGATTTTTCTGTTCACTGGCTGTTGTCGTAGTTGGAATCACCTGCGAACTTCCGTAGCCTGTTCAGTCTTATCGCGTTGTCAAAGGAGGAACCAGATGCAAGCTCCCAAGCTTTCTCGGCGTCAGTTTCTGCGTATGACCGGCGGCGCCTTCACGGTCACCCTGTTGGCCGGCTGTGTGGCGGCGGCGCCTGACGGTGGCGCCGCCGGACCCAGCGAAGCGCCCGCAGGCATCACCGTGGCCGGTGATTACCCGCTCTGGGTGATCGTCGTACAAGACTTCCACCCCGACTACAACACCTTCATCCGATCCAATATCGAAGGCTTTGCCAGAGAAAAGGGGTGGGCGCTGGAACTTGGCGATATGGCGGGTTTTGTCGCCGGCGCCGCCGAACAGCAAAAGATTGCAGCCGCCGTGGCCGCAGATGATGCGCCGGACATCGTCATGCACAACATTTCGGTGGTGCAAATGAAGGCGCTGGGCACGGTGGAGCCGGTCACCGATATTGTGGAGGGGTTGGTCGCCCAATATGGCGCGGTGGCGCCATTGATGCACAAACAGACATACGTGGAGGATGGCTATTACGCGGTGCCGTTCCACGGGCGCGCCGGCGGTGGCTATGCGCGCGGCGACATCTTCGAGGCCAAGGGCATCGACATCAACGCAATTCGCCTGTACGATGACCTGCGCGAAGCCTGCCTGGAAGTCTCCGACCCCGACAATGAATTTTGGGGCTGGGGTATGACCATCAACCGCTCGGGGGACGGCAACGCCCTGATTGAGCGCGCCATTATCGGTCATGGCGCTACCTGGACTGATGAAACGGGGCAGTACGTCACCATCGACACACCAGAAGCTGTCGAGGCCATCAACTGGCTGGTGGAAACGTACACCGACCCCAAGTGGCAACCCATGCTCCCGCCCGGCGTCCTCAGTTGGACCGACCCCTCGAACAATGAAGCCTATCTGGCCAGCAAGATCGCTTACACGCAAAATGCCGGCACGGTGTTGGCTAAAGCCTATTTTGACAACAACCCAATAGCAGAGCCGACGGTCTTTCACCCCATGTGTGGCGGCCCGAAGATACAGGAGTTCAACGGGCAGGGCAGCCAGAACTTCCTGATGATCAAGGGGGGCAAGAACCCAGAGGCTGCGCGCGAGTTGATCCTGAGCTTCTTCACCGAAGACGCCATGAACGCCGTCTTTGAGAACGCACGCACGTACGCCATCCCGGCCTACGAAAGCATGTGGGATTGGCCGATCATCAGCGACACGCCGCAAAGCATCGCGGTGAAGCCGTCGGCGGTGGACCCCTCTGCCTTCAACGGCCTGGCCTGGCCCGGCCCCAATACGCCCCAAATGGCCGCCATTGTCAGCAACAATCTGCACTCGGACATGGTCGCCGCCGTGCTCAACGGCCAATCCACGCCGGAAGAAGCCGTGAAACAAGCCTACGAACAGTCGGTTCAGATCTTCAAAGAGTTTGGCGCACCGGGCGAGCAGTAAGACGAAATTCGGTTGTTCAGTAGAGGAATGCACCGCCATTTCACGCTAGTGCACTCTTCTACAGAACAGTCGTCATGATCTGTGGTCACCGAATGCCATGAAAATGGCGGCGTACAGCAGGAACACAGAGAACACCGAGAAGACACAGAGCACCCTAAGGTTTTTCTCGGTGTTCTCTGTGCAATCTCTGTGCTCTCGGTGTTGCACTGTTTTGCTCTATTTTCACAGCAGGAGATTCGTTATAAGATAACGAAGTCATGCTGTTGTGGATAGCAAAACGTGATGCGCAGTCTATCAACGACGCATCACGTTTTTGCTTTAGGGGTTACGATACAGCTATCTCGCGCCCAGCGTCCCCAACAACCAAAATCTGAGAACAGCCGACTTACAAGCCCCACTTAAGGGGTTGATCATCCGCAGCGCCAAGAGGGAACATGAAAGAGCAACCAATCATCACCAAGCTCGAACTGTATGAATATGAGTGGTGGATGCAGGATGTGGGGCTTGACCCGAGTGGGGCAATCCCCACCTATCGGCCGGGTGACCGCTATCGGCGGCGCTTTGGCGCGCTGCGTATGCACACCGGCCTCGGCATTGTGGGCGAGTTTGCCGGTTTTAGCCCGGTGGAGGCGATGACGCTTGGGCTTTTTACCCACGCCTTGTTGGGCCACAGCGCGCTGGCGCGCGAGCGGGTCTATCGCGACCTCAAACTGGCCAGCCGGCAATTGGGGCGGGTGGGGTTGGGGATTGTGGATATTGCCCTATGGGACATCGCCGGCAAGTATTACGACGCGCCCATCTACCAGTTGCTGGGCGGCTACCGGTCAAAACTGCCCTGCTATGCGAGCACCATGAACGGTGGTGAAGAGGGTGGTCTCGCTACGCCCGAAGCGTTTGCAGACTTTGCCGAGCAATGTCTGGAGATCGGTTACCCAGCCTACAAAATTCACCCGTGGCCGGGTGGACCGCTCCAACGCCATATCGAGTGTGTGCGCGCCGTGGGCCGGCGCGTCGACGGCAAGATGGCGCTCATGCTCGATCCATTTTGCTATTATCAGACTTTTGGCGAGGCGCTGCAAGTTGGCCGCGCCTGTGATGAATATGGCTACTTCTGGTGGGAAGACCCCTATGCCGACGGCGGCATCTCACAGTTTGGCCATGCCAAGCTGCGCGAGCTGGTCAAGACGCCCCTGTTGCAGGGTGAGCACATCCGCAGCCTGGAGCCACACGTGGATTTAATGGTCGCCAAGGGGACGGACTTTGTGCGCGGAGACGTAATCTACGATGGCATCACCGGCACGCTCAAAATAGCCCACGCCGCCGAAGGTTTGGGGCTGGACATCGAGTATCACGGCTGCGGGCCGGCCACCCGGCATGTGATGGCGGCCACGCGCAACAGCAACTA
>JAHDWG010000173.1:12513-14236 GCA_023384495.1 Caldilineaceae bacterium
TTATGAGGTAGTCTGGGTGCATCCGGCCATTCCCAACTCGTGGCCGCCGATCTACCAAAACGGGTACGAGGACAGCCTCTATGCAGTGGACAGCGAGGGTTGCGTCGCCGTGCCCGAAGGCCCAGGTCTGGGCGTGGAATACAATTGGGATTGGATCAAGGCGCACCAGGTGGGATATCGGGAATATGGGCCGAGTTAGACAGGCTAAGCCTCATCAAGGTCTGGCAACGTCAACCCGTGTACTGAGGTGCGCCTGGCCGTCGGCGTGGTAACTGCTGCGCACGAGCGGGCCACTCTCCACCCACTTGAACCCCCGTTGCTCGCCCTCTTCTTTCAGTTGCGCAAACTCGTCCGGGTGGACATAGCGTTCGATGGGCAAGTGGAAGCGGCTCGGTTGAAGATACTGCCCCAGCGTGATGATGTCGACATGATGGGCGCGCATGTCATCCATCACCTGCAAAATTTCATCCCACGTTTCGCCCAGCCCCAGCATGATGCCGGACTTGGTCAAGGCCAGCGGGTCCATCTCTTTGGCTCGTTTGAGCAGTTCCATGCTGCGCAGATATTTGGCCTGCGGGCGCACCGTTTTGTACAAGCGCGGTACGGTCTCAGTATTGTGGTTGAGGATTTCGGGCTTGGCGTCCATCACGGTTTGTAGCGCAGTCCAGTCGCCCTTGAAGTCGGGGATGAGCACCTCAACCGTGCAGTCGGGAACAAGCTGGCGGATCCAATACAGGCTTTCGGCAAAGATCCAGGCGCCGCCGTCGGCCTGTTCATCGCGGTTGACGCTGGTGAGGACGGCATGATGAAGCCCCATCGCCTGCACGCTCTCGGCCACCCGGCGCGGCTCGTCGGGGTCGAGCGCACCGGGGCGGCCGGTCTTGATCTTGCAGAAACCGCAACTGCGCGTGCAAGTGTCCCCCATGAGCAGGAAGGTGGCCGTCCCTCGTCCCCAACACTCGCCGATGTTGGGGCACATGGCTTCTTCACAGACGGTGTGCAGATGTTTACCGCGGAACAGCCCACGCAACTCCTGATATTTTGGGCTGTCGGGGGATTTGACACGCAGCCATGCGGGGCGACGGCCGCGGGTCAACTGTCCAGCGCCATCGCCGTTGTTCGGCACCGGCGGGGCCGGTTCGAGGGTAATCGTCCCGAATGGCGTCTGTTGTCTAGAAGGTAGCGGGTTCATGATCGTAGATCCAAATCATCTTTATGCTAATACTCGCCCATTCTGCTTCACCGCCGCCACTTCTCGCATCATCTCTTCCACCGACTGGCGACCGGCATCGGTGTTGGCCCCGAGCATCTGCATCAGCTCTTCAACGCGGGTGGCGAAATCCAGCTCCTGCACGATGGTGGTGGTGCGCTCATCACCGTGCAACACCCGCACGGCCTTGTTGACCGTGTAGTGTTGGTCGCCAAAGGCGGCAAGCTGCGGCAAGTGAGTAATGCAGAGCACTTGATGTTTGATGACAGGTTGCCCGTTGGCTGCGTGTTCAACGCCACGCTGGCCGGTGAGCATCCACAGCTTCTGACCAACAATGGCGCCGATCCGCCCGCCGATTCCCTGGTCAATCTCATCAAAAATCAGCGTCGGCGTGGCGTCCGCATGGGTGAGCACACTCTTGAGCGCCAACATCAGTCGGGCCGTCTCACCCCCCGACGCCACTTTTGCCAGTGGCTTTAGCGGCTCGCCCGGGTTGGCGCTGACGAGAAACTC
>JAHDWG010000730.1 GCA_023384495.1 Caldilineaceae bacterium
GCGCCCAGCCTCGACCGTGTCACGGCGCAGCTCGTTGAGTCCATCGAGTAGCAGAACGAAGCGCAGGTTTGGCGCGCAGAGCAGCAGCCAGGTAGCGGCGTCGCCTACGCGCAGTGCGGCGCTTTGATTGAACGAACGGCGCAGCAGCGGGACCAGGGTTGCCTCGCCCTGGTAGTCGGCCAGCCGCACGAGGACGGGCAGGCTCAGCGGCCCGGCGCCCGGCGCTGGGGTGGCGGGTGTCGCCACGGCGGATGCGGCGGTGACCCAGGCCAACCGCTCCAGGGCGGTGGTCTTGCCGCTGCCCGGCTCGCCCAGGATCACAGTGCGATGGGCATCCTGCACCGCGGTCAGCAATTCGACGGCAGGCGCCTCACCCTCACCCGGCTGGGCGCGGAAGATCGAGACACGCATGGGCAGCGGTTTGGCCGCCACGTCGAGATAGAGATCGGGCCCACCGCTGGGGTCGCCCTCCTGTTCGATGAGCGGCGGTTCGGGCTGGGCGGGCCGGTCGGCCCAGCGGTCGTGGGCCTGTTGCACGGCGGCGGCGTAGGCCAAAAGCGCGTCGCGGCTGGGGATCTCAATGCGCAGGCCATCGACGACGATGGTCTGCGGGCCGCCGATGGCGACATTGGCGGCGCGGATGGAGGCGATCTGCTTGGGGTCGGGCGTTGCTTCCATGGGTGGCTCCTCACCGTGGGTCGGTTGGCCCCGGCGCCGATGGTCACGCGTGGGCGCTACTGAAAGGCGCCGGGGCCGGTTTTCTTTGGCCGGCCTTTTGGTTCAGGCTGGCCGGGAGAGAACCCTGGACCTCTCTCGTGTTGTCGCGGCCGGCGGTCCGTAAACCACCGGCATTGCTGACGCGGGCCAGCGGCCCTGGCGACTTTGTACTCGT
This sequence comes from Caldilineaceae bacterium, assembly GCA_023384495.1. GTDB lineage: Bacteria > Chloroflexota > Anaerolineae > Caldilineales > Caldilineaceae > CFX5. Next base: position 893 of record JAHDWG010000730.1, read on the forward strand.
TGGAACCTGGAGAGGTGCTGGCGAGTCGAAACCCACTGTTGTTGTTCCTGTTCCTAGGATTGTTCCTGTTCCGGTAGGCGCACCGCACCTGGTGGGTTCTCCCCATTGCGATTATGCCACAAAACGGCGTCACGCGCATCTTTATCTTCGCACATCTTGATCGGCGATCAGCCGGGCCAGCTTTTGATGCAGGATAGCCAAATCGATGGCGGGGAAAAACTGATGGACGTCACACTGGAGCACATACTCATAGCGACGGGCAAAGTGTTGGCAGCGATCCAGCGCCTTGTGCGTCCCTTTGCCGGGGCGGCAGGCGTAGGTGTCGTGGATAAAACGTCGCTCGAAGATGGGGTCTGTCACCCGGCAGAGGGCGTGATGCGCCACGCGGTCGCGAAAGGGCGCGGCGCTGATTAGTCGCAGCTTGCGCTCCCGCACATAGAAGTTGCGGTAGGGTCCGGGCGCATACGTACGCGTTGCGAGTTCCTCTTGCAGTTGGAAAAGATTCGCCTCCAGATCGAGCTCAAAGCTGGCCACTTCGGGCCGGTCGCGCTTGCCCTTGCGCGCCTTGCGGAAGGTCAGATAGAGGTTCTCAAAGGCGATGATCTGTGGGTAGAGGTTGCGATAGGTTTTCATATGTGATGAGGCCGGCGAGTCTGTATGACAAAGTGCAGCGCACGGGCCAGATACTGACTGGTCATACGAGAGTGCTTTTGGCCCGTGCGTTGCACTCCCTTACGTAGCCGGGCCTATCACGCCGGAGGCGTGACCTACGGCTACGGCCGGCTATTTGTCAAAAAATCGCGCCGGCCCTGCGGGCCGGATGACAAACTGCACACACGCGCGCCTCGCCCGCACAGCCCCCGATCAGGGGACAGGAGACAGCGGACAGAGGACAACAGCCTAACGAGAGGGCCTGGCGAGTCGAAACCCACTG
>JAHDWG010000174.1 GCA_023384495.1 Caldilineaceae bacterium
CAATTATGGACTGGCTAAACCAAATCATTTTTCCGGTCATCCGCACGGTGTTGCTGATCTTCGTGGTCTTGACCGGCGCGGCCTATCTGACCTGGTTTGAGCGCAAGTTGATCGGTCGCTTTCAGGTGCGTTATGGCCCCAACCGGGCCGGGCCGTTTGGCCTCTTGCAACCGGCCGCCGATGCGATCAAAGCCTTCTTCAAAGAAGAGGTGATCCCGAACCATGTGGACCGGGCGATCTACCTATTGGCGCCCATGTTGGCCGTTGTGCCTGCGCTCCTGATCTGGGCCGTCATCCCCATCGGCAAAGGGACGCCGGTGATTGCCGATGTCAACATTGGCTTTCTCTGGATTTTGGCGATTGCCGGTGTCGAGAGTTATGGCCTCATCTTGGCGGGGTGGAGCAGCAACAACAACTATTCGTTGCTGGGCGCGCTCCGTTCGTCGGCGCAGATGATCTCGTATGAGTTGCCCATGGGCATCTTTTTGGTCAGCGTGCTCATGTTGGCAGGCGGCTTTAGCCTGGTGCAACTGGTGGAGACGCCACGCGCCTGGTGGGAATGGCTATGGCTCTGGCTCATGTTCCCCTTCTTTTTTATCTGCATTTTGGCCGAGACCAATCGCAGCCCGTTTGACCTGCCTGAGACCGAAAACGAACTGGTGGCCGGGTATCAGACCGAGTATGGTGGTATGAAGTTTTCGCTCTTCATGATCACCGAATACATGAACATGATCACCACCAGCACGATCATGGTAACGCTCTTCTTTGGCGGCTGGAAATTTTTCGGCCTCACCGACGCCATCCCATTTCTGGGGCCCTTTGTGCTGGCCGCCAAGGTGGTGGTGTTGCTCTTTTGTTTTGTCTGGGTGCGGGCCAGCGTCGGTCGCCCCCGTTATGACCAGTTGATGCGATTCTGCTGGAAGTATCTGCTGCCTGGTTCGTTGGTTTATATGATGATTACAGCGCTTTTGGTGCTCTTTTTCAAATAACATGATCCGCTGCCGGGGGAGCGGCCCTTCACCTCGGCAGTGCTAAATCTATACTGAGCTCTGTTTGAAGACCGGCGTTACTCGAGGGAGTAAACATCTTCGCAACGTCCGGTTTTCAAAGCAAGCGCAGTATCACTATCGGAATATCGGACAATGCGGTCCGCCCAGCAGTGAGCCAGGAATCGGTGGCCTCACCGCGCGGCTGATCGCTGGGAGAACAACGTGCTATCAGAAGAGAAGATGACCGAAGTGCGGGCCGCATTTCGGGAAGACAGTCACTATTTGGGGCACTGCTCGGCACAAGTGCGGGCAGTCTTGACAGAAATCATTGATCACCCGTGGTTTCCTGGGGTAACCGACCCGTCGGCGCTTGGGTTATTGGGTTCGCTCTTGCGGATCATTCAGCCGGAGCGCATGTTGCAACTGGGCACGCATATTGGCTTCTCGGCTATCTATTTTGCCGACATCCTCATGCGCAATGCCCGCCCGGGCACATTGGTGACGGTGGAGCCGGATGAGCTTGCCCATGAAGCGGCGCGCCAGTGGGCGGTCAAAGCCGGCGTTGAGCCGGCAATCCAGTTTGTAGATGGCCGCTCGGTTGACGAACAGGTTGATTCTGTGTTGCGGGCGTCCGGGCCGTTTGACCTGGTCTATCTGGACTCGTCGCACAGTTATGCCGGAACAAAGGATGAGTTGGCATTGATTCTGCGGCCCGGCGGCTGGCTCGGTGAACATGGCATTTTGTTGTTACACGATGTGACCGAGTTGCTGGCCAATCTGTCGCCTGAATTTGAGGGCGGCGTACGGCGCGCCGTGTTAGAATGGCTGGCGCTGCACCCAAGTGACTACCACCATCTGTTGTTGGAGCCGCCACTCTGGCCGAATGGATGCGGCCTGGGGGCCATTTCACGGCGCACGGCGCATATTGAGCGGCAAAACGGGGATCATTCAATACGACCCCACCAGTTGCGCCAAAATGGATGGCGCCAGAATGGGCGCCCGCAGCATGGGCAAACATTCGGTTGGCTGGCGCGTTTGAAGCACGATATGCGGCGCCTTGTGCGCACCGGGTAAAACATCACGAACCGAGGTTGAAGAGACAATGGGTTTCAACAATTTTCTCAAAGGCGCGATTGACATTGGCAAGGCAATGGGGGTTACACTTGGCCACTTGCGCAGGAGGCCGGTGACGGTCGAGTACCCGACGGAGGCGGTGCCACTCTATCCCCGTTTTCGGGGCAAGCACGAGCTGCGCCGTTATGAGAATGGCATGGAGCGCTGTATTGGCTGCATGCTCTGCGAAGCGGCCTGCCCCACCGGCGCCATCTACGTAGAAGCCGCCGAGAATGATCCGGCCAACCCCACGTCACCGGGGGAACGCTATGCGAGCATCTATGAGGTCAACCTGTTGCGCTGTGTCTTCTGCGGCGACTGCGAAGAAGCCTGCCCCGTGGAGGCAATCGTGCTGGGCCATGACTTTGCCATGGCCAACTACGAACGCCGTGACTTTATCCTGACCAAACAGGAATTGCTTAACCCCGGTGAACCCAACATCGTGATCCGGCCTGAGTAAGCGGGGTGCGTGACAGGTGAGCTATCTCACACGCTCACTTTTCACGGCTCATCCCTATTGTTCATCCATGACGAAGGAATAAAGGCATGACCTTACCGCTCCTTTTCTTTATACTCATCGGCGCGATCAGCCTGGCGGCGGCGGTGGGCGTGGTCACCAGCCGACAGCCGGTGCATAGCGCGCTCTTTTTGCTGGCTCACTTTTCCATGCTGGCGGTCCTTTATGTGACGCTCGAAGCGCAGTTTCTGGCGGCGACACAGATCATCATTTATGCCGGGGGCATCGTCATCTTGATCCTGTTTGTAATCATGCTGATCGGCAGCGAGAAGATCGAGATGCAGGCGGATCACCGTAATTGGACGCCCTACGCTGGCATTGCGCTGGGGCTGATCCTGCTGGGCGGGATCGCTTATAGTATGACCAACAGCTTTCTGGGGGTTGACGCCGATGCGTCGGCTGTGCAGGGCGGCGCGCCTGGGGTGGTCGGGTATCTGCTCTTTACCGAGTACATCTTGCCGGTTGAATTGGCCGCGGTCTTGCTGTTGGTGGCGCTGTTGGGTGCGCTCTTGCTCGCTCGTCACCCTAAAGATGCGGCATAAGCTGGCAGCCGACACCGGCCCACTGCACAGATCGCTTGTACGCTCCTTCACCGAAGCCGAGGCAGGATTTCAGCGCTTTTTCCGATGAGCGCCACAACATCACACGGAGATCTTATGGTTCCGACCAGCTATTATCTGATCCTCGCGGCGCTGATCTTTGTCATTGGCGCTGCCGGAGTCTTGACCCGACGCAGCGCGCTAATTATTCTCATGTGCGTGGAGATGATGCTCAACAGCGTCAACCTCACATTGATTGCCTTGAGCCGTCAGTGGGGAAACCTCAACGGCCAGATCTTTGTCTTTATGATTATGGCCGTGGCCGCAGCTGAAGTGGCCGTAGGGCTGGCTATTGTCATTGCGCATCATCGCCACTCCAAAACGACCAATATTGACGAGATCAATTTGCTGAAATGGTAGTTGGGGCGTCGGGATAAAGGGTAGGCCCATTCGCAGGTCTGCGCCATATCCCGGGTCCTGGATCCTGTATCCCAACAAAGGACTTATCCATGTTCGACCTTGCCTGGCTCTTGTTCGCCTTGCCGGCGGCGGGGGCGCTCATCAACCTGTTGGTGGGGCATCTGTTCAGCCGCAAAGTGATCGGTTGGGTTGCCTCCGGCGCCGTGATTGCGGCCTTTTTGGTGGCCGTGGGGATCTTCTTTAGCCTGCTGGGGTTGCCGGCCGAGCAGCGAATCGTCACCAAGCACCTGTGGGAATGGATCACCATCGGGGACTTTTCGGTTGGGGCGTCGCTCTTGCTAGACCCGTTAAGCATCACCATGACATTGGTGGTGACCGGCGTCGGTGCGCTGATCCACATTTACGCCACCAGCTATATGTCGCACGATGCGCGCTTTCAGCGCTTTTTTGTCTATCTCAACTTCTTCATTTTTGCCATGCTCATCCTTGTGTTGAGCGACAATTTTGTGGGCATGTTTGTGGGCTGGGAAGGCGTCGGGCTGGCGTCGTTTTTGCTCATCGGCTTCTGGTTTGATCGAGAAGATGAGATGTATGGTTCCTATGCCGACGCCGGCAAAAAGGCCTTTCTCGTCAACCGCGTCGGTGATTTCGGTATGCTCGTCGCCATGATCGCTCTGTGGACAGCCGTTGGTTCGCTCACTTTTCTTGAAGTCTTTGAGCAGGTCGAACATGGCGCATTGACGGCCGGCGTCGTCAATTTCATCTGCCTGATGCTTCTGCTGGGGGCAGCGGGCAAAAGCGCCCAAATCCCCCTCTATGTCTGGTTGCCCGACGCCATGGCCGGCCCAACACCGGTCTCGGCGCTGATCCACGCCGCCACCATGGTCACCGCCGGCATCTACATGATTGCCCGCACACACGCACTCTGGCATATGGCCCCCTTGGCGTCGGAAGTGGCGGCATGGATCGGTGTGCTGACGGCGTTGCTCGCCGCCTCGATTGCGCTGGTGCAGACCGATCTCAAAAAAATCCTCGCCTACTCCACAGTCTCACAGTTGGGCTATATGATGCTGGCCGTAGGTGTGGGCGCCTATGGCGCGGCCATCTTTCACCTGGTTACCCATGCCTTCTTCAAAGCGCTGCTCTTTTTGGCCGCGGGCAGTGTCATGCACGCCACCGAAGATGTATTGGATATTCGCCGGATGGGCGGGCTGCGCGACAAGATGCCGGCCACCTTTCGCACCTTCTTGATCGGCGCGGCTGCGCTGGCCGGTCTTCCCCTGCTTTCCGGCTTCTTCTCCAAAGATGCGATCCTGGCTGGTGCGCTGGCGCACAACCCGGCGCTCTACGCCATTGGTCTCTTCACGGCGTTGTTGACTGCGTTCTACAGCGCGCGCATGCTCTTTGTCCCTTTCTTCGGCAAGCCGCGTGACCAGCATCTGTATGACCACGCCCACGAGAGCCCACCCGCCATGACCATTCCACTCTGGATCTTGGCGGTGCTCGCGATTGTGGCCGGGGTGATCAACCTGCCAGTGATTCACACCTTCGAATACTTTCTGAGGCCGGCGATTGGGCGCCACAGCCTGAGCCTGACTGTCGAGTTGATCGCGATCACCTTAAGCGTGATCATTGCCATCTTTGGCGTGCTGATGGCCTATGCGCGCTACATTGCCAATGAACGCTGGCCCCAAAATCTGGCCGCGCCGCTCAAGATATTCGAGTCGTGGGTCGAGCACAAGTGGTATGTGGATGAACTCTATCTGGCCACCATCGTCAATCCGTTGCGGTCGCTTTCAAGCTGGTTTGCATCGGCAGTGGACAAGGCCACCATCGACGGGCTGGTCAACGGCGTCGGCGGCCTCAGCCTCGCGCTGGGCGAACGGGCGCGCCAGTTGCAGAACGGCTCGGTTCCCACCTATGCGCTGAGTATTCTCATCGGTGTTGTGGTAGTGACCCTCTATTTTGTCTTTGCGCTGGGCTAAATCAAAGAGAGCGGTAAAACCATGCAATCTTCGTTGCTTTCGATTATCACCTTTTTGCCGTTGATTGGCGCTATCCTTGTGGTGGCGCTCAATGGCGAGAGGCTAAAGAAACAGATCGCGCTGGCCACATCGCTGGTCACTTTTGTGGTGAGCCTGTTGCTGTGGACAAACTGGCAGGCCGGGCAAGCAGGCATGCAGTTTGTCGAGAATTATCCCTGGCTGCCCGAAATCGGCCTGCGTTATCATGTGGGCGTCGATGGGATCAGCTTATTTCTCGTGCTGCTGACCACCTTCCTCATGCCGATTGCCATCTACTTCAGCAATCTCTATGTGCACGAGAAGGTCGGCGCGTATCTGGCCCTCATGCTGCTGCTTGAAACCGCCATGATCGGCTCGTTTGTGGCGCTGGACATGATCCTCTTCTTTGCCTTCTTTGAGTTTACGCTCATCCCGATGTACTTCCTGATTGGGCAGTGGGGCAGCGGCACCCGGGTCTATGCGGCGCTCAAGTTCTTCCTCTACACCTTCGCCGGCTCGGCGGTGATGCTGGTTGCGATCCTGGCCGTCTATTTCGCCACGGGCACATTCGACATCACCCAGCTCCAGGGCGCGGCAGCCATGATGAGCCCGGCGTTGCAGACGTGGGGCTTTCTGGCCTTTGCGCTGGCCTTTGCCATCAAGGTTCCGCTCTTTCCCTTTCACACCTGGTTGCCCGACGCCCACGTACAGGCGCCGACCGCCGGGTCGGTGATCCTGGCCGGCGTGCTGCTCAAGCTGGGCACCTACGGCTATCTACGCTTCGCCATGCCGATCTTCCCCGAGGCGGCGGAACGGTTTGGGCCGCTGATTGCAACGCTGGCGGTGATCGGCATTCTCTATGGCGCGCTGGTGGCGCTGGTGCAGAAGGATGTCAAGTCGCTGGTGGCGTATAGCTCGGTGGCGCACCTGGGCTTTGTCATGCTAGGGCTGGTGGCCAACAACCCCCAGGGGGTCAGCGGCGCCGTGTTGCAGATGGTCAACCACGGGCTTAGCACGGGCGCGCTCTTCCTCATGGTAGGGATGCTCTACGAACGGCGCCATACACGCATGTTGGATGACTTCGGCGGGCTTTGGAAGAGCGCGCCGATTTTCTGTGGCTTTTTTCTGGTGGTGGCCATGAGCAGCGCGGGACTGCCGGGCCTAAACGGCTTTGTCGGCGAGTTTGCAATCCTGCTGGGCATGTACGCCGCCCAGCCGATCTTTGCCGTGCTGGCTGCGCTGGGAGTGATCCTGGCGGCGTGGTATCTCTTGACTGCCTTCCGCAAGATTGCACAAGGGCCGCTGACCAACCCGGCCAACGATGCCCAACATTTGCCCGATCTCAAGCGAGGCGAATTGGTCATGTTGCTGCCGTTGGTCATTCTGTTCTTTGTGATCGGTCTCTTCCCGAATCTCTTTTTGGACAAGATCAATCCGTCGGTCGAGGCAGCGCTCAACGCCCACCAATCCGCCGTCGTGGTGCAAAAGTAATCCCGGGATATGAACCAACATCCAAACAAGGGTCTCTGTCATTATGTCCAATGTGTGGAGTGAAGCCGGCATCAATCTCAATGTCGTGCTGCCCGAGCTGTTGATGGTGATCTTCGCCATGCTTGTCATGGTGGCCGATATGGTCACTCGCGGCGATCAGACGGGCGGCAAACCTGTGCTGCCCTGGCTGGCGCTGGCAGGCGTCGTTGTCACCGGTATTGTCTGCGCCCTCCAGTGGGCCGGCCCCATCGAGACTTTTCAAAACATGGCGGTCAACGATCACTTTGCGTTGAGCCTGCGCTTGATCGTGCTGGTGGCGACAGGATTGGCCATTCTGATCAGCGCTGGCTATATTCAAACTGTCAACCGCCAGACGGGTGAATACTACACGCTGCTGTTGCTCTGCGCTGCCGGCATGATGGCGATGGGCAGCGCCACCGATCTCATCGTCGTCTTCCTGGCGCTCGAGGTCTTTTCGCTCGGTCTTTATATTCTTACGGGGCTTCATCGCCGCAACCCACGTAGCTCCGAAGCGGCGATGAAATACTTCTTGCTGGGCGCCTTCGCCAGCGCGTTTTTTGTCTATGGCGCAGCGCTCGTCTATGGGGCAGCCGGGAGCACCCAGTATTCGGTGATCGCCCAGGCGATTGCAGATGGGCGGGCCGACATGAGCCTCCTCTACCCTGGGATTGCCCTCCTACTGGTCGGTTTTGGTTTCAAGGTAAGCCTGGCGCCTTTTCATATGTGGACGCCCGATGTCTATCAAGGGGCCCCGACCCCGGTAACCGCCTTTATGAGCGTGGGCACCAAAGCTGCCGCCTTTGCCGCCTTGATTCGCGTCTTTCTGGTGGCGTTACCCGCCACGCAGGCAAGCTGGGGCTGGGTATTGGCCATCCTCGCCATTATCACCATGACGCTAGGCAATCTGGCCGCACTGCGCCAGACCAGCCTCAAACGCATGTTGGCCTATTCCAGCATTGCCCATGCCGGCTATGTGCTGGTGGGGCTGGCCGCGGGCAACCCAGCCGGGGCCGATGCGGCGCTCTTTTATCTCTTCACCTACGCCTTTATGAACATCGGCGCCTTTGCCGTGATCATGATCCTCGAACGGGCGGACGAAAATGACGCCTTGCAACAGCGCGCGGCCGGCCTGGCGCAACGCTGGCCCATGCTGGCGCTGGTCATGGCCATCTTTATGCTGAGTTTGAGCGGCGTGCCACCGTTGGCCGGCTTCTTTGGCAAACTGCTCGTCTTCAAGGCCGCCGTGGATGGCGGCTGGGCATGGCTGGCTGTGATCGGCATGCTCAACAGCGCGATTGGGGCCTACTATTACCTGCGCGTCACCGTCGCCATGTACTTCGATCAACCCACGGCAGAGACGCTCACCGAACGGCGGTCGTGGGGCGCCCTCAACCTCGGCATCGGATTGGCGGCTGTCTTTACCGTCGCCATTGGCCTCTACCCTGGGCTGTGGACGGGCTTGCTACAGGCCGGTTGGGCTGGCTGGTAACTTTGCCGCCCGAATACGACTACACGCAAAACCCACCGACGAAACCAGGCCGAGGCGATGTCGATTGCCTCGGCCTTTTGTTGCCCCGCAGCCAATTCAAACAATCGTCCATCGTCTATCGTCCATTGCCTTTACTCTGGCCCTACGGACACCCCGCCGTCACCTGGTTTGCATAGGGAGGTTCAATTCTATGAGTGAAATCGTTCTTGTCCAGCGCGACGGCGACATTGCCACCGTCGTGCTCAATCGCCCCGAAAAGCTCAACGCGCTGAGCCGGGCGCTCTGGCAACTAGTGGGCGAAACCATGCGGGCGCTCGATGCCGACGATGAGCTACGCTGCATCGTCTTGCGCGGCGCCGGCGATCGGGCCTTTTCCCCCGGCGCCGACATTTCCGAGTTTGAAAGCGAACGGTCAACGCTGGCGCAAGCGCGCGCCTATGGCGGGCTGATGCACGAGGCGATGGCCGCCATTCGCGACTGCCGCCACCCGACGGTGGCGCTCATCAAGGGCGTCTGCGTGGGCGGTGGGCTGGAACTGGCGACCATGTGCGATCTGCGCATCTGCGCCGAATCGAGTCGCTTTGGCGTGCCCATCAATCGCATTGGCGTCATCATGGCCTACCCCGAGATCGCGGCGCTCATCGACCTGGTCGGGCGGGCCACGGCGCTTGAGATCCTGCTCGAAGGCCGCGTCTTTGGCGCACAAGAGGCAAAGGAAAAGGGGCTGGTGACGCGCGTGATTCCCGACGCCGAGGTGGAAGCCGAAACATACGCCACCGCCCGGCGGATCGCCGACGGCGCGCCGATCTCCAACCGGCTGCACAAAAAGTTTGCCCGACGCCTACTCGATCCCCGCCCGCTGACGCCTGAAGAGTTCGACGAGGGCTTTGCCAATGCCGCCACCGAAGACTATCAGGAGGGCTATCGCGCCTTTGTCGAAAAACGAAAACCGGAGTTCAAAGGAAAATGACACCGATACTCGTGCTCTGTGATGACAAGTGGCACCCCGCCGCCGTGGCCCGCACCGGGTTGACCGCGCTGGGGGATGCGGAATTTTCGTTCGACTGGATCGAGGACGCGCGCGACTGGTCGGCGCAACGGATGGCCAACTATCCGATGACGGTGCTGGTCAAGGCCAATAATGTCTCATCCACCGACACAACCCCGTGGATGACAGACGATGTACAGGCGGCCTTTCTCGCTTATGTTCGCCGGGGAAACGGGCTGTTGGCCATCCATAATGGGACAGCCGGCTACCTGGATGCAGGGGTGTTGCGCGGGCTGCTGGGCGGCGTCTTTGTCCGCCACCCGCCCCAGTGCCCCGTCACGGTGGAGCCACGGTCTGGGCATCCGCTTACGGCGGGCAGCGCGCCTTTTACGCTGAAAGACGAACATTACTTCATGGCGTTGGACGACGCCGAGGCCGACCTCTTTCTGACCACCACATCAGAATACGGCACACGCGCTGGCGGGTGGACTCGCAGCGAAGGCAAGGGGCGCGTCTGCGTGTTGACACCCGGCCACAACGTCGAGGTCTGGCTCCACCCGGCCTACCAGGCGCTGATCCGCAACGCCCTGCGCTGGAGCGGCCAGCAGCCCACCGCCCATCCATGAAGGGGCGAGCAAGCGCAACCTCGTTTTGATTCGGCTCAGCCGCACGCGGATCGATCACAGGGACGGTTGCCCTGCCCACACGCGCCCCGAATTGCCCGCACCAGGGCATCGGGTGACTCGCGCTTGGAGACAAAGGCGGCCGCGCCGGCTGTATAGGCCTGGGCTTGCGTGGCCGCATCGTCACGCAGGCTCAAGATGACCACGGCACAGCATGGGCAACTTGAGGCCAACTCGCCCGTTGCACGCAATCCGTCCATCCCTGGCATGGTGATGTCCATCACCACCACATCGGGCTGTAGAGCCTGGGCCAGGGCGATGGCGTCGCGCCCGTTGCTCGCTTCGCCCAGAATTTCAAAGTCGATTTCAACGCCCAGGCTCATGCGCAATCCCTGGCGCACCTGTGGCTGGTCATCCACCAGCAGAATTCGGATTATCATTTCTCACTTCGCATTCGATCCCAAGAGTGCTATAATGCCTCCATTACGCGATCTACTGCGTATAGTGTACTAGCAAGATTGAACTGTTGCCTCCGGCGAAAGCCCGATTCTTTCTCCGTCTTTTGGCGGAGACGAAACAAAACCTGTGAGGAATGTGATGACGATCCGCATCTTGCTCGTGGATGACCATAGCGTCGTACGGCAAGGGCTGCGCATGTTTTTGAGCCTGGACCCCGACCTCGAAGTCGTCGGCGAGGCCGCCAATGGGGCAGAGGCGCTGCGTCTGGCCCACGAACTCAAGCCTGATGTCGTCTTGATGGACCTGCTCATGCCGGTGATGGATGGCATCGCGGCAACCGCCGCCATTCGCCAGGAGTTGACCGACACCGAGGTGATCGCCCTGACCAGCGTGTTGGAGGATGCCTCGGTCACGGGTGCGGTGCGGGCCGGCGCCATTGGCTATCTGCTCAAAGACACCCAGGCCGAGGAGCTGGTGCGCGCCATTCGCGCTGCGGCGAATGGGCAGGTGCAACTGGCGCCGGAAGCGCTGGCCCGGCTGATGCGTGAGGTGCGGGCGCCGGAAAGCCCGGAGACCCTTACGGAACGCGAGACCGATGTGTTGCGGCTGCTGGCCGAGGGGCAATCCAACAAGGAAATTGCCCGTTCGCTCCACATCGGCGAGAAGACGGTCAAGACGCACGTGAGCAACATCCTCAGCAAGCTGGGCGTGCCGAGCCGGACGCAGGCCGCACTCTACGCCGTGCGCATTGGCCTCGTCCCGGCGCGGCCGGCTGCCTAGCATGGATAAAAAAGCAGGAACACAGAGCATACAGAGAAGGCGCAGAGAACACAGAGTTTTGCTCTGCGAACCGCTGTTGCTTCCCGCCTGTCAAGGGTAGATAATGATGCCCCGTTTGCCTGTCACCCCTGCCCCCGCTGAACCGGCTACGGAGACCGCAGTTGCCTGGCTGGAGAGCGCCGGGCAGTTGCGCCAGGTGATCGAGACGGCGCCTGTCGCGATGGTTGCGCTGGACGCCCAACGGCGCGCCGTCCTGTGGAATCGGGCTGCCGAGCAACTTTTTGGCTGGCGCGCCGGTGAAGTGCTGGGCAAGGTTCCCCCCATTGCGCCACCCGGCCGGGTCGAAGAGTTTGCCGCCCTTCACCAGCGGGTGATAGAGGGCCAGCCCTTTTCCAATCTCCAGACCCAACGGCTGCGCCGGGATGGTAGTCTGGTGGATGTGCAGCTTTCCACCGCACCGCTGCGCGACGCCGCCGGCCAGATCGTCGGCGTCATGGCGACTTATCTTGATGTCACCGCCCGCACACAAGTGGAGCAGGCGCTGCGCCAGAGCGAAGAGCGCTACCAGATCGTCGCTCGCGTCACGTCGGACGCGATTTGGGATTGGAATCTGCTCACCCACGAGGTGGTCTGGAGCGAAGGGTTGCGCACCGTCTTTGGCTATCCGCCGGAGACGCTGCGCCATCATTCGTGGTGGCAGGAGCACGCCGCGCCCGAAGATGTGCCGCGCATCGAGGCCAGCGTCCTGGCGGCCACCAGCAGCGATGCGCGCTTCTGGTCTGATGAGTATCGCTTTCGCCGGGCGGATGGGAGCTATGCCCATGTGCTGGACCGCGCCCACATCCTGCGCGACGAAACGGGCCGCGCCGTGCGCATGATCGGCGCCATGGTGGACATTACCGAGCGAGTCGAGGCGCAGCGCATGCTCGAACAGCGCGTTGCAGAGCGCACGCGCGAGCTGTCCACCCTGCTGGAGATGGCCCACAATGTGGCGGGCAACCTGACATTGGACGAGCTGTTGAGTCAGGTGTTGCGCCAACTGCAAGCGGTGGTTGATTACTCCGGCGCGGCCATCTATACGCTTGATGGCGCAAGGCTGACCCTGCTTGATTATCGTGGGCCGGGTGTGCGCGAACGTCTGCTGGCCAATGCGGCCAATCTCGAACCGGGGCCGGCCCAGCTGGCCGTCATCGAGCGGCATGAACCGGTCATCATTCCCGACCTTTGGGGCGATAGTCCGCTAGCGCGCGCCGTCCAGAACCAACTGGGGGAGCAACTCAAGGCGCAGGGTTTGAAGGATACCCATTCGTGGCTGGGCGTACCGTTGCTCGTCAAAGAACGGATCATGGGCTTGCTCGTCCTTTACCACCAGCAGCCGAACTTCTACGATACGCGCCAGGCCAACCTGGTCATGGCCTTTGCCAACCACGTTGCCGTCGCCATTGAAAACGCCCGTCTGTTTGGGCAGGCTCAACAGCTAGCCGCCGTCGAGGAGCGCCAACGGCTGGCCCGCGAACTGCACGACTCGGTCTCGCAGGCGCTCTATGGCATCGCACTGGGCGCCCGCACGGCCCGTGTACAATTGGAGCGCGACCCGAGCAAGGCCTTTGCGCCCACCGACTACGTGCTGCAACTGGCCGAAGCCGGGCTGGCCGAAATGCGCGCCTTGATCTTCGAGTTGCGCCCCGAATCGCTGGCCCAGGAAGGGCTGGTGGCCGCGCTGACCAAACAGGCCGATTCGCTGCGCGCCCGCCACCAGATCGAGGTGCAGACCGGGTTTGGGCCGGAGCCGGATGTGGCGCTCGACATCAAGGAGGCGCTCTATCGCATCGCCCAGGAGGCGACGCACAATATCGTCAAACACGCCCACGCCAGCCGGGTGGATGTGCGGCTCAGTGAGGAGGATGGCGCGCTGGTGCTCGAAGTGCAGGACAATGGCCGAGGCTTTGATACTGGCGCCGACTTTCCCGGCCATCTCGGCCTCAAATCCATGCGCGAGCGGGCCATCCGTCTGGGCGGCTCGTTGACCATCGACAGCGCGCCTGGCCAGGGTTCGCTCGTGCGGGCGCGGATGCCACTCGGTTGAGGGCAAATGTTTATGGGATTCCAGACCTCCGGGAGGTGGCCGGAATCAGCCTTGTCAACCAGACTGTCTGTGGTCACTCCCTGAGGTCATGCTATTAGGAAACAGACAAAAAAGGGCAGGCCTCTCCAGGCCTGCCCTTTTCGTTTGTTGTGCTCTGGAGATCAAACCACCGCCATCTGCATCCGCCTGGTGCGGGCGGCCCACCACTTTTCGACGGCGAAGAACAGCCCCACACTCAGCAATCCGATGGCAATGGCGGGGAAGGCCCGATAGAGAGGCCACCCCTTCCCCGCCAGTTGCAGATGCTCGGCCGGGTACTCCAGCGAAGTGGCGGAGCTGTGGGCGTCGGCGCCGTTGCGCCAGCGGGCCAGGTCGGTCAGTGTGGCGTCGAAGGCGAAGGTGGTCGCGTCGCCGTCGGCATAAAGATACTCGACGGGCAGCGATTGTTGCGCCTGAGCCCACGCCTCCAGCGCCGGGGCGTTGCTCATGTTCGAGCGGCTGCCCGGCGCAATGATGCGTTCCACACCGCGCACGGCGCCAAAGTCGAACCGGGGAATCAGGTAGAGACCGTAGCGTGAGCGGATGATCTCCCG
>JAHDWG010000175.1 GCA_023384495.1 Caldilineaceae bacterium
TCAACATGTGGGGCAGCCTGACGTGGGATGCGCAGAATTGGAGATACCAGTAGTAGGGAGTGGAGATTGGGGAGTGGGGAGTAGGGAATAGCAAGCCCCACCCCCCATTCCCTACTCCCTATTCCCTACCCCCCAATCCCTATTATGAACCGACCAGCCGACTTACTCATCACCAACGCCGCCGTCTATACGGTGGATGACGCCAACCCCCACGCTGAGGCGGTGGCCGTGCGCGGCAACCGGATTGTTTTTGTGGGGAGCGCCGACCATGCCCGGGCCTGGCGCGGGTCGCGGACCGAGGTCATCGACGCCGGCGGTCACACGCTGCTACCCGGTCTGATCGACAGCCATTTTCATCTACTCTGGGGTTCGCTCAAGCTGGCCGACCTGCAACTGTGGGACGCCGAAGATATGGCGCAGCTTGCGGCGCTGATCCAGGAACACGCCGCCGCTAACCCTGACCAGGAGTGGATCATCGGCTCGCAGCTCCGCTACAAGGCGATCTCGCCCGACCAGCTGCTTGACCGTCACTTTCTCGACACACTCGTTGCCGACCGCCCGGTCTATCTCACGGCGTATGACGGCCACACGGTGTGGGCCAACACCGAGGCGCTGCGGCGGGGTGGCGTCCTCTATGGCCGCGAGCTACCGCCTGGCCATGAGATCGTCATGGACCCGGCCACGGGCACGGCCACCGGCGAGCTGCGCGAACCGGAGGCGTTCAAGCCGATCCGCGACCTGCTCCCTCAAAAGAGCGATGCGGAAATTCGGGCGCTGCTCCACCGGGGCCTTGCGCTCTGCGCCCAACATGGGATCACCAGCGCCCACAACATGGACACGTGGGACGGCAGCATGGCCCGCTATCTGGCGTTGGAAGATGCGGGCGAGATGACCCTGCGCCTCTATGCGCCCTACAGCTTCACGCCCGAAACACCGTTGGATGCGCTGCGCGAGGCCGCCGAATGGAAGCGCATCCATCACGGTGACTTTGTACGCGCCGGCGCCGTCAAGCTCTTTATGGATGGCGTGCTCGAATCGTACACGGCGCTCATGGTGGATGATTACCCCAACGCGCCGGGCAACAGGGGCGATTCGCTCTTTACGGCAGAGCACTTCAACCGGGTTGCCGCCGAGGCGGACCGGCTGGGCTTGCAGATCGCGGTCCACTGTTGCGGCGACGGCGCGGTCAAGCGCACCCTAGATGGCTACGCCCACGCCATTCAACGCAATGGTCGTCGCGACAGCCGTCACCGCATCGAGCACATCGAGGTCATCGACCCCCCCGACATTCCCCGCATTGCCGAGCTGGGCGTGATCGCGTCCATGCAGCCGCTCCACAGCCCGCTGACCGTGGCCAGCGGCGATGTCTGGCCGGCGCGCGCCGGCGCGGCGCGCTGGTCCTACAGCTTTGCCTGGCGCACCTTGCGTGACGCCGGCGCGCATCTCGCCTTTGGCAGCGACTGGCCCGTCGTCACACTCGACCCCATGCTCGGTTTCCACGCTGCGCTCAACCGGCAACCGTGGCAGGCGGGCGACCCAGATCAGCGCCAGACCCTGGCCGAGGTCATCCGCGGTTACACCCGCGACGCCGCCTATGTCGAATTCCAAGAGCACGAAAAGGGGATGATCCGCACGGGGATGCTGGCCGACCTGGTGCTACTCTCTGAGGATATCTTCGTCACCCCGCCGGCGGAGATCACGCGACCACATCCGGTGTTGACCGTATGCAACGGGCGGGTGGTCTATCGCAAGGGGTAAGTGGATATTTGCCGCAGGTTCGTTCTCCCAAAACGGTTGGCAAACGGTTTCGAAACGGGGCGCTGGCTATGCTATGGACACAGACCGTAACGCAAACCGGTATAATCCAAATCGAAGAAAAGGAGAACGAAGATGCAATTCGCAATCCCCACAGCCGTAACAAAACGACACATGCGCCGCCTCTGGTCACTGGGCCGCCGGAAGACACAAGGCGCAACGCAGACGCCCCTGACCGGGCGCCGTGTCCCAATTCCCGCCCCCGGCCTCGTCGTGTGGGAGGGGTAGCCAATTCAAGGGGATGAAGCGCTGCTTCATCCATCTGGTCAGGGCTTCTCAAAAGTCATGTTGCGAAGACTTCCGGGAGGTGGCCGGTCAGTTTCTCGATCGGTTAGATGTTCGTTGGCCACCTCCCGGAAGTCAGCCGCGGGCGATATTCATCGACTTCTGAAAAGTCCTGCCCATCCGTAAGCGGGCTTGCAATTTTGGCTGCTGGATATGCTATAATGGCGCCATGATCAAGCCATGTGCGCAGTCGCGCCCCATCTGCTCCACACCTTCCACCCTCGCCGCGCTGCGGAACGTCACGGGCGTCTCCGTGGGTGGTCTTCTCGCGCTTAGTTAGCCCCCACTGATCGACCTGCGTCACCGGCGCAGCGAGAATCACAGTGGCGGGCAAACCCCACCAACCAGAACGTATCCACACAACGTGCGCCCGCGGGCGTACGGTTCGGTATTGGTGACGCCTATCCCTTCTTTTGCGCGAGGAGCATCATGCAAAAAGAGCGCTATAACCCAAAGGCGATTGAGCCTAAGTGGCAGGCCTATTGGGCAGACAACCAGACCTTCAAGACACCAACCGACCCCCAACAGTTGGCGACCCGGCCCAAGGTCTATATTCTGGACATGTTCCCCTATCCGTCGGGCGACGGGCTGCATGTGGGCCATCCCAAGGGCTATACGGCGTCGGATGTGATCGCCCGTGTGCGCCGCATGCAAGGCTACAATGTGCTTCACCCCATGGGGTGGGACGCCTTTGGCCTGCCCGCCGAGCGCGCCGCCGACCGCGCCGGCATGCACCCGATAGCGATCACCCAGCGCAATGTCGAGCGCTTTCGCCGCCAGTTGCAGCGCGTCGGCCTCTCATACGATTGGGCGCGCGAGGTCAACACGTCGTCGCCCGACTATTACAGGTGGACACAGTGGATCTTCTTGCGTCTGTTCGAGCGCGGGCTGGCTTATATGGCCGACGTACCGGTCAACTGGTCGCCCAGCCTGGGCACGGTGCTTTCCAATGAAGAGGTGCATGATGGCAAATACATCGAAACCGGCGAGCCGGTGGAGCGTCGCTCCATGCGCCAGTGGATGTTGAAGATCACCGCCTACGCCGAACGGCTGTTGGCCGACCTGGACGAACTGGACTGGCCCGAAGGCATCAAGGAGATGCAACGCAACTGGATTGGCAAGTCAGAGGGGGCGTATATTGATTTTGAGGTTGTCGACGATGGACGATGGACGATGGACGATGCGCCGTCGTCCATCCGTACCTTCACCACCCGGCCCGACACGCTCTTCGGCGCAACCTATCTGGTGCTGGCGCCGGAGCATCCACTCGTGGCCCAGGTTGTGCGCGACGATCAGCGCGCCGCGATAACGGCCTATGTGGCGCAGGCGCAGCGCCAATCCGACTTGCAGCGCACCGCGCTGGCGCAAGAGAAGAGCGGCGTCTTCACTGGCGCATACGCCACCAACCCGGCTACCGGGCAGCCGATCCCCATCTGGGTCGCCGACTATGTGCTCGTGGGCTATGGAACGGGCGCCATTATGGCGGTGCCCGGCCACGATGAACGGGACCACGTTTTTGCCCGCCAATACGGCCTGCCCATCGTCGAGGTCGTGCGTGGGGGCGAAGTTCCGGTGCAGGAGGCGGCCTTCGTGGGCGAGGGCGTCGCCGTCCACAGCGGCTTTTTGGATGGCCTGCCCACCGCCCAAGCCAAGCAACGGATCATCGAGTGGCTGGAAGCGACCGGGCGCGGCGAGCTGGGCGTCCAATACCGGCTGCGCGACTGGCTCTTCTCGCGCCAGCGCTACTGGGGCGAGCCCTTTCCCCTCATCCACCTGGAGGATGGGACGATCCTGCCGCTGCCCGAGGACCAACTGCCGATCAAGTTGCCGGGCGCGCTGGAAAATCCGCCCGTCGACGGCCAGCCGCCGCTGGCGCGCGCCGACGATGATTGGCTGATGGTGACGTTGCCCGATGGCCGCACGGGCGTGCGCGAGACCAACACCATGCCCCAGTGGGCCGGTTCGTGCTGGTATTATCTGCGTTTTATCGACCCGCACAACAACGAGCAGCCCTTTGACCCTGCGCTGGAACGCTACTGGATGCCGGTGGACCTCTACATTGGGGGCGTGGAACATGCGGTGTTGCACCTGCTGTACGCCCGCTTCTGGCATAAGGTGCTCTACGATGCCGGCGTCGTCTCGACCAAAGAACCGTTTCAGAAGCTGTTCAATCAGGGGTTGGTGCTGGCAAACTCCTATCAGGATGAGCGAGGCGCCTATTACTATCCCCATCAGGTGGAAGAGCGCGTCGGCCAGTGGGTGGTGAAGGAGACCGGCGCGCCGGTGCGCACGCAGGTCGAGAAAATGTCAAAGTCGCGCTACAATGTCTACAGCCTGGACGACGTGGTGGAGCGCTACGGCGCCGATGCGCTGCGGCTCTATGAGGTCTTTATCGGCCCGTTGAGCGTCAGCGGCCCGTGGCAGATGGATGGCCTGGCCGGCGTGCATCGCTTTTTGCAGCGGGTCTGGCGGCTCTTTGTCGATGAGTCGAGCGGCGCGCCCAGCGCCAGAGTGACCGCCGCGCCCGCAGCGAGCGAGCCGGCCCTGCGGCGCATGCTCCACAAGACCATCGGCCAGGTGACCGAGGCCGTCGAATCGCTGGACAAGATGAACACGGCGGTGAGCGCGCTGATGAACTTTGCCAATGCCGCCACCCAGGCCGCCACCCTGCCCATGGAGATCGGCAAGGGTTTCTTGCAGCTGCTGGCGCCCTTTGCCCCGCACATGGCCGAGGAGATATGGCAGCGGCTGGGCGAGCCGCCATCGATTGCCCATGCGCCGTGGCCCGTCGCCGACCCGACCCTGGCCGCCGACGAGATCATTGAGATCGCAGTGCAGGTCAACGGCAAGCTGCGCAGCGTGATCGCCGTCGCTGCAGATGCGGGCGACGCCGCCCTCGAAGCCGCCGCTCGGCAGGATGCGAAGGTCCAGCGTGCGCTCGGCGGGGCATCGGTGCGCCGAGTCATCATTGCGCCAGGGCGACTTGTAAACTTTTTGACCAAAGCCTAGGAATCAGCGAGAATAAATGAAGATATCCGCCAGGCGCTAGCTTATGCCGCAACACGACTTGAAGATCAAAACACAATAACGGGAGTGATGTATGTCCAACCGGTATGCGCCCGCTGAGATTGAGCCCAAGTGGCAGCGCGCTTGGGAAGAAGCGGGGCTGTACAAGACAGTCGAAGACCCGGCGCGGCCCAAGTGGTATGCGCTGACCATGCTGCCCTACCCGTCGGGCGATCTGCACACGGGCCACTGGTACGCCTACACGCCCAGCGACGCAGCCGCTCGCTTCCGGCGCATGAACGGCTACAACGTCTTCTTCCCCATGGGGTTTGACGCCTTTGGCCTGCCCGCCGAAAACGCCGCCATCAAGAACAACGTCCACCCCAACAAGTGGACCTACGCCAATATCGAGCGTATGCGGGCGCAGCTCCGCCGCATGGGCGCCATGTGGTCGTGGGAGCACGAGGCGATCTCGTGCGACCCAGATTACTACAAGTGGAGCCAGTGGTTCTTCCTGCGCTTCTATGAGGCCGGGTTGGCCTACCGTGAGTATGCGCCGGTGGATTGGTGCCCCAACTGCAACACCACGCTGGCGCGCGAACAGGTCTGGGGCGAAGACCGTCACTGCGAGCGCTGCGGCACGCCGGTGATCAAGAAACCGCTCAACCAGTGGAAGTTCCGCATCACCAACTACGCCGACGAACTGCTCGACAAGCTGGCCGAGATCGAGTGGCCCGAACGGGTCAAGACCATGCAGACCAACTGGATCGGGCGCAGCGAAGGGGCGGAGGTTGATTTTCCGGTTGCAGACGATGGACGATGGACGATAGACGACCGCGACGCTACTCCATCGTCCATCGTCCATCGTCCATCGTCTATTCGTATCTTCACCACGCGGCCCGACACGCTGTGGGGCGCCACCTTTATGGTGCTGGCCCCGGAACATCCGCTGGTGGACACGGTGACGACCGACGAACACCGCGCCCAGGTCGATGCGTACAAGGCGCAGGCGGCGCGCCTGGATGAGATCCAGCGCAGCGCGGCGGACAAGGAAAAGACGGGCGTCTTCACCGGCGGCTACGCCATCAACCCGGTCAACGACGAGCGCATCCCAATCTGGATCGCCGACTATGTGATGATGGGCTATGGCACGGGCGCCATCATGGCCGTGCCCGGCCACGACCAGCGCGACTTCGAGTTTGCGCGCAAGTTTGGCCTGCCCGTGCAGGTGGTCGTCCAGCCGCCCGGCCAGGAACTGGACGCCGACGCCATGACAGCAGCCTGGCCCGATGAGGGGGTCATGGTCAATTCGGGGCCCATTAACGGCGCGCCGGCGGGCAAGGGGCCGGGCGAGAGCGTCCAGGTCACGATTGAGTGGCTGGAAGAGACGGGCAAGGGCCGGCGCGCCAAAAACTACCGCCTGCGCGACTGGCTGATCAGCCGCCAGCGCATGTGGGGCGCGCCCATCCCCATGATCTACTGCGAACAGTGCGGAACGGTGCCCGTGCCCTATGAGGACCTGCCCGTGCGGCTGCCCGACGACGCCGAGTTCAAGCCGACGGGGGAAAGCCCGCTGCGCTATCACGAGGGCTTCCGCTTTGTCCAGTGCCCGCAGTGTGGCGGCGACGCCGAGCGCGAGACCGACACCATGGACACCTTCATGTGCTCCAGTTGGTATCAATATGCGTACATTACGCCCCATCACAAGGCCGGCGAGCCGATCCACCGCGACGATATGCCGTGGGACCCGGCCAAGGGCGAATATTGGCTGCCGGTGGACCAGTACACGGGCGGCATCGAGCACGCCACCATGCACCTGCTCTACACCCGCTTCTTTACCAAGGCGCTGCGCGATCTCGGCATTGTCCACTTCGACGAACCGATGCTGCGCCTCTTCAACCAGGGGATGGTGCTGGGGCCAGACGGCGAGAAAATGTCCAAGAGCCGGGGCAATGTGGTCAACCCCGACGAGATGGTGGCCAAGCATGGCGCCGACACGGTGCGCGGCTACCTCATGTTCATCGGCCCGTGGGACCAGGGCGGCCCATGGGACCCCAGCGCGATTGGCGGCATCCATCGCTTCCTCGGCCGCGTCTGGGGTGCGGTCACCGATGTGCCCGATTCGCACCAGATGATGGCCACGCCCACCTCAGAGGAGCTGCGGGCGTTTGAGCGCAAGCTGCACCAGACGATCCTCAAGGTAACCGAGGACATGCAGAACTTCCGGTTCAACACCGCCATCGCCGCGCTGATGGAGATGAACAATGTGCTCTTCAAAGCCAAAGACTCGGCGGTGGTGGGCACGAACTTGTGGTATGAGGCGCTGGCGACGCAACTGAAGTTGATGGCGCCCATCTTTCCGCACATTAGCGAGGAGTTGTGGCATCGCCTGCACAGCAGCACGGTGACATTCGAGGGTGCGCAGACGCCGGCGCCGAGCGTTCACCTGCAGAGCTGGCCGCAGGGTAACCCAGAAAAGGCCAAAGAGGACGAGCTCGAAGTCGTCGTGCAGATCAACGGCAAGATCCGCGAGCGGCTGCTGGTGACGCCCGGCACAGCGCAGGACACCCTGCAGGAACAGGCGCTGGCGGCGGTTCAAAAGTGGGTGGAGGGCAAACCAATCCGCCGGGTGATCGTCGTGCCGGACAAGCTGGTGAATGTGGTGGTGGGATAGTTAACCTACGGTTGCTTTGAAAACGCGAATGACCGTGGGCGGTAGCACTACACAATAGCTTGGAAGGGGCAGCAGCGTGCGATGCACGCCACGGCTTCCTGCGGTGCTGCCAAGTATAGAAGATGACAGCCGATACATCCACTCGCAACACCATGTCGAACCAGCCAAGCTTTCCTTCACTGCGAGGGCTGCCACGACCAACCAGAGTGCTCCCCTGCGCGCAGTGCGGCAGCCCGCAAGTCACGAACTACCCCCACTGCGCCGGCTGTGCTCAAGCCCTTGAACAGTATTGGCGAGCGGACTGGCAGGCCCTGCT
Organism: Caldilineaceae bacterium; assembly: GCA_023384495.1. Taxonomy (GTDB): domain Bacteria; phylum Chloroflexota; class Anaerolineae; order Caldilineales; family Caldilineaceae; genus CFX5. The sequence goes on from JAHDWG010000175.1 coordinate 8,097, forward strand.
CGAACGCGAGCAAATCCCATCGGAGGCGGCTGACGAGGTTCTATTAGCCCAGATTGTCCTCGACGAGGTCGAACGACATCCCTGGAGCTGTGTGGACTGGGCCATGACGCTGACCCAATGCAACGTGTGTGGCCAGGAGTTGGGTGGCGGCCCAACCGAATGCACGGAGTGCGCCGCCGCCTTTGGCAACGCCTTATGGTCTGAGATGGTGGCCGGGCGGCGTGGGGAGGTTACTGGAAACGAACATGCGCTGCATGTGGGACGCTTTGTGCTGCGCCACCCGCACCGTTACCCGGAAAATAGTGTGACTGGGTGGCGGCTGAGTATGCCGGGTCTACTGACAGGCTGGCTGCCGAGCAGAGAGGATGCCCAGCAATCAATGGCGCTGATCAAAGCGGGGCGGTTGTCAGAAGTTGAAGCTCGTCTGCTTTTATTTTACCAGACGCTCCGCTAAATTCGTGATCTCAAACTCCATTCACAATGGCTTGTAACCATAAAGAGTTCATGATTTCCTTCTATGGTCAGGGGCGCCACAGAAGGAGCACGATGAAAACCCGTAAGGATGACTGACGATAATCGCCATGCGATTGGGCTTGTTCTTGTATACTTGTATAACCCGCCGTAATTCCGCCACCAGGCACGGAAGCATCGCATCGATCGCACTGACGGAGCAGGCTTGGCAACCCACGCGATGGTGACGGATTTTGCCAAGCCTGCTCTCACAGCAGATGCAAGCGTTCCCCAGGTTAAGGAAGGCTGAGCGAGGTGTCGCACGGGAAAACCAGGTTGACGATGGCGTCAACACCAGGCAGGGCTTACTCCTGATCCATCAGCACATTGGTGACTTCGATGGGCGCAGAACGTTCCAACGTGGCATAGATGGGGCAGCGAGCGCTGTATTCGGCGGCCAGGAATTCGGCCTCTTCCAGGGTCGGCCCATCGACATTGAGGGTGACGCGGAAGGCGCGGATGCGGGGGTTGACATTGGCCCCGGCCACGCCGCGCGGGTCGAGGTCGGCCTCCACCGTGGCGTCGATGGCGCGCAGTGGGATCTCGTTTTCGCGGGCGGCGGCTTCGTAGATCATGACGCCACAGGCCGGCAGCGCGCCCACCAGCGCATCGAGCGGGTTGACCTCTTCGTTGGGCCCCTTGATGGGCGGCACCGAGTCGTAGATCCAGTGATTGCCGCGCGCCGAAAGCAGCGCACGTCCTCGCTCCACCAGCCTCCCCCGCACGGTGGGCCGCGCCAACTGCAATTCCATCTCTTCAGCCGCATCCTCGTCGATGATCGGCGCAGCCTCGGTGACAAACGGTTCTTGTTTCTCGCCATAGACCACGTTGGTCACGCTGATGGGCGCGGAGAGGGCTAACGTCGTGTAGATGGGGCAGCGTTGGCTAAAGGCTTCGGCCATCATCCAGGCCTCTTCTGGGGTGGGCCCTTCGACGATCATGGTGACGTGGAAGGCGCGCAGGCGGGGGTTGACATCGGCGCCAGCCACGCCGCGCGAGTCCAGTTCGCCGGTGGCGCGAGCCGAGATATGGTCGAGTGCGATAAGGTTTTCGGCGGCCACGGCTTCGTAGATATACATGCCGCACGAGATGAGCGCACCGAGCAGACCGTCGAGCGGATTGACCGCCTCGTTGGGGCCGTTGATGGGCGGCACCGAGTCGTAGATCCAGTGATTACCGCGCGCCGACATGAGCACCCGGCCCGGGCGCACCAGGTCGGCCTTGACCGTGGCGGTGACCAGTTGCGGCTCCAGCTCCTCGACGGCTTCTGTTGGCTCGGCCTCCTCTTCTTCGGCTGCCGGGGTTGCGGTGGCAGCCTGGGCGAGGGCGATCTGGTCGGGTTTGGCGCCAGGGAGCGCGACGCTGGCAAGGAATAGCGCCAACAGGGCGAATAGGGTTATTGCATGACGAATCATTGTGGCTCCTTCTTGGTGTATGTAGATGATAGGGACGTTTCTGCTTCGAGCATCTTCACGATGAGCTGGACCAATGTGGCCCAGTCGCGAAAGTAATACGTTTGACCGTTGGTGATCTTCTTCACCTCCCCTCGCCATTCAAAATGGCTGGCATCGATTTCTTCGGGCCAGAGACGAACCGTAAACAGAATCGTGGATGGAGATCGTGGCGTATGAGGCATCGCTCCCTCCTCTCTTTCTTGCTTGATCCCTGAAACATCCACGAATGGGCACAGGATACCAACCGCATCGTTTCTGGATCGTTTCTTCTACGGCGAAATCGTTTCGTGCGATGTAGATTCGATGTAGGTGAGGCGAAGCTACAAGGGGTTAGCGGTCACTGACGCTGGCAAAAAAGTGATGGTCGGGGATCTGCCAGAAGAGGGCGCGCTGCGCAGCGTCGTCGATGGTGGAAACGCGTTGGCGCAGTTGGCGCTGGGCCATGCCGGCCAGTTTGGCTGCGCATTCGACATCCGGGGCCTTAAGGATTTCGTAGCAGGTGCGGTAGATGCGGATGGTTTCGATGGTGGCGTCTAGGGTGCGTTCGTCCAGTTGCTGCCAGATGGCGTGGGCGCGGGCTACGGCATCCGCCCGCCCGCCGCGCCGCCAGGCAATGCGCGCCAGCCCGGCGGCTGCGTTCAGGCTGTAGTTGATCTGCTCCATCTGGCGATGCAGCTCGAAAGCGGTGTGGTACGCCGCCTCCGCCTCGGCCCACTGCTGTTGCGCCTCCAGCGCATAGCCAAGGCGGGTGCGGGCGTGAGCGTCGAAGCGCGTGTCGCCATAACCTTGCACCATCTGCAAGGTCTCTTCCAGCAGCGCCTGCGCCGCCAGGTGGTCACTCATGAGGTGATAGAGCAGCCCCAGGTCGCTGCGCGTCTTGACCTGGAAGTGATTATTCTTGCTCTGTTGAAACAGGCGCAGCGATTCTGTCAGATCACGCTGCGCCGCTGTCAGCACCCCTTGATGAAGATAGGCTTTGCCCCGATAGTTAAGGCTAGCCGTCGTACGCAGATGGGCGCCCGCCGCCGCGGATAACGCAAGGGCCTCATGCGCCGCCTGGTGCGCCCGGCGATAGTCACCGATATGGGTGTAGAGGACAATCAAGTTGCTCCATATATTGGCGGCGAGGTTTTGATCCCCGGTCTCTTCGGTCAGGCGCAAGGCGTAGCGATAATCCTCTTCAGCCAGCTCCAGACCGCCATTGCCCTGCTCTACTGGTAGATAGCCAATTTTGTTATAGATGCTTGCCTCGCGGATACGATGGTTGTGGCGTCGCGCCAGCGCCAGGCACTGTGCCAGCAGATCCAGAATCGCGGCGGCTGACATGCCGCTGAACATACCAGTGGCGGCGGTGTATTCCAGCGCCTGCGCCTCCAGATCGGGTTCGTTGGCGGTGCGTGCGTGGGCTGCCGCGGTCTGGAAGAGCGTGCGAGCCTCTCGCATTTGAGTCAACGACCAGTGGCCGAAGGCCCAGTGATAGTAGGCCCCGCCAAGCAAGGCCGGGTCGCCGCGCACCTGGGCCTGTTCTACACTCGCCTGCGCCAGGCGGATCGCCTCCTGGTATTGGCCGCTATTGCGCTGGAACGCCGAGCGGCGTACCAACACCCGTGCATGCAGGTCCGTCTCCTCTGGGGGCAACTGGCGGGCCAGTTCGACGATAAGACGCAGGTTCTGGCCGCGCGCTTCGTCGCGCGCCAGAAAGGCCAGCATCTCCTCCAGCATCAACAACAGATGGAGCCGGGCCGGAAGATCATCCTCATCTACGCAGTCGAGGGCGCGGCGGTAGAACTGTTCAGCATCGTGCAGTGTATTCTGCTTCATGGCCAGGTCGCCCGCCCATTGGAAGTAGCGGGCAGCTTCGCGCCGTTGTCCAGCTTCGCCATAGTGGGTGGCCAGTTGGCCGGCCACGGGCTCCAGATCAACCGAGTGGAGCGCCTCCAGCCCCTCGGCGACACGGCGGTGCAAGAGGCGGCGGCGCGCCTTGCTGATGCCGGCGTAGGCCACCTCGCGGATGCGGTCGTGGGCAAAGTCATAGCCGTCGGCGCCCTGTTCGCGCACGATCCGCCGCCGCCACAATTCGTCCAGCGCCAGCACCAGCGTCTGTTCATCGTCGCTGCTGGCGGCTTGCAGAACGGTGAAGGTAAAGCTGCGCCCGGTCACCGCCGCCAGCTCGGCCAACGCTTGCGCTGCGGGGGAGAGCTGGCTGAGCCGCGTGTGGATCACGTCGAAGATTTTGGGTGGAATCGCCCTTGACCGGGCTGCTGTGCGCCGATCCGGCCCCTGGCTGTCGAACACCGGGGGGTTGGGTATATCGCCGGAAACGGTCTGGGCGTCACTGCGCACGGTCTCGATCAAAAAGAGCGGGTGGCCCTCCGTCTCTTGATAGAGGCGATCCGCCACAGGCGCCGATAGGGCAGCACCCGCCACGTACGCGGCCAGCTCAGCCGTCTCGCCGGCATCCAGCGGCCCCAGGTCGAGTTCATCCAGTTGGCCGGCGAGGCGCAGGTGAGCCAAAAGCGTGGGCAAGGGGTGGCGCTCGTCGATCTCCTCGCCGCGCACGCCGCCCACCACCAGCAGCGGCAGCGTCTGCAAGCGGTGGAGCAAAAACGCCAAGACGTTCAGCGTTTCGCCATCACACCACTGTAAATCATCTATGTGCAAAACCAGTGGGTGCGACGCCGCCAGCAGCGCCTGCGCCACTGCCTCGTAGAAACGTTGCTGCTGCCATGACTCGCGCAGCGGGCCGGGCGGCGGCAGGTCGAGGCGATCCGCCAGCAACTCTGGGCGCAGCCGCGCCAGTTCCACGCGCCAGAGATCGGACAACCCTTCTGCAGCATGGCTAAGCACAGGCTGGCGCAGCCATTCGGTCAGCGGTGTGTACGCGGGGGCGCCGGCCGCGGCATAGCTGCGCGTGCTGGCAGTGGCGATGCCCTGGCGCGTGACGAGATCCAATAGTTCTTCGGCGAGGCGGGTCTTGCCGATACCCGCCTCGCCGCGAATGAGCAGACAGCGCGCCCGCCCCGCTCGGGCTTGACGCCAGCTTTCGTTCAGCGTTCGCCACTCGCGCTGGCGACCGACAAGGGGGATGCGCCGCTGTGTTGTCGCGGCGTGCGCTTTGGACGTCTCCGGCAGGTTGAGCAGCCGTTCGTAGATCGCTCTGGTCGCTGCGCTGGGTTCGACGCCCAGCTCGTGGATGAGCGTGGCCGCACAATTGTGATAGACATGCAGGGCGGCGGCGCGGTCGTTGCGGGCGGCGTGAACCTCCATCACCAGCCGGTAGGACGACTCGCGCAGGGGGTCGCGCTGCAACAACGCCTCTGCCTGTATCAGTGCATCGTCGTAGTTGCGCCGATTGATGAGCAGCACGGCCAACTGTTGGGTGGCGTGGAGATAGAGCGAACGCAGCCGCTCCCGCTCATCCAACACCCAATCCTCATAGCTATAGGCCAGCAGATCGCCCTGATAGAGGGCAACCGCACTGCGCAGATGTGTCTCTGCTCGCTCCCCATCACCCGCGTACAGTGCAATATCGGCGGCATCGACCAGATTGGCAAAGCGGACGGAATCCACATCGACGATCACGCCTTCTTGCCAGCCCATGGTGGCTCGCGCCATGTTCAAGAGGGATGTGGATTGGGGCCAGGCTCGCCGTAGCTTGTGGAGCAGATTGCGCAGATTGGTCAGCGCCTGCCCTTCGGAGGTGTCAGGCCAAAATTGAAAGGCAAGCTGTTGGCGGGTTAGCGGACGGGCGCCGCGCAGCGCCAGATAAGCCACCAACTCTTGCAGGCGACCTGGCTCTAGCTCAATCAGGCTGGCATCCTCGCTGCGCAGGGCAAACGAACCCAGCAATGTAATCCAGACCGAAGGCATAACAAGCGCGCGGTTGAGTGGAACTTGGCGATTGGGTTGGTGTATGATGCCGGGCCACTTTGCAACTTTGGCCACTTTGCGTTATGGTTTTCGCCATGAGCGAAACCAATACCTGGCGCAAATATCTGACCGACTACAATGAAGGGTTGGGGTTGGTCT
>JAHDWG010000176.1 GCA_023384495.1 Caldilineaceae bacterium
TTCCTCGACTGGTGGCCCATCAGCCTGGCCTTCAACACCGAGATCGAGCCGTTCAACGACCCCGACGTGCGCTGGGCCATCAGCTACTCGCTCAACCGCGACGAGATCATCCAGTTCGCCTTCCGCAACACCACCACGGCGATCCGGCTGCCCTATCCGGGTTACCCCGGTATGGAGCCCTTCTTGGACGCCATCAGCGACCTGCTCGAACAATATCCCACCACCGAGTACAACCCGGACAAGGCGGCGGAGATCATGGAGGGCAAGGGTTACACCAAGGATGGCGAAGGCTTCTGGGTGAAGGACGGCGAGCGCATTACGTTTGAGATCATCACCTTCCCGCAGCACCCGTCCACCACGCCGCAGGCGCCGATTGTCGCCGAGCAACTGCGCCGGGCCGGCTTTGAGGCGAGCTTCCTCCTGCCCGCCGATTTTGTCACCCGCATCCAAACTGGCTCGGCCCACGCCTTCCTGTGGGGGCACGGCGGCTCCATGCGCGACCCGTACGCCACGCTGGAGCGCCTCTACCACATCAAGCATGTGCGCCCCACCGGCGAGGCGATCCCGTTCACCAATCTCTATCGCTGGGCCAACCAGGAGTTCAGCGACATCGTGGACCAGATGACGGGCGTGCCCGAAGATGACCCGCGCCTCAAGGATCTCTTCCGTCAGGCCATGGAAATCTGGCTGCCCAACCTGCCCGACGTGCCTCTGGTCGAGACGGTGATCCTGTTGCCGCGCAACACCACGTATTGGGGCAACTGGCCGACGCCTGAGAACAATTACGTCCACGAAGGGTTCTGGCACCGCACGGCCATGCTCCTCTGGGTCAACCTGGAGCCGGCGCAGTAAGGTGAGCGTATGTGCAGATTGTAATCTGCACCGGTGATAGAATCTCCTCAATCTCCCCCAATCTCGCTATTTTTGAGATTGGCAGAGGCTGAGGAGATTTTTCTTGTCAAAAGCCAATGAGGGAAGTCATGAAACTAAAAGGCAAAGTGGCCGTCGTCACTGGCGGCGGACGGGGTTTGGGGCGCGCCTATGTGTTGCACCTGGCCAAACTGGGCGCCGACGTGGTGATCAACGACATCGACCTCAACGCGGCGGCGGAATACAACGAAACGTTGAGCGCGGCGACGGTGATGGAAGAGGTCGAGGCGCTGGGCTGCCGTGCGCTGGGCGTCCAGGCCGATGTCACCAACAAGGACGCGGTGGACGCCATGTTCGAGGAGGCGCTGGGCGCGTTTGGGCGGATCGACATCCTGGTCAACAATGCCGGCGGCGCGCTCAAGACGCCGCCCCAAAACTCGGCGGCTGAGGCGGATATCGAGCACTACAAGTGGACTATGGACCTCAACCTCACCAGCACGATCCTCTGCTGCCAGGCCGCCAGCCGCCCCATGAAAGAGCAGCGCAGCGGGAAGATCGTCAATGTCTCGTCGCAGGCCGGGCTTTGGAGTGGTCATCATGGCGGCTTTGTCGGCTACAAGGTGGCCAAGGCCGGTGTGGCCCACTATACGCGCATTCTGGCCGCCGAGCTGGGGCCGTACAACATCAATGTGAACAGCATCGCGCCGGGGTGGATCCTCTCGTCGCGCGCGGTTGCCGGCGGCCGCGACAGCGAGGAGACGCGCGAGCGGCTGCTGCCCCAGATCCCGCTGCGCCGTATGGGCATGCCCGAAGATTGCGCCAAGGTGGTCGAGTTCCTGGTCACCGACCTCTCTGATTACGTAACCGGCCAGTGCATCCCCATTTGCGGCGGTGTGGTGGCGTGGGGGTAGGGTTGCTTTCCATTGGCGGCCTGCGTCAGTGAGCGTGGCGATGATCCGCAGGGCCTTGCTGCGCTCACTGCAACTGGCATAGAACCACTGCGTGTTGTATACTGGCGCCGACCGGGTAAAGAGGAGCGGCGTGCTCACGATAGTTGCTGTTTAAGGCAGAGCGATGAACGACATAACGATCACTGAGATAGTGGATGACCTGCGGGCGGCTGATGAGATCACACGGCGCTTTGAGCGCAAATACTGGTTAAGCTCGGCTGATTTCTACGAGCTGTATGAGAACGGCCTGTTGGATGATGGCGGAAATTTGGAAGACTATACCCTTTGGGCTGGCTTCTATCAGGTAAAGCGCGAGCGGGAAGCCGCACTTGCCGAATTGTCCCGTCGGCGGCTTGCCGAGTTGCGCATCACGAGTCCAAAGAGCAGGGTGCTTATTAAGCCACTTGAGCCTGTTCTACGAAATCTACCTGCTTGAACTATGCCGCTTCCGACTCGTCCCGAATATGAAGCTCTGATTTATGGCTTGCCGGATCGCTATCCAGCGATCATTGCTTCTACACTTCATCTGTTCAGCGCGAGCGCGACAATAGCCATTGTCCCGGGCGAAATGCGGTTTGCCAACTCGTTACAGTTGCGCGTAACCGAGGTCGTTGATTTTCGTGCTGGCCGCATACGTGAGTACAGCTATACAATTCTGCTGGGCGCTCAGCGTATTCGCTGGTACGACCCGCAGCCACACCGCGAAAACCCAGCGCTACAGCCAACTTTCCCACACCACTATGATGAAGAGCCAGACATAAAACACAATTGATTGCCTGCGTATGGCTTGTCCTTTGAGGAGCCAAATCTGGTCTATTTGGTCGAGGTGTGTAGTCAACTCAGTAAACAACAAGATGAACCGAAAGGATAAAACCATGCGGCTGGACGGAAAAGTCGCCATTGTCGCCGGGGCAGGATGGGGCGGCATCGGCGCAGCGACGGCCTATCGCTTTGCCCAAGAGGGCGCCAAAGTGGTCGTCAATGCGCTCCCGGGCGAGGCGCGCCTCAATGAGACCGTGGAGCAGATCCGCGCCATTGGCGGCGAAGCGGTGGCCGTGCCCGGCAATGTGAAGGAAGGGGCAGTCTGGCGGGCGTTGGTCGCCGCCGCGCTGGACCATTTTGGCCAGCTCCACATTCTCATGAACAATGCGGCCAATGCCACCATCAAACCCGTGATTGAGATCAGCGAGGAGGAGTGGAACGAAGCGCTGGCCGTCACCCTCACCGGCTCCTGGCTGGGGGCCAAGTATTGCATCCCCGAAATGATCAAGGCCGGCGGCGGGTCGATTGTCTTTACTTCGACGGTCAACTCGCTCATCACCAACCCGCACTTTGGCGTTTACAGCTCCTCCAAGGCCGGCCTCAATGGGCTTACCCGCAGCCTGGCCATGGAATATGGACGCAGCGGCATCCGTTGCAACGCCATCGCGCCCGGCCTGATTGTGGGCGAACGGCAACGGGCGGCCATGCAACAAGACCCGCTCGAAGACCAGATCAACACCGACCTCTACCCCGTGGGGCGTTATGGCGCGCCCGAAGACATTGCCAATGTGGCGCTCTTCCTGGCGTCGGACGAAGCGGCCTTTGTCACCGGCATCGTCCTCGTGGCCGACGGCGGCCTGACGCTCCAGTCGCCCGAGGCGATTGCCCGCCCTGCCTTCCGCAAGCGTTGGCGTAACGATCTCCTTGTACCCCGATCGATCGACTGAGCAGAAGCGGATGGCCTGAAAATAGAAAAACAGCGCAACACAGAGAACGCCGAGGTTGCACAGAGCACACGGAGGAACACCTCAGTGTGCTCTGTGTCTCCTCGGCGTTCTCTGTGTTCCTGCTGTACAACGCCGTTTTCATTGTCCCCACATCTCCGTCGCCCATATCGCCCGTCAGACTACTGACCATTGTCGCATGAGTTAGCGACAAAAAACGGTAGACATTCCAGAAATTTCTGCTATAATGGCGTCATGGGCTTTCACAGGATTGCACCAGCAGACGCCTCAGCGGGTCGTTTGCTCTGTTGCAACTCGCCATCTTCGTAACCACAGCGCACTCAACAACCTTGTCCCAACCGATCGCACCGTGCTGTCGACTTGACGCATGACTTATTGCTGGAAACAGCGTCAAACCGATCGTTTTTTTTCGTTTCAATACCCGCGTTGTAATCACCCATTTTCCCTGAGGATGGCTGCAACTCGACCGCATGGAAGCCCATCGGTCGCTGTGGTCTGGCCGCGTTTTTCCCCCCTCACCCACACCAAAGGAGAATCGGCTCGATGAATATGTTCCGCAGACAGTCTCCGCGACGATCAACCCTGTTCACCCGGTGGCTCAACGGCTGTATGGTTGTGCTGCTGTTGATGGGCTTTATGCCCGTTTCGGCCCAGGCGGCAGCGCTGCAACGACAGATGGCATTGTGCCAGGCGCCAGGTACAGCGGCATCGACGCTCTTTTTGCCGGTTGTGGCCGGCGGGGTCCAGCAAGTGGCTCGCTCCATGTTGGGCGCGCTTGCGCCACAGGCCCCAACCGCCCGCACCTTGAACTACGAAGTGGGCAAGACCTATGAGTATGCATATGAAGTTGTGGTGAACACTCGTTCGTCCAAGCGTGACTCGCAGGGTGTGCGCGACGATGGCGAGCAGAAGACGGTGATCTACGCCCTGGCTGACGTCAAGATTACCGGCCAGGAAGAGACCGACATCTTTGTGGGAGAAGTGTCGCTGCGCGACCCCTTCATCTGCAACACCGACGGAGAATCAGAATTCACCGCCGACGATCAAGAAACGCTCGACGCGCTGGCTACCCCGCTCCAGTTCAAGCAGGCGGCCAACGGCGTGATCGTGGCGGTTTCGTCGCCGGTGGGCGCGCCGGCGCAGGCCATCAACATTCAAAAGGGCGTGATCAATGCCCTGCAACTGACGCTGCAAGAGGCCAACAGCTACACGGCCCCCGAAGATGCCGGCCAGGGCAGCGTCAACGTGCAGTATGTGGTGGAAGAGAAGGAGGACGGCCTCCACATTACCAAGACCTTCAACCGGGCCAGCTTCACCAGCCTGATCACCGCCGGCCCAGACAATGATGACCTTCAACTGCAAAATACGATCAACATTGTCATCGGCGCAGACGCAGGGGTTATCACCTCGCTCGAATATAGTGAGAAGATCGCCAGCAGCGACGGCGCCGAAGACCTGGACGATACCGGCGCTGGCTTTGACGGCATCACCGCCTGGTCCACCGCCGAAACCAACGGCTCGCTGACCCTGAAGCGCGTCGCGGCGACGACGGGCGTCACGTCGGCGGCGCTCAATGTGATCTATCAAGAAGACGCATTGGCCGGCGCCCTGGTGGATGAAGCCCCCAACTACGACGGCATTGACCTGACCACCATCGACCTGGACGCTGAATTTGCCAAGTTGGAAGCTGAGCCCGACAACCCCGACCACCGCGCCTACATTCTGGCTTTGGTCGACGCGGATGACGCCAACCCCGATGACAACATCGATGTGGTAGGCAAAATCGCCGAGCGCCTCCAGGCCAATGCCGACAACACCGAAGTGGCCAACGCCTACATCGACCTGCTTGGCTCGATCGGCGCGCCACGCACGCAGGACATGCTCAGCGCCCTGCTGGGCAATGGGCAGGTACACGCCGCATCGCTGGCGCTGGCCCCCTTCAATGACGAGAGCCGCGAACAGGCGCTGATCAACATTTCCATGCTTCCCTCGCCCACCATCACCACCGTCAACACGGTGCGCAGCCTGGTGAGCGATAGCCCCGACATGCGCGCCGCTCGCTCGACCAGCGTCTTTGGGGCCGCCATTACCGTGTTGGGCGCGGTGGCCAACAACCTGGCCGACGACAACGCCGACGAGGCTGAGCAGTTGGGGTCGTTGCTTGCGGAGCGGCTGAAGGGCGCCCAAGAGTTGGACGACATCGAACTCTACCTCGATGCCCTGGGCAACGCGGGCCTGCCTTCCACCCTCGGCGTCATCACCTCCTATCTCGACTACACCATCCCCATCAGCGCGTCTGTCCAGAGTGCGCAAGTCGTCACCGACGCGGTCGAAATCCAGGTGGCGGCGCTGGTGGCGCTGCGCAAGATCCCCGGCGAGGAAGTCGAATCGCTGTTGCTGGGTTCGCTCAACGATGAAGGGGAACTGGACGTGGTGCGATCCATCGTGGCGAACGTGCTCGCCACGCGCGACGACCTGAGCGAAGAAGCCGCCGCCTCGCTCGAAGCCTTCGATGGCCGCCAACTGGCCGCTCCGGGCCGCCACGACCGCTCGTGGAACCGGCGGCTTGGCTCCTCCAACCTCGGTGTGGAGTTCCCCGGCGGCGTGACGCTGATCAGCCCGCCTGCCTATTCGGGCATCTATGCGTATGCCTATCAAAAGGCGACGGCGCTCATCTATGGCCGCAATTTCAGCGTGGTGACCGGTGAGCTGCGCACCTATCGCTCGGGCAGCAACCAGATTTTTGGCGCCTATCTCACCATCGGCGGCAATCTTCTGCGCCGCCAGTACGAGACATCGCTACCTTGCGCCTCGGCGCGGTCGGGTACGCTCTACTCGGGCAGCGTAACCTTTGTCAACGTCACCTTCCGCATTCCCATCTTTGCCGTAATCACGCTCGACATCAATGTGCGGGCCACCGGCAGCTTCAACCTCAGCTATGCGCTGAGCATCAATGTCTGCAACCCGGCTGATATGACCGTCGGCGCAGGGATCACGCCGCGGGCCTGGGCCACCGCATCGGCCTCCGCGTATCTGAATATTGTGGTGGCGCGCGGTGGCGCTACGCTGACGGCGACGATTCTCAACACCAGCATGCCGGCCAGCCTCACCGCCACCTACAACGCGCTCGCCAACAATTTCCGCTTCTGCATCGACATTCGGATTTCGACGCAGCCGCTGAGCGGCGGGCTGGACATCTGGGCCGACGTGCGTGTGCCGCGCTGGGGCATCCCGCCGTGGAAGTGGAAGCGCGTGGGCACGGCCCGTATCTGGAGTTTCAGCTCACCCACCTACACCTATAACCTGTTGGTGCAGTGCTACTGATCTGTCGATTACCCTGAAGTAAACGCGGAAGGGGCCTGAGTTTGGCCTCAAAGTCAGACCCCTTCCGCTGAAAATGGGACAAAACAGCACAACACAGAGAGCGCAGAGAAAAACACGATGGCTTGTTCTATGGACAAAATCCTCTGTGTGCTCGGCGTCTCCTCTGTGTGCTCTGTGTCCCTGCTGTAACGCCGCCATGTTCATGGCGCGAAGCGCCCACTGCTGGGAATGGTCGAGGCGCAATGGAGAGCCAATCATGATACGACCCATATGGAATTGGGCCAGCGCCCTCGGCGTGCTGATGGCGCTGGCCCTTGGCGCGGGCGGCGCTCGCCTCAGCGCAGCGACTTCCGATGCTACCCCCGACCTCGCGCTGGACGCAATTCGGCTCAGCCCGCCCGATCCCAAAGCGGGAGACACGGTTGACATTACGCCTGTGGTCAAGAACATGGGCAATGCCAACGCACCCGGATTTGAGATCTTGCTCTATATTGAGCCAGCGGACGACCCACCCTCGCCGACGACCCCCAACCATGCGCGTTTCGTCTTTGGGTTGGGGTTGGAGGCAGGCGGCGTCTTTGATGGCTATACCAGCACCGGCAATACGCTCACACGCGACGACTGGACCATCTGCGCCTGGGTGGATCGGGGCGCGGCCCTGGATGACGCCGACAGGGCCAACAATGTGCTCTGCGTGCGTTCGCCCAATCAGCCACCGGGTAGCGACGCAGACGCCTACGAAAACGACAACGTGTGCGCCGAAGCCAAGCCGATCACGACCGACGGCGTGCGGCAAGAGCGCAATCTCTATCGGGAGGGCGGGGCCGATGATGTGGATTGGATCAAGTTCACCGGCGTCAGCGGCGTCAGGTATACGGTTGAGGCCACGCCGGTTGGCGAAGACGCCGCGCTCTCCATGGAAATCCACAGCTCGTGCACCGGTTTCCCTAGTTTTGGCGGCGTGGAGGCGGTCTTTACCGCGCCGGCGGACGGGGAATACTTGATCAAGATCGAGAGCAGCGCGCCCGATTATGGCCCGGACAACGCCTACACGCTCGCCGTGACTGCCGATGCGGCGTGTAGCACTTCGCTCGAACCCAATGACCTCTGTGCGCTCCCGATTGACCTTGCGGTGGGCGGTGGGCCGCAAACCCATACCTTCTGCACCGACGATGATGTCGACTGGATGCGCTTTGAGGTGCGCGCTGGCGGTGTCTATCGCATCGAAGCCAAGAATGTGGGCAGCCGCGCCAATGCGCAACTGAGTCTCTATCCGAGCTGTCAGGATTCGGCGGTGGCGAGCGGGCAAGTGATTTCATTCACGGCCACCACGCCGGGCCATCTTCATCTGAAGGCCACCAACGCCGACCCCAAGGTGAGCGGCTCGGGCACCGAATACACGGTGGAGGTGACCGGCAGCGGCGGCTGCGACCAGGATCGTTTCGAGCCGGACAATAGCCTGGCCAATGCCCAACCGCTCAACGCCGATGGCAACCCGCAGCAACATAACATCTGCCCCGCCGCCGACGTGGATTGGGTCAAGTTGACCGCCACCGCAGGCGTCACCTACACCGTAGAAACCCTGCGCCTCTCACCCGAGACCGACACCATCCTCTGCCTGCATGACGCCGATGGCGCGCAACTCCGCTGCGACGACGACGGCGGCGCCGGCCTTGGCTCCCGCCTGGTCATTGAAGATGCAGCGGCGGGCGACTATTTCTTTCGCATCCGCCATGCCGACGCCGAGGCGGCTGGCAATCATGTCCGCTATGAGGTGCAGGCGATTACGGGCCTCTGCAAACCGGACAACTTTGAGCCGGATAACAGCCTGGAGAGTGCGCGCGCGATTGCCCCCGATGGCGCGCTCCACCGGCACAATATTTGTGGCGCCGGCGATGAGGATTGGGTGGTCTTTAACGCCGATGCCGGCGTGTCGTACGTGATCTCCACCACCGCGCTGGGGCCAGACGCCGACACCGAGATCGCACTGTATGATGCGGCCGGCAACCTGTTGGCGCACAACGACGATTACTCACCGGGCATCAGTTCGTTATTGGTTCATACGGCTGAAGTTGCCGGGCCATACTATGTAAAGACCCGCCACTTCAACCCCGGCCAGTTTGGCGAAGGCACGGCGTATGGGCTGAGCGTGCGCCCCGGCGCGGTCGATCAGCCGCCGCCGCCGCCCCCACCCCCGCCACCGCCAGGCCCCCAGCAGGTAGACCCGCCGCCCCCCACCGCTGTGCGCACGTTGATCCTGGTCAACCGGGCGCGCCTGGTGGAGCTTTACACCGAGCCTGCCGTGGCGACGCTCATGGCGCGGCTGGATGCGCTGGCTCAGCACGAGCAGGTGCGCGGCGAGATCCTCCGACTGGATCACAACACCGACATTAGCGCCGCCTATGCCCTGTGGACGGCGGACATCATAAACATCGACAAGGCCAATGGGTTGACAAACGAGATCCGCCGGCTGATCATGACCTATCTGCAAGAGCGCACTGGCGTCGAGTATGTGGTGTTGGTGGGCGACGACCGCGCGCTGCCCTTCCGCCGTGTGGCCGACCATACGACGCGCCAACCCGAACAGACCTATACAGAAGTGGATGAGACGCACCCCACGGGCGCCGCGTTGCGCGCCAATTACTATCTCACCGACGATTACTTTGTGGATCGCGAACCCACGCCCCACAAAGGCCGCGAACTCTACATCCCCGATCTGGCCATCGGCAGGCTCATCGAAGCGCCGGCTGATATGATTGCGTTGATCGATGCGTTTCTGGCCAACCCTGTCACCCAGGTCGAGCATGCGCTGGTCACCGGCTATGATTTTGTGCAAGACACGGCGCACGCCGACTGCAAAGACTGGAAGGACGCCCTGGGTGACGAAAGCCGGGTGGTCTGCTTGGTCAACAATTCATGGAGTAAGGCGCAGTTCCAGGGTCTCCAGTTTCAGGCCGCGCCGCCGTTCAAAGTTCAGTCGATCAATGGGCATGCCGCGCACTATGGGCAGGGTGCGCCCACCGGCGGCGACACACTCGCTGCCGAGGTGGCCGCAGCCAGCATGGATCTGACTGGCGGCTTGATCTATACGCTCGGGTGCCACGGCGGCCTCAATGTGCCGACCATCAACAGCGTCAACCCGCTGGACTTGCCCGAAGCCTTTGTCCAACGGGGGGCGAACTATGTGGGCAATACAGGCTATGGCTGGGGTCTGCTCAACAGCATCGGGCTTTCAGAGAAGCTGATCCGGCTCTTCACGCAGCAATTGCACCAGGGTGAACAAGTGGCGATGGGCAAAGCGCTGGCGCGCGCCAAAAATCTCTACTACGAACAGGACCAGAGTTTCTCCGTCTTTGATGAAAAAGTGATGCAGCAGATGATCTTCTACGGGCTGCCCATGTTTCAACTGCGCACAAATGCGGGCCTGTCGCTGGGCGGGGAATTTCCCGGTGTGGGCTTTGACTTTGACCCCTCGGGCGCCCTCAGCGGCGATGAGGTGATCACCAAGACCGTTGGCGTCAACTTTGGGCGTATCCTCGACCCGGATGATGACATCGGCAACCTGGACAGCTTTGACACCGGCAGCGGCCAATATCTCTCCCTCTTTGACTCGATCCACGCCGAGGTGGGCGAGCCGGTGCAGCCGCTCCATTTTGGCAACGTCACCGTACCCAACACCACCGCGCGCGCCGTCGTACTGTTGGGTGGGGTGATTTCGGACACCATCGAGGATTTTGACCCGCTGATTGGTACGCCCGTGAACGAGTATGTGCCGCGCGGTGATGGGGACGAGGGGACACTCGACGCCAGCGATGGCTGGTTCCCCCCCGTGCCCATCAGCGTGCGCACGCATAACCAGCGCGCATTCTTGGTGACGCAATTGGGCCAGTTTAGCGCCGAGCAAAACAGCCTGCGTCTGCTCGGCGAACTGGATGTCGAAGTCTACTACAGCACCAGTAGTGACCAGACCCCACCGACGATTGTGGTGGTCGATGGGCTTTACGATCCCCATGCCCGGCTTGTTGATATCAAAGTGGGCGCGGTGGACGATTCGGGCATACGGGAAGTCATCGTCTCGTATATCGAAGATGAGCGAGTGGCGGCCGCGAGCATCCGAGCCGTCCGCCTCACCTTCGACGCCGCCGCACAGAAGTGGCGTGGCAGTTTCCCCGGCCATGCCCACTCCACCTATTTCGTGCAGGTGGTGGACAATGCCGGCAACGTCGCCACGGCCAGCAACAAGGGGCGCTATTACCGCCCGGCGGAGGCCCGCGCCGCCTCGTCGTCTGGCATCGTCTATCTGCCGCTGGTCAGTCGCTGAGGCCGGCAGGCGCAATGGATGAGGCCCAGGTTGTGACTGTCGACGATGTTGTGACGATGGACGATAGACGATGGCCCATCGTCTATCGTCCATCGTCTATCGTCGGGGAACCACCCCATAAACCGTTCGACCTAACCTGGCGCGTCATTACACACCGCGTACTAGGTTGTGGCTGCCTCCGGCAAGCTGAGCCCGAGGACAAAGCCGCCATCCACCCGCAGCACCGACCCGGTGACATAGTCGGCGTCGTCGCTGGCCAGATAGGCCACAGCGCGGCCAATGTCATCGGGTTGGCCAATGCGGCCCCAGGGGATGCGCTTGCCCGCGGCAGCCAGGTCGGCTTCGCTGTAGAAGTTGCGTTCGCCCGGTGTGTCGATCCAGCCGGGGTTGACCACGTTGACGTTGATGCGCATGGGCGCCAACTCGACGGCCATGGTGCGCGCCAGGTGGTTGATGGCCGCCTTGGCCATGTTGTACGCCCCGCTGGCCGCCGGCGCGATCTCCGCATGCACCGAGCTGATGGTGACAATTTTGCCCCGGCTGCGCCCGGCGAGCGGCTGGCGAACCATCTGTTGCGCCGCAAGCTGACAGGTGTGGAAGACGCCAAACTGGCTCACGTTGATGGTGCGCTGAACGTGAGCCCAATCGGCCTCGACCACCGGCTCGCGGATCGAGGTGGCCGCGTTGGCCACGGCGACATCCAGCTTGCCAAAGTGCGCCACCGTCCCGTTGACCATCGCCGCCACCGCGTCGCGATCGGCCACATCGGCCTGCCAGACCAGCGCGCGGCGGCCCAGCGCCTCGATCTGGGCCGCCACTTCCTCTGCCTCGCCCCGGTGCGACCGGTAGTTGACCACCACATCAGCCCCTTCTTCGGCAAGGCAAAGAGCAATGCCGCGCCCAATGCCCAATGAAGCGCCGGTCACCAGCGCGACTTTCCCGCTAAAGCGTTTCATGGTTTACTCCTCATTTCTTGATGGTTTTTCGTTGTGGGTTTGTTTGAATCCTGTTTCAACATCCGTGTGTCTCGCTGTGCATGGGCGAGCAAACCAATCATAGCACGGATGGGATCGCTTTGTCATGGCGCGCCAACGTTTCGTCAGGTGAAAGCCCCACGGGAACCTTTTGT
This sequence comes from Caldilineaceae bacterium, assembly GCA_023384495.1. Classification (GTDB taxonomy): domain Bacteria; phylum Chloroflexota; class Anaerolineae; order Caldilineales; family Caldilineaceae; genus CFX5. Next base: position 12,322 of record JAHDWG010000176.1, read on the forward strand.
CCGCAACATGGCTCTTTCTTGCCGTGGATCAAACTGTAATTTGCCGTCTGCACAAGTGCGATCCAGTGCTCCAATGGCTTTAGGATTTCTGTTCAGCGTGATACAATTAGAACAAAAGTTCGTAAGACAAATACAGCGCCCTCTCCACAGGAGGAAATCGTGATCAACTCAGCCACTGCCCCCGCGCCGGCCAAGCGCGAGTTCAGCGTGCAAGATGAGCATCGCTACAACCGGGCCGGCCCGGTGCGTTGGATCATCTCCCATTTGCTGCGTTATCCGCACTTTCTGGTGAGCTTCATGTTCGCCGCCTTGCTCACCAACGTGCTCTTCTCCACCATTCCCCGGCTTACCGGGCTGGCCTTCGACGAGGTGCTCCAGCCGGAGCCGAGCGCCTGCCGTCTGCTCACCATCGCCCTCTCGATCTTGGGGCTGGTGTTGGTGCGCGGGCTGCTCGACATCACCAACGCCTTCTCGGTGGAGACGCTTGGTCAGCGGTTGGAGCGCGATGCCCGCGAGGAACTCTACATCAGCCTGCTGGGCAAAAGCCAGACCTTTCACAACCGGCAGCGCGTGGGCGACATCATGGCGCGGGCGGCCAACGACGTGCGCCAGCTCAACCCGATGATGAACCCGGGTGTCTCGCTCATCACCGAATCGATGGTGGGCATCCTGGCGCCGATTGTCTTTATTGCCTTTCTCAACCCGCAACTGTTGTTGGCGCCTCTGTTGTTTGTGATTGCCTACGCCTGGGCATTGCGGCGCTATGTGCGCCAGTTGAATCCGGTGGCCGGCGAACAACGGTGGCGCTTTGGCGAGATGAACGCCGGGCTGAACGAGACGATTACCGGCATCGAGGTAGTCAAGTCCACAGCGCAGGAGGCGCAGGAGCGGCAGAAGTTTAGCGCCAATGCCCGCCGTGTGCGCGACCTCTTTGTCAAACAAGGCGAGATCGAGGCGCGCTATTTGCCGCTGCTGCTGCTTGGCTTTGCGCTGACCATCGCCTTTGCCCATGGCGTCTGGCTGGTCTCACGCGAGGAGCTCAGCATTGGCGAGTTGGTGGCCTATATGGGGTTGATGGGGATCCTGCGCTTCCCCGCCTTTATCTCGATTTTTACCTTTTCGCTGGTGCAGATGGGGTTGGCCGGGGCCGAGCGCATTCTCAGCCTGATGAAAGAAGAGACCGAGCTGGACGAGAACCGGGCCGGCCACACGGCGCCGATCCGCGGCGAGATTCTCTTTGACAACGTCACTTTCCGGCTGGACAACAACCCCGACCACCCACCGGTGTTGCGCAACGTCTCGTTTCGCGCTGCGCCGGGCGAGACCATCGCCATCGTTGGGCAGACCGGTTCGGGCAAGAGCACGCTGACCAAGCTGGTCAACCGGACGTATGACGTAGACGAGGGGCGCATTCTTATCGATGGCGTCGATGTGCGCGATTGGAACATGGATTCGTTGCGCTCGCAGATATCGACCATCGAGCAGGACATCTTTCTCTTCTCACGGCCCATCGACGAGAATATCGGCTTTGGGCTGGGCAACGAAATCGATCGCGGCTCGATTGAGGAAGCAGCCAAGGCCGCCCAGGCGCACGATTTTATCCAGGGCTTTGCCGACGGCTATCGCACCGTGGTGGGTGAACGGGGCGTCACGCTGTCGGGCGGGCAGCGCCAACGGATCGCCATTGCCCGCGCCCTGCTCACCGACCCGCGCATCCTGATCCTGGACGACTCGACCAGCGCCA
>JAHDWG010000177.1:0-3731 GCA_023384495.1 Caldilineaceae bacterium
GACGCCCATTCGGGATAAGCACCTTGTGGGCTATGTGGCGCTGCGTGGGAAACCGATGGGTATTGCTGATCTGACACAGCCTATCCATAGCAGTGAGCCGGCGCTCGAGGCGCGGCGCCAATTGCTGGTTGACAATGGCTACCGGTCACTCTTGACCGTGCCTCTGTTGATCAAAAAAGAGGTGAATGGCTATTTTGTGTTATATTATGCCAGACAGCGCGCCTTTTCAGAGGACGACACAGAGCTGGCTGTTCTGTTGAGCGGCCAGGCCGCGTTGGCGATTGAAAACGAGCGGCTGCGCACCCAGAGCGCGCGCACCGCCGTGGCCGCCGAGCGCAATCGCCTCGCCCGCGATCTGCACGATGCGGTGACGCAGACGCTCTTTTCCGCCACGATGATCGCCGAAGTCTTGCCGCGCATCTGGCGGCGCAGCGAAGAAGAAGGGATGCGCCGGCTCGACGAATTGCGCGAGCTGACGCGCGGGGCATTGGCGGAAATGCGCACGCTGTTGCTCGAGCTTCGACCTGCCAAGCTTATCGAAGTCGAGATCAATGAACTTCTGCGCCAGTTGGCCGAAGCCATTTCCAGCCGGGCGCGTGTTCCGGTGCATGTGGCCATCGAAGGCGATGTCACCATGCCCGCTGATGTGAAGATTGCGCTCTATCGCATTGCGCAAGAGGCGCTCAACAACGTGGCGAAACATGCCCAGGCCAGCCAGGTCGAGGTCAGGCTCATTCGTCACGCCACCCATATCGAACTGGCCGTTACCGATAACGGGGTGGGTTTTCACTTCGAGACTATCCGGCCGGAACACCTTGGCCTGGGCATTATGCGCGAGCGGGCTGAAGATATTGGCGCCACCCTGAGTGTAATCAGCAAACCAGAAGAAGGTGCGACGATTGCTGTACAGTGGATGTATCGAAAGCAGACCCGGGGCGCCGAAAAGCGTCATGCAGAAAGGCAGAAGCAGCCCCATGAGTGATCGATTGCCGATTCGTGTCATGCTAGTGGATGATCACGCTGTGGTGCGGAGTGGGTTGTCCGCCTTCCTACTGGCCTATGAGGATCTGGAACTCATTGCCGAGGCTTCGGACGGCGCCGAAGCGGTGCGCCTCTGCGAACGTTCGCAACCCGATGTGATCCTGATGGACCTGATCATGCCGCGCATGGATGGGGCGACGGCGACCCGTGCGATCCGCGAACGCTACCCCGATGTTCAGGTGTTGATCCTCACCAGTTTCAAAGAGGATAATCTGGTGCAGGATGCGCTCAGAGCGGGTGCGATTGGCTATCTGCTCAAAAATGTCACGGCCACCGAACTGGCTGACGCTATCCGTTCAGCGCACCGCGGCCGCCCAACACTGGCGCCCGAGGCGGCTCAGGTGCTGATCCATGCCGCCACCGCCCACCGTGAGCTGGTCCCCGGTCACGATCTGACCGAGCGCGAGCGCGATGTGCTCAATCTCATGGTCAAGGGCATGGACAACAACGAGATCGCCGATTCGCTGATTGTCAGCCGCTCCACGGTGAAGTTTCATGTGAGCAACATCCTCTCCAAGCTACATGCCACCAGCCGCACCGAAGCTGTCGCCATCGCGCTCCAAAACGGGCTTGTCCCCAAACAGTCGTAGCCAACCGGCAATTGCTATGGGCAGCCAACCAAAAAGCCAGGGGCCACCGGTCATCACCCGGCGCCCCTGGCTTCGGTTGCCTCCTATGCAAAAATGGGCTATGCCGCCACGGCCCCTGTGGCCTGCGTAAGCGGCGCTGTAAACATACGCGGGTCGGCGCTCAGATCGAGCGAACCGTGACCGTTCAGTTCTTCAAGAAACTTGGTGGCCTGCATGGCCGCCGCACAGCCCTGGCCGACGCTGGTCGCCACCTGCTTGTAGGTCTTGTCCATGATCTCGCCGGCGGCAAAGATCCCGGGGATATTGGTGCGCATAAACTTGTCGGTGATGAGATGGCCGTCCTCGTCCAGCACAAATTTTCCCTGGAGCAACTGATTGTTGGGCAGATGGCCGATAAAGACAAAGACGCCATCGGTTTCCAAAAACCCCTCTTCGCCGGTCACTGTATTTTGCGTCTTGACGCCAATCACCTTGCCCTCTTCCCCCACCACCTCGGTGACGATGGTGTTCCAGACTATCTCGATCTTTTCGTGCTCGAAGACGCGTTGTTGCAAAATCTTGCTGGCGCGTAGTTGGTCACGGCGGTGGATCAGGCGCACGCGCTTGGCAAACTTGGTGAGGAAGATCGACTCTTCGGCCGCGCTGTCGCCGCCCCCTACCACGATCACCTCTTTGCCGCGGAAAAAGAAACCGTCACATGTCGCGCAATAGCTCACACCCTTGCCCGTCAACTCTTGCTCGCCCGGCACCTCCAGATAGCGAGGGTGGGCGCCGGTCGCCACGATCACCGCCTTTGTCACATACTCCTTGCCGCTCGATGTGCGCACAACAAAGGGGTGACGCTCGGTGTCGATCTCGGTGACAAAGTCAAATTCGACCCGTGTGCCAAACTTCTCGGCCTGCGCCTTCATCTTTTCTACCAACTCTGGGCCGCTTAGGCTTTCGGGGAAGCCGGGGTAGTTTTCGACTTCGTAGGTCAGGCTCACCTGGCCGCCATAGACATTGCCGGTGATCAACAGCGGTTCCAGATTGGCGCGCGCCGCATAGAGGCCAGCGGTAAACCCGGCAGGACCACTCCCGACAATGATCACGTTTTCTACGTGAGCGCCGGCGCCGTTGGCCGATGCGCCGTTAGTGTGACTCTGAGTCGCCATGAATACTCTCCTCAAAATGTTGAATACGGCCTATAGTGAGCTCTGTTTGAAAACCGCTATTACTCGAAGGAGTAAACGTCTTTGCAACGTCCAGTTTTCAAATCAACCGCAGTATAGAAACCATCTCAAAATCTCTACGCTATCTACGATCGTAATACTCACTATATTTTTTATAGTGAATTATATATCAACAGAATACATTCGCCAAATCGACAATGCCGTAGGCCCGCCTACAGGATCGGCCCATCCAGCGCACCCAACCGGTCGAGCACAATCGTCACCGCAGCCAGGGCGGCTGTCTCGGCGCGCAAGATCCGCGGCCCCAGCGACCCAAGCTGCCAGCCCGCCGCCTCCGCCGCCGCCGCTTCGGCAGCCGACCAACCTCCTTCCGGTCCAATCGCCAAGCTGATCGCGGTCTGCTCTTCCGCCGTGCGGGGGGCGATCAGCGAGCCGACGCCAGGGACGTCCACTCTCTGCGCAGCAGTTTCCCACGGCATGATACGCAACCCTGGGGCCCGGTCGACAGCATCGGCCCAGGCCAGCGGTTCGGCCAATCGAGGGATGCGCATGCGGCCAGATTGCTCCGCCGCCTCGCGCACGATGGCGCGCCAGCGGTCATATTTCTTGAGCAGCGCGGCGGCCGGTCGCACGATGCTGCGTTCGCTGATGACCGGCGTAAAACAGGCGACGCCGAGTTCGGTTCCCTTCTGCAACACCCATTCAAACTTGTCGGCCTTGAGGGCAGACTGATAGAGCGTCAACGCAACTGCTGGTTCCGAGGCGCGCCGCTGTTGCCTGACAATGCGACCGCCAGCCGCATGGCGCGTCACCGACTCCAGGATGACCAGATACTCGCATTCCTCCGAGCCATCCATGACAATGATTTCGCCGCCGGGCGCCAGGCGCAGCACGGTGTGCAACTGAGGGGCCAGCGGCGATAGATCCA
>JAHDWG010000177.1:3741-14062 GCA_023384495.1 Caldilineaceae bacterium
CGCCGCCCCCACGGTGATGGCAGTCTCAAGCAGAAAGAATCGGTGCATGGCTACCCTTCAATTGGCGCGCCGCATCACCAACGCCGTCCAATCCCCTTCGTCTTTGCGGTCGACGAGGTGGAGGCCATGGGCAGCGGCAGCGTCGATAACCAGGGGCGCCCGCTCGTCGAGGATCCCGGAAAGGATCAGCCTCCCGCCCGGGGCCAACGGCTCGGCCAACGGCGGGTCGCCATATTGGCCGTTGAAGAGGCCGGCGATCACCTCGGCCAAAATGTTGGCGACAATCACCTGAAACCGCCCGGCCATCCCTGTAGGCACACTGCCCTGTTCGATGCGAAAGCGATCACCAAGCGTAAAGCCGTTGATGGCCGCGTTCTCGCGCGCCACGCGCACCGCCAACGTGTCAATGTCCGTCGCCAGGATGAAGCCGGCGCCCAGTTTGGCGGCCACCAGCGACAGCACGCCGCTGCCTGCGCCCACATCGAGCACCGCGTCGCCGGGCTGCACGCTCTCTTCCAGCGCGGCGATGCAGAGGCGGGTGGTGGGGTGTAGCCCCGTACCAAAGGCCATGCCGGGGTCCAGCTCGATCACCAGGTCATCGGGCCGGGTTTCCACAGCCTCCCAGCTAGGTTTGAGCAGCACGCGGCGGCCAATGCGCAATGGCTTGTAGAATTTTTTCCAGGCGTGGGCCCAATCTTCTTCGCGCACTTCACGCACCTGTGGCTCAGGGATGGGATAGAGCAGGCTGAGTCGCCACAGCCCCTCTTCGATCTGCCGCCGGATCGCTTCCCCCCGTGCGCCCGGCTTGAGATAGGTCTTGACGACCAGCCGATATTGGCTAGGGTCGGGTTGGTGATGGTCGTCAAAACCAGTGGCTTCGATGACGGCGCCGCCGCCGCCCGCCTCGCCGGCCGCGCTGTCCTCGTCATAGCCGCCACCATTGTAGCGGTTGAAGAGTTCGCTCACCACCTCGGCAGCCTCGGCATCCACATCAACGGCGATCTCAATCAAATGGTCATTGCTCATGGTGATCGTTTCTTCTGTGCGCTTCATTCATTAGAGCTTACGCAAGCCATGTGTGGGCGCGCGAGGATTGAGCGTGAATCTTCTCCGGGCTTGCATCAGGCGCTGCGTAAGTCATGTTCATGTCAACCGCCGAAGTTTGTAGACCGCGGCCTTCTTGCCCGAGACGAGCACGTGGTATTCCTTGAGCGGTTCAAAACGGCCGGCAAGCGCGGCCAACGCCTGGGCAAACTCATCCTTGCGCCCCACCAAGATCACAGCCAGCCCGCCCGGCTTAAGCACCCGGGCAAACTCGGCCAACATCTCTGTATAGAACAGAGCAAAATCGATAGTTTCGCCCTTAAAAAAACCCCAGGGCGGGTCGGTGATGATCTTATCGACTGAGCTTGCCGCCACCGTCATCAGCGCCCGTGCATCCCACTGGGCAACCGTGACGTTGCGCTGGCGAGCCAGCTTGCGCTGTAGGGTCGCAACGAGCGTAGGGTCTTCATCGCCGGCCAGGATGTGGCGCACAGGAAAATTGTGCAGCCGTTCGAGCACCAAAGCGCCCGACCCGCAAAAAGGGTCGAGCACGACATCTTTGCCGCTTGGCTCGGAGAGCAGGCAGAGGAGGTGGCACAGCTCCTGACGCAGCTCGCCGGGCGCATATTTGCGCGTGCGTTGCTTGCCCAGCGCGGTCATGCGCACGCCAAAGAAGCAAAGCCCCTCGCGCCGCAGCAGAAACCAGAACTCCACGTCGGGCAGCGCGCGGCGGACGGTCAGTTTGAGCTGGTGGGCGATCTTCTTTTCGACGCCGGCCAGCAGCGCCGGGTCGACGGCAACGGTGGCGTTTTCTTTGGAGATAATGACACGGAAGGTGCGCACTTGTTTGGCCGCAGTTACTGTCGCGGCTGGGGCCAGGTCGGCGCGCTCAAACAGCCGGCGCACAATGGGTTCCACCCTGTCGATTGTGGGGTGTGTTTCGGCGCGCAATGACAAAAAACTGTTGTTGGCAAACCGCAGCTTCTGCACATCGCCCACCGGCGATGTCGAACGATAGAGGATCAGCCCATCCAGCAGCGTCTCCACCACGACATTGGCCAGTTTCTGTTTGAGCGCATCGCTCACCATCTCCCCAAAACCGGCAATAAATGTAGAGACGTACTGGCGGCTGCCATCGACCATGCTTGTAGGCCCCATCGATTGAGGGCGAGTTGGGCGTGTCCTGTCACGCCCAGCCCGACGCTCAGCCGCGATCGACGTAATCGCCCGTGCGCGTGTCAATCCGAATCTTGTCTCCTTCGTTGACAAACGCGGGAACCTTGACCACGGCGCCGGTCTCGACTGTTACATTCTTTTGCACATTGTTGGCGGTGTCGCCGCGCACGGCCACATCAGCCTGGGTGACTTCGAGCACCACAAACGTGGGCGGTTCCACATCGAGCACGTTGCCATCTTCGAGCAGAAGCAGATCGACGCTGTCATTTTCTTTGATAAAGGTCATGCGGTCACCTACGGCGTCTTCAGCCAGCGCGATCTGGTCAAAGTTGTCATTGTCCATAAAATGGTACATGTCGCCATCTTTGTACAAGAACTGGGCCGAACGCGTCTGCGTGCTGATGATCTCAATGTCGGCGCCGGCGCGCACGCGATCTTCGATCACCTTACCGGTCTGGAAATTTTTGAGCCGAAGGCGGACAAATGCGCGCCAGTTGCCGGGGTTGCTGTGTTGGTATTCAACCACACGGTGGATCGCCCCGTTGTACATGATCAGCATATTGCGCTGGAGGTCGGATGTCGTTGCCATGATTTTTCCTTATTTCCTCTATGTTTTCCAAATTTGTTTTCCCAAAAAAATGCCTTGCTTTTTTGTCATACGTGGTTTGTCACGCGCCAAAAATGCGGTCAAAAAAACCCTTATGTTGCTCGGCGGGCGTATCACCAAAAGTCTGCGCCAGGGCGCGCAGAAGCTCCTTCTGTTCGCCGGTCAGATTGGTGGGCGTAACCACCCGCACGGTGATGATCAGATCGCCGCGCCCGCTTCGTTGCAGACGGGGAATGCCCAGCCCCCGCTTGGTAAACGAGCGCCCCGTCTGCGTGCCGGCGGGGATTTCGAGCATCTCTTCGCGATTGTCCAGCGTGGGGATGCGCACTGTGGCCCCCAGCGCGGCCTGCGCAACGTTGACGGGCAGTTCGTAGTGCAGGTCGAACTGGTCGCGCACAAAATAGGGGTGCGCTTCGACATTGACCACCACATACAGGTTGCCGGGAGGGCCACCCAGATGGCCGGCCTCACCCTCGCCCGCCAGCCGGATGCGCGTGCCGCTGTCCACCCCGGCGGGGATCTTGACGTTGAGCTTGCGCGTGACGCGCACCCGCTTTTGCCCATTGCACTGTTTGCAGGGCGACGGGATTACCTCGCCGCTGCCGCCGCAGGTGGGGCAGGGGCTGGCCGTGATCACTGTGCCAAAGAGCGGGCTTACCTGGCGCTGCTGGATTTCGCCGGCGCCGTTGCAGCGCGAGCAGGTGACGGGGCTGGTAGGCGGCTCGGCGCCGCGGCCCTGGCAGCGGTCACACTGCTCCAACCGCGGAATATCGAGTTCGCGATCGACGCCAAAGGCAGCTTCTTGAAACGAAAGCGTGATGTCGGCGCGCAGATCGGCGCCCCGGCGCGCCTGGTTGCGGGCGCGTCCGCCACCGCCGAACCCCGAGAAGTTGCCAAAAATCTCTTCGAAGATGCTGTTGAGGTCGCCGAATCCGCCCATCCCGTCGCCATAGCCGCCCGCTGAGCCCTGCACGCCCGCATGGCCAAAACGATCATACGCGGCGCGCCTTTGGTCATCGCTGAGCACCTGATATGCTTCGTTGATCTCTTTGAAGAGCGCCTCTGCTTCGGGTGATTTGTTGACATCGGGGTGGTACTTCTGGGCAAGCTTGCGAAACGTTTTTTTGAGCGTTTCCTTGTCAACCGAACGGCTTACCCCCAGCACTTCATAATAGTCGCGTTTTTCCATAGTTTTCGTTGCCATCCGCCAAACCCACCTACTACCCAAATGATGGTCACTGCTGTTACAGCGGGCTCTATTCCCAACTGATGATCCATGCGCAAAGCCCAGCGAGCACCACCGTAGCGACCACTAGCGCTGCCCATTGCCCTGCCAGAAAACCCACGTGCCGGGCGCTAAAGTAGAGGATGATGACCATCCCCACCGCCAGCACCAGCCAGTTTGACAGGGTTGGGTATTGAGTCCAGAAATTCTTTACACGCTCCATCATATCTGTATCGCTTCCGTATCACGTTGCACACTGGCCGTTTCCGGATGGCGCTGCCCCAGCGCTGTGGTGAGCTCCGCCCAGATGACATCCAGTTGGGCAAACAGCGCTTCGGGCGTCCCGTCATTGGAAATCACCCGATTGGCCTGGCGCACCTTGTCGGCCTGTGGCGACTGGGCGGCCATGCGCTGCTGGGCGGTTGCCTCATCCATGCCGCGTTGGCCGCGTAGCCGGCGCAGTTGCGTTTCGACAGTGGATGTCACCACCCAGATTTCATCACAGAGGCGAACCAGGCTGCGCGCCTCCAGCAACTTGATGGCCTCGATGACCACAACGGGCGCATCGACCGTGGCCAATTCGGCTGTGGCCAATGCAAAAACGGCGGGATGGACGATCTGCTCCAGTTGCTGCAACGCCGCCGGGTTGGCAAAGACGATGCGCCCCAGGGACGGGCGGTCGATGGCGCCGTCTGGCCTTACCACGTCGCGGCCAAATGTTTCGACAATCGCGGCATAGGCGGGCCCATCGGGCGCCATGGCCTGATGGGTCAATTGGTCGGCGTCGATGACATACGCCCCCTGTTCGGCCAAATAGCGCAACACGGTGCTCTTGCCGGTAGCGATATTGCCCGTCAGGCCAACCACAAAAGGTCTCTGCGCCATCCTTTGCTCCAAGCTCGGGCTGCTATACTGCGATTGCTTCGAAAACCGGACTTTGCGAAGATGCTTCCTTCTTGATCTGATCTCGGATCTGATCTAACTCCGGTTTTCGAACAGAGCTCAGTATAACAACAAAAAGCGCCGCGTACGCTACGGCGCGTTGTGGGATTATAACACATCCAATCGGGGCGGTGAAGGGGAGAATAATAGAAGTGTGTTAGAATTCAGGTTGACAACCATGGTAAGGTCGCCTATAATCCTGCCAGTTTTGTAGATTGTCATCAGCGTACGCCCCACAATTGTCATGCTTCTGGATGTGCATTTTACTTCATTTCGCGGGTTGATCACCGGCTTAAGCTGCCAAACCGCCGTTGCTTTGACAGTGCAAGCAACCTGTGTCTGCAAGAGGACAGAAAGTCCCGTTTTGAAACAGAGCAAATTGCGGTTTCAGACCCTATCAGACCATAAAGGAGAAGCATATGCGAACTAGGCTGTCGATTTCGTTCAGTTTTCTGTTAGTCTTTACCCTGATCCTGGCCGCCTGTGGCGGCGGCGCCGCGCCAACCGCCGCGCCGACTGCGCCGCCGCCCCCTGCCCAGGAGGCCGCGCCGACAGAGGCCCCAGCCGAAGAAGCCGCTGAAGAGGCGGAAGAGGCGCCCGCGGAAGAGGCCGCTGAAGCCGGTCCGCTGGAATGCACCGACGCCATTGGCTGTGTGGAAATCGCGCCGGATGAGCCGATCCATGTGGCCTATATGCTGACCATCTCGGGCGCCACGGCCAACTTGGGCCAGGATTCGCGCATGGGCGTCGAACTCGCCATCGAAGACCGCGGGGGCGAACTGCTGGGCCGCCCGATTCGGCTGTCGGGCGAAGATACGCTCTGCAACGCCGAAGGCGGCCAGACGGCCGCGCAAAAGGTGGCGGCAGACCCCACCATCTTGGGCATCATCGGCACCAGTTGCTCGAGTGAAGCGGTGGCCGGGCTGCCCATCATCAGCCAGGCCGGCCTTGTGATGATTTCGCCCTCCAACACGGCGCCGCGCCTGACGAGCGATGACGCCGCCGCCGGCGGTGTCTGGATGCCGGGCTACTACCGCACCGCCCACAACGACCTCTTCCAGGGCCGTGTGGCGGCTGAATTTATGTACAATGAGCTAGGCGCGCGCAAGCTTGCCACCATCCATGACGGTAGCCCCTACGCTGATGGTTTGCAGGGCGTGGCGGCGGAAGTCTTTGCCGAGTTGGGTGGTGAGGTGACCTTCCAGGGCGCGGTCAACGTCGGCGACACTGATATGCGCCCGATTTTGACCGAGATTGCCAGCAACCCGCCTGATGTGCTCTACTTCCCCATCTTCGAGCCTGAAGGCAACTTCATTGCGGCGCAATCTAGGGAGATCGCCGGGTTGGAAGAGATGGTGCTCTTCGGCGCCGATGGTCTTTTCGCCGATACCTTCCCCGAAAACACGGGTGAATCCGCCATTGGCATGTATCTGTCGGGGCCCTATGTGGCAGGTGACGCCTATGCTGAATTCTTGGGGCGCTGGGAGGTGAAGTTTGGCGGTTCGCCGCCCAGCGGCTTCCATGCCCACGCCTACGACGCGGCGAATATCTTACTGGACGCGATTGCGGCGGTAGCGCAAGAGGGCGAGGACGGCACCTTGTTGGTCGGTCGCCAGGCCTTGCGCGACGCAGTTGCGGGCACATCAGGCTTTAGCGGCCTGACCGGCACGCTGAGCTGCAACCCCACCGGCGACTGCGCCACCGGTGAGGCGCTAGGCGTCTTCCAACTCACCGAGGCGGAAGTCAACGAAGGCAGTTGGCCACCCCCGGTGGTGTGGCCATAGTCCGATCACACCAATAGTAGGCAGCGCCATCGTGAGCCAGGGAGCCTCTCTCCCTGGCTCATTCGTACGAAACGCCTGCGCCGCTATCACGTTGCTTTACGCGCCTATCCGAATGACTCTGCCGCTAACTTTATTCGCAGGCTTGCCAGTTGGGCTCGCAACCGTTATTCGGATAGGGCTTTACCCTCTGGGAACACACACACGTTGAACGTACACATTTTGGGGCCAAGATGATGGGTACGGTCAAGGCAGCCACGGTTGTGAGAAGACTATGGGACGCGATTTCTTTACACGGTACTCTTGGGTCGATCTAGTCCTCTATGCGCTGCGTATCGCCATTTTTGCCCTCATCATCATCGGCGCAACCAATACGCTTATCTCAGGGAAATATACCACCAATCAATGGATCAGTCTGGCTTTTTCTGGGCTGGCCCAGGGTAGCATCTATGCGCTCATCGCGCTGGGCTACACACTGGTTTATGGCATTCTGCTCATGATCAACTTTGCGCATGGCGAAGTCTACATGGCCGGGGCCTTTACCACCGTTTTTCTGGCCGACGCCTTTCATAAGGCCGGGTTTCTCAACGATGCCCCCTGGCTTGCCATCCCCCTCATGATCGTCTTTGCCGGCCTCATTTCCATGAGCATCGCCATTTTGTTGGAGCGGATCGCCTACCGTCCGTTGCGCGGCGCGCCTCGCCTCGTCCCGCTGATCACGGCCATTGGCGCATCATTCTTCTTGCAGTATACCTTTCGCGGCTTCTATGGAACTGGCTTTCGAACTTACCCAGAGGTGCGCGCGCTACGCGGCACGTTCTCGCTGGGCGGCAGCGAAATTCCTATTGTCCAGGTGGTGGTCTTTCTGGCCGCGCTGGTGATCATGTTGGGTCTGGTTTGGCTGGTCGAACGCAGCAAGATTGGCAAGGCCATGCGCGCCGTGTCTCAGAACAAAGAAGTATCTGCGCTCATGGGCATCAACATCGACCGTATCATTGTGATCACCTTTGCGTTTGGGGGGCTGCTGGCGGGCGCCGCCGGCGTGATCAACGGCCTCTATCGCCCTCAAGGCGTCAATTTCTTCATGGGATTCTTTCCGGGCATTAAAGCCTTTACGGCGGCAGTGCTGGGGGGGATTGGCAGCGTTCCCGGGGCCATGCTAGGGGGGCTGTTTTTGGGTGTCTTTGAGTCGATTGGGCCGAATCTTATTCTCGATGGGTTGGGTATTCCGGGCGCCAATCAGTTGAAAGACGTCTTTGCATTTACCATGCTAGTGCTTGTGCTCATCTTCCGTCCCCAGGGCATTCTGGGGGAACGGTTGGCGGAGAAAAAGGCGTAGGTGCATATGGTCGAAACGCACAGAAACCCATGGCGCCTGCCGCTGCAATATGGCGCGATTGCCGGGGTGACGATCCTCTATGTGGCGCTGGTGGGCATGGTAGAGATGTTCCGCGCCCGCTCGATTATCAGCGGTGTGCTCACGCTCGACCAACTGCTGCTCTACCTGCCGCCCATCGTGGCCGGCCTATTGGTGGGGCGTCACCCATTGGGCCCCCAATCCGTCGTCGAGCGCGTCCTTGCCGGTCTGGCGCTCGGGTTCGTCAGCGGTTTGCCAACGGCGGCGCTCATACTGCTCAGCACTGTTGTGGACGTGCGCCAGATGTTTGTCAGCGTCTCGCCGGCGCTGATCAACATGCTCACCTTTGAACAGGAGACCCTGGCAATCGGCATTGCCATCTTGATGGGCCTGCTGACGGTGGGTGGCCTGCTCGGTGTGCTGCTCCCGCTGCTGCCACGCGCAATTGGCGCCCCACTGGCTGCCGGCGCGGGGTGGATGCTGGGCGTCGGGCTGTTGAGCGAACTGGCGATCCAGATCTTACGCCAGTTGGACGGTAATACCTCGGTACGGGCGTACTTTCGCAACGGCGCGCTCAAGCCGGAGGTAGCCGTCGCCATTTTTGTCATTGCGGCGGTGCTGACCGCGCTTTGGCGCTGGCAACAAGCAAACGTGCGCGCCCAGTATGAGCGCTTGGGCGTCGCCGGCCAGAGCGCGGTGCAGCGCACTGGTTTTGGCCTGCTGCTGATCCTGCTCCTGTCACTGCCCTGGCTGGTCGGCGTCTTCCTCAGCGAAGTCTTGGTGAACGTTGGGATTTATGTGCTCATGGGGCTGGGGCTCAACATTGCCGTGGGGCTGGCTGGCCTCCTCGATCTGGGGTATGTGACCAATTTTGCCGTGGGCGCGTATGTTATGGCGGTGCTCACCTCCACCGGCCCGCTGGGGATTGGCCAGTTCAACTTTTGGATGATTGTGCCGGTGAGTGTGCTCTGCGCGATGTTCACCGGGTTTGTGCTGGCCCTGCCCGTGTTACGCATGCGCGGCGACTATCTGGCGATTGCCACGCTCGGCTTTGGCGAGATCATCCGCCTGCTGGCCCTTTCCGACTGGCTGCGCCCCTATATCGGGGGCTCGCAAGGGATTCTTTTTATTCCCAGCCCGCAACTGTTTGGGATTACCTTCAGCGGGCCACAGACGATCTACTACTTACTGTTGGGGGCCTGTTTTTTGACACTCTTTGTCATGATCCGCCTCAACAATTCGCGCACAGGCCGCCAATGGATGGCGCTGCGCGAGGATGAAGACGCCGCCGCCGCGATGGGGATCGACACGGTCAAGACAAAGGTGCTCGCCTTTACGCTCAGCGCCGCCGCCGGGGGGTTGGCCGGTGCGATCTTTGCCGCCAAACTGGGCACGATCTTCCCTCACAGCTTCAATTTGTTGATCTCGATTAACACCCTGGCTGTGATCATTGTGGGGGGCATGGGCAGCATCCCCGGGGTGGTATTGGGGGCGCTGGTATTGGTGGGTCTGCCAGAGCTCTTGCGCGAATTTGCCGAATATCGCCTGCTGCTCTACGGCGCGCTGCTGATCGCCATGATGTTGCTCCGCCCCGAAGGTCTCTGGCCCTCCGCCGTACGCCGGCGCGAACTCTATGACGAATCCACAAGCACGGTGGAGGCGGCGCAGGTCAACCCAGCCCCTGCCGCAGCCGACTGATCGACGCCATCCACAGACGGAGCCTAGCCATCCATGACCGATGACATTTTGGTGTCCAGAGGAGCAACCAAACGGTTTGGTGGGTTGATTGCCGTCAACCACATCGACTTTCGCATTCCACGCAAGGCCATCGTCAGCATCATTGGCCCCAACGGCGCCGGCAAGACGACCTTCTTCAACTGCATCACTGGCTTCTATCAGATCGACGAGGGCGAGTTGCTCTTTGACGGCGCGCGCATCGATGGGCTTACCGCCGACAAGATCACGCGCCTGGGCATTGCCCGCACCTTTCAAAACATCCGCCTCTTCAACAACATGACTGTGATCGAAAATGTGCTCGTGGGTCAAGAGGCGCACCTCAGGTCGACATGGCTGGGCGCCATTGTTGGTTCCCCTGCCACCCGCCGCGATGAAGCGGACGCCGAAAAAGAGGCGCGGCGCATCCTTGACTATGTGGGCCTGCGCGGCCGCGGCGATCTGCTGGCGAAGAA
>JAHDWG010000178.1 GCA_023384495.1 Caldilineaceae bacterium
TGGGGCTTCATTACGCGGATCCCAATATTCGCCCGGCGGGCTGATGTAGGCGCCGGTTGCCTGCGGATTGTTGCCGATCCATAGATTGACCCCCCCGTTGAGGGCAATCGGCACAAACCGCCCGGCGTCTACGCTGCTGACCCACACCCACGGCGCCAGCAAGAGGACCGCGCCAAGTTGCGCCATCGTCAGATGCCGCCACCCCACCGGCGCCCGCCCCAAGAAGCGGCCCACAAGCCAAAGAAAAAACGGCAGCACCAGCCAGAGGGGCCGCACCAGGGTGGCCAACACGGTCACGCCGATCGCCAATCCCGCCCATCGCCCGGCCGACCGCAACCAAAGCGATGCCCACAGACCCAGCGCCAGCAGAAATTGCAGCCAAATTTCGTAGCGCAAGAGCACAACCGGCAAGATGTGCGACGGCATGAGCGCCAGCAGCCACATACTTGCGATGGCGGCGCGTCGGCCAAAGAGTTGCAGGGTCAACCCACCTGTCAGCGCGATGGTCAGCGCCGAAAGCGCCAGATTGAGCCGCAACCCCACCCCAGCGTCGGCGCCAAAGAGCGCATAGAGAAGGGCCAACAGCGCAGGCCACCCCGGCGGCCAAAAGGGCAGACCGTAGGGTCGTCCCTCAGCCAGATTCACGGCCAGCGCATGATAGGCTATTTCGTCTGAAACCAATTCATGAAAATGATAACGTAGCCAGATCGCACGCAGCAAACCGCCAACCAGGATGGGCGCGAGAAGGGGCAGCCATCTTCGCCAGGCTGTCAACCAGCCCATCACACTGGCATAGAATGCAGAGCTGCGAAAAACCGTCTTTCCCATCACGCGACGCCGCGCCCCTCTATCCGCTACTGCGCTTCGAGAATCATGCGCAACGTCTGCTCTTTGATCTGCGCCTCATCGACCATTTCGGCCAACTCGGGTGCGCTGTAGACGCCGCCAAATGCCTCGAGCGCAGCGCGTTCCAGCGCATCTTGGAAGACCTCATCGGCTGCATCGCTCAACTCGGCGGCGCTCAGATAATAGCCACCGGCTTTGCGGCGCTTGTTGGAGCGCTCGATCGCGCGCACTGCGTTTCGGATCGAATACTCCCATGACCTGGTCGAACGCTTTTCCGCCTGCTGTTTGATCAAGTGCAAGAGGAGAATCTGCATAAAGCTTTCGATCTTATGCAGTTTATCGCTATAGCTCATCTCCTCCATTTCCTCCAACAGGGTAAGCGCCTCGGGGTAGCGTCCCTGCTCGATGAAGGTTCGCAATTCTTGCAACTCTTCCATGCTCCCTCCAAGACGGATGAGAGAGGCCCAAGCCTCCACTTGCCGCCTCCCGCAAACCGGTCAACTCGTGGCCAGGCGACGCAACACCGTCTGCAAGATGCCACCGTTCTTGAAATAGGTCACCTCGACCGGTGTGTTGATACGGCTGATCACCTCGAACTCGAGGACGGCGCCGTTCTCGCGCGTGGCGCGCACTTTGTAGCTTTGCCCCGGCTGCATGTCGTCGCTTAGGCCGAGGATGTCATAGGTTTCAAAGCCAGAGAGATCCAGTTTGGCCACGCTCTCACCCGGCTTGAATTGCAGCGGCAATACGCCCATCCCCACCAGGTTGCTGCGGTGGATGCGCTCAAAGCTCTCGGCGATGACAGCGCGCACCCCCTGAAGCTGTGGGCCTTTGGCCGCCCAATCGCGGCTGCTGCCCGTGCCATATTCACGGCCAGCCAGGATGATGAGCGGGGTGTGATTCTCTTGATAGCGCATGGCGGCGTCGTAGATCGACATCTTCTCTCTGGTAGGGATGTAAACCGTGTCGCCCCCCTCTTCGCCGTCAAGCATCTGATTCTTGATCCGGATATTGGCAAAGGTGCCGCGCATCATGATCTCGTGATTGCCACGACGACTGCCGTAGCTGTTCCACTCAGAGCGGGGCACAGCGCGCTCCATGAGATATTGGCCCGCCGGACTCTTGGGCGAAATGCTGCCGGCCGGACTGATGTGGTCGGTGGTGGTGCTGTCGGGCATGATCGCCAGACAGCGCGCGCCGTGGATTGGCTGCACCGGCGGCGGCGTCAATGTCAGGTCGTCGAAGAACGGCGGTTCTTTGACATACGTGCTCTCTGGGCTCCACTGGAAGAGATCGCCACCCGCTACCGAGACCTTGTTAAACTCCTCATTACCGTCAAAGACATTGGCGTACTGTTCGCGGAACATTTCCGGCTTAAGGCTGCGGCGGATTGCCGCCTGAATCGCATCTTGGGTGGGCCAGATATCGCGCAAAAAGACAGGTTCGCCATTCGGGTCGTGGCCCAGCGGCTCGTTGAGCAGATCGATCTTGACTGTGCCGGCAATCGCATAGGCCACCACCAATGGGGGTGAGGCGAGGAAGTTGGCTCGCACGTCGGGGCTGATGCGCCCCTCGAAGTTGCGGTTGCCGCTCAGCACCGCCGCCGCCACCAGGTTGCCCTCGGCAATCGCCTGGCTAATATGATCGGGCAACGGGCCGCTGTTGCCGATACAGGTGGTGCAGCCATAGCCCACTGTGTGAAAGTTGAGCGCCTCGAGATAGGGGATCAGGCCGGCCTCTTCCAGATAGCGAGTGACGACTTTGCTGCCGGGGGCCATGCTCGTCTTGACCCAGGGCTTGACATCGAGACCGCGTTCCACTGCGTTTTTCGCCAGCAGCCCGGCGCCCACCATCACGCTGGGGTTGCTGGTGTTGGTGCATGAGGTGATGGCGGCGATGACCACGCTGCCATGTGTCAAGGCAAAACGCTGCTCGCCTGCGGCGGTGTTGTGCGCCACCTCGAGGCTTGTGTTGATCTCCTCTTCAGAAAGCGCAAAGCCCTGCGGCCCAACGGGCGCCGGCAACATGACCGACCATTTTTGCTTCACCTGCCCCAACTCAATGCGGTCTTGCGGGCGTTTGGGGCCGGCCACCGATGGCGTGACGCTGCCCATATCCAATTCAAGCGTGTCACAGAAAACGGGGTCTGGCGTCTCCGCGGTGTGGAAGAGGCCCTGCTCTTTCATGTAGCGTTCCACCAGTTCAACCTGCTCTTCGCTGCGGCCTGTGCCAATGAGATAGCGGAGCGTTTCGTTGTCAACCGGGAAGAAGCCAATCGTGGCGCCATATTCGGGCGCCATGTTGCCGATGGTGGCGCGGTCGGGCAGGCTAAGTTTCCCCAGCCCAGGGCCATAGAACTCGACAAACTTGTCCACTACACCCTTTTTGCGCAACATCTCGGTAACGCGCAACACCAGGTCGGTGGCGGTGGCGCCATCGGGCAGTTCGCCGGTCAACTTGAAGCCAACCACCTCGGGCAACAACATATAGATGGGCTGGCCCAGCATCACCGCCTCGGCTTCGATGCCACCCACCCCCCAGCCAACAACACCGAGGCCGTTGATCATCGTCGAGTGACTGTCGGTGCCCACCAGCGAATCGGGGTAGGCTACCTGTGTCCCATTGTGTGGCCCCAGTTGCACCACCTTGGCCAGATATTCGAGGTTGACCTGATGCACAATGCCAGTGGCCGGCGGCACGACGCGGAAATTGTCAAACGCCTCTTGCCCCCACTTGAGAAACTCATACCGCTCGCGGTTGCGCTCGAACTCGCGCTCGGCGTTGTATTGAAGTGCGAAAATACTCCCAAAGCGATCCACCTGGACGCTGTGGTCCACCACCAGGTCGACGGGCACCAGCGGGTTCACCTTCTTTGGGTCGCCACCCAGGCGCGCCATCGCCCCGCGCATGGCGGCCAGGTCAACCACACTTGGCACACCGGTGAAATCTTGGAGAACAACACGCGCCGGCTTAAAGGGGATCTCCACCGTGCCGGCGGTTTCGGGGCTCCAGCGCGCGATGGTCTCAACCGCGTCACGCGTGATCTCAAAGCCATCGGCCTGGCGCAGCGCAGCTTCGAGCAGCACCCGAATGGAGAAGGGGAGTTGCGCGATGGTGGTCACGCCCGCTCTTTCCAGCGCAGAGAGCCGGTAGATCACAGCAGAGCCACTGCCCGTCTCAAAAGTCCCTTTGGCGTTGAAATAATCCTGAGCGATCATGCTTCATCCTTTTGCTAATTTTACCGTGAACGTCGCATAGCGGTCTGAACAGGGTATCCGGTCCGTTTACGCATCATCCACAGGATGGTATTGAGATCGACAAGGGCGCCGCCGCGCAGGCCCGGCCATGAGCGACGGCGTCTCGGATGATGACGCTTCGACAATGTTGACCATTCATGCGTCGGGGGACCATCATGGGTTGGCGCAGAGCGACAGGGCCGCCCCACACCACCGCAAGTGACTGTACCCTATGCTAAAATGTCAACAGAATCAAGGCAAACAATCCGATGGTTAGCTTATAATCATACCAGGAATGCGGTGAAAGCAGGAAAAATAGCCGGTTCTGGCGACATGTTGTAGCGGGCGGCAAACCGTGGCGCCCACCCATTTTCCTTGCACAAAGAATCCGGGTATACTCGATTACTCTATGTTGGGGCTTTGAACGCAAAGGTGTAAAGATACAGAGACCCGAAGAAGGGGCTCGACCATCCACCTGGCGTCTTTACCCCTCTGCGTCTTTGGGTTAAACAAATCTGCAAAGATAGAGCTCGATGACCAAATCGAGTGTTGAAGCAACGTTCTTGAGTTTACATGCAATGACAACCATGAAAGCCATTCTGTGGGATCTCGACGGCACGCTCGCCGACACTGAGGGGCTACACTACCGATCGTGGCGGGCAGCGCTGGCTCGCTATGATATTGAATACTCGTATGAACAATTCCTCCAGGGCTTTGGGCGGCCCAATGGCGCCATTCTCCCCGGGTTGTTGGGAGGTCGCGCAACGCCCGAGCTGGTGGAGCAGGTGAGCACGGAAAAAGAGGCGGATTTTCGACGCATCCTGCGCGAGGACGGCGTACAGATGTTGCCCGGCGTCGACGCATGGCTAACAGACTTTCGCCGGCGTGGGCTACGTCAGGCGATTGCCTCGTCTGGCGCCATGATCAACATCGTCGCCACGCTCGAAGCACTCGAGGTAGGCGACCACTTCGATAGCGTCATCTCGGGGGCGCGGTTGCCCAAGGGGAAACCCGACCCGGCCATCTTTCGGCTGGCGGCGGCATCGCTGGGGGCAGCGCCGGAAGAGTGCCTCGTCATCGAGGATAGCCTGGCCGGCGTCGAAGCAGCGCGACGCGCCGGGATGCGCTGCGCCTCGGTCGGCCCGATCATCCACAACCCGGCCCTGCGCCAACGGCTGGATGAGATCCCCGGCCCCCCGGTGATCACGGTGGCGCAGTTGACCGACCTGACCTGGGCGCAGATCAAGGGATAGACGGTGAATTTTGAAGCCAGGGGTTTCCTTACGCCATTGTGTCGGACTCCCCTGGTTTCAAGGCAGCCACACTTTAACGCAGGTGTGGGAAGGCCGAACGCCCGGCATAACGGGCCATGCTGTCCAGCTCGTCTTCGATGCGCAGCAGTTGGTTGTATTTGGCGACGCGGTCACTGCGCGCCGGCGCGCCCGTCTTGATCTGCCCCGTGTTGAAGGCAACCACGAGGTCGGCGATGGTGGCGTCCTCCGTCTCGCCGGAGCGGTGGCTGACCACGGCGGCCCAGCCGGCGCGCTGGCTCATGTCGATGGCGGCGATGCTCTCGGTCAGCGTGCCGATCTGGTTGACCTTGCAGAGCAACGCATTGCACGCCTTCTCATCAATCGCCCGGTGGATGCGGTCGACATTGGTCACCAATAGGTCATCGCCTACCAGTTGCACCCGATTGCCCACCTTGCTGTAGAGCAACTTCCAGCCATCCCAGTCGTCTTCGGCCATACCATCTTCCAGGCTGATGATGGGGAAACGATTGCACCAGTCGAGCCAGAGTTCGACCAGCTCAGCGCTGCTCAGACTCTTTCCTTCGATCTCCAGTTTGTATTGCCCGCTGCCGGCGTCGTATAGTTCACTCACAGCCGGGTCCAGCGCGATGAACACCTCCTCGCCCGGGCGATAACCGGCCCTTTCAACCGCCTCGAGGATCACCTCAATCGCTCGGACATTGCTACCCAGACTGGGCGCAAAACCGCCCTCGTCGCCCACGTTGGTGCTGTAACCGCCGTCGTGGAGCACCTTTTTGAGACTCTGGTAAATTTCAGCCCCCCAGCGCACTCCCTCGTGAAATGTTTCGGCGCCCACGGGCATCACCATAAACTCCTGGAAGTCAGTGCTGCCCAGGGCGTGTTTCCCGCCGTTGAGGATATTCATCATGGGCACGGGCAGCGTGCGAGCGCCGACGCCGCCCAAGTAGCGATAGAGCGACAGGCCGACAGCGTCGGCGGCGGCGTGGGCCACAGCCAGGCTGACACCGAGGATGGCGTTGGCGCCCAGATTGCCCTTGTTGGGCGTCCCATCCAACTCGATCATGCGCTCGTCAATGGCGACCTGGTCAAGCGCATCCATGCCGATCAACTCGTCGGCCAACACCTCGTTCACATTAGCGACCGCCTGCAACACGCCCTTGCCCCCATAGCGCTGTTTATCACCATCGCGTAGCTCGACGGCCTCATGAGCGCCCGTGCTGGCGCCGCTGGGCACAATCGCCCGGCCATAGCCGCCGCTCTCGAGCATGACTTCGACTTCCACCGTGGGGTTGCCGCGGCTGTCCAATACCTCACGGCCACCGATATAGGTGATTTCCGTCATAATTTTCCCCTTTGTTTTGCAATTGTTTTTGCGGCCTGTCCCAAAGTTCACGCAGATTTGGCCAATCAAACCGGCATACACCGGCGGAAATCAGTGTGGCTTGGCAGACGCCCTGGCCCACTTTCTGCGCCGGCGGCTCGTCCATTGTTGCGAGTCGTAGCGCTGGACCGTAACTCCGCGCCGGCGCCTCCGTCTGATTGGTTGTATCACGAAAGCAGGGAAATGGCGAATTGGGGCAGCCGGGCGCCACGCAACTTTTGTACGCGGCTCACGTAAAGATGAGCATATGGATAAGCCGGCAACCCATGACATTGAAGACAGGGGTTGGGGGACAGGAGTTGGGCGGTCGGAAGTGGGTACGAGATTAGGAGGCGCAATGACCATGCAGTCGATTGAACGGGCGGGGACCAACAATGTCCAGGTCTGGTCCAAACGCAGTGACGGCATCACCCTGGTGGCCGCCTATCACTTTGTTGTCGCGGCCATCTTCTTGCTGGGCGCCGTGTTGATGGCGTTGCCCACGCTCGTTTTGGGCATTGTCACCATCGCCGAAGAGCCCACCGCATTTATTGGTTTTGCCGCCGTGGGCTTTGTGGCAACGGTATTGCTGGTGCTCTGCCTCTTCAATCTCGCCGTGGGCTACGGCTTGTGGCAGGTCAAGGCATGGGGGCGCACTGGCGCGATTGTATTGGCCGTGCTGAGCCTGCTTGCCTTTCCCATTGGCACGGTCATCGGCGCGCTCATCCTCTGGTACTTTCTCAAGCCGGACGTTGCCGCACGCTTCGAATAGAGTTGAATGGCTGCTCGTCGTAACGACTTTAATCGCTTCCCCTCACCCAACGACTAAAGTCGTTACGATGAATCATTCAAATTCGCCTTGACAAGGCGCCAGCAGAACCTCTCCGGACGAAACCGCTGGCTCCAAAGGTCCCCGCCTACTGTTCGGACGGGGCGCTCTTGCCATCCAGCGCGGTCGTCTCACTCTCTTTTACCCGCACAGCCTCGGGGTCGGTCGGCAACACATCATAGACCCACCGCACAGCCTTGCGCCACATGCTGCGCGCCGCCGCGGCCTGATAAGTAGCCTGACGCCGGTAGTTCTTCCACCAGTTGGGGGGGCGCTGTTCTACGGGCACGCCCCACTGCACCGCGCACGCAGCCCAGGTCAGCCCGGCGCCAAACCCCACAAAGACAAGGTTATCCCCCGGCTGAATGCGACCTGCTTCCAGCGCCTCGCAAAGCGCAATCGGGATGCTGGCCGTGCTTGTGTTGCCATATTTTTGCACGTTGACCATCACCTTCTCTTCGGGCATCTTAAGCTGGTGGACAACGCTGTTCTGAATGATGCGCACATTGGCTTGATGCGGGATGATCAACCCGACGTCATCGGTGGTGAGGCCGGCGCGCTGCAACACGCGTCGGGTGGCTTCCGCCATGACGCGCGTCGCAAAACGGAAGACCGCCTTGCCATCCATCTTGATGTAATGGCTGCCGGTGCTGACCGTCTCCAGGCTGGCGGGCATCGCGCTGCCCCCGGCCAACAGGGTGAGCGTATTCGCTCCCGACCCGTCGCTGCCCAGGTCGACCGCCATGATCCCGCCGGGCACGTCGCTTGCGGCCACCAACACGGCGCCTGCGCCATCGCCAAAGAGCACGCAGGTGTTGCGGTCTGTCCAATCCACCATGCGGCTGAGCGTCTCGGCGCCGATGACGAGCACATACTCGGCGTCGCCGGCCAGGATTGCGCCGCGCGCCTGGCTAAGGGCATAGACAAAACCCGAACAGGCCGCGCTCAGGTCATATGCGCCGGCGTTGACCGCGCCAATCGCATCCTGAATGATGCAGGCCGTGGCGGGAAAGATGTGCTCGGGCGAGCTGGATGCGCAGATGATCAAGTCGATCTTGCTGGGGGGCACATCGGCAACAGCCAGCGCCTTGCGCGCGGCGGCAATGCCCAACGTCGCCGACGTCTCCTTGGGGTCAGCCGCCACATGGCGCTCTTCGATGCCCGTGCGCGAACGGATCCACTCATCATTGGTGTCGACGATCTGCTCCAAGTCGTGATTGGTGATCACCTTGCTGGGCACATGATAGCCCCAGCCAATAATCTGTGCATAGCGTCGTGTCCACGGCGTGGGCGCTGCAACGACCGTATCGACCAGAGGTGCGTCGTTCGCCGCCGGCGACTGCGCCGGGCCATTTGCGCTGGGGCTGTGAACACCGTTGGCATGAACTCCGTTCAGCGCATCGTGTGGCGGCGCCTTATTGTCCGTCATCCGCTTGCCCTCCTCTTCTCTACCCCTCAAATCGCCGCATCATGATGCACGCGTTGTGGCCGCCGAAGCCAAAGCTGTTGCTGAGCGTCACGCGTACATCAGCCGGTTGCGCCACCAGGGGCGTATAATTGAGATCGCACTGCGGGTCTTGCTCATGCAGGTTGATGGTCGGGGGGATAATCCCCTCGGTGATGGTTTTGGCGCAGACAATCGACTCAATCGCACCGGCGCCGCCCAGCAAGTGCCCCAGCATACTCTTGGTGCTGCTGATGCGGACGCTATAGGCGTGTTCGCCCAACACTTGTTTGATGGCGAGCGTTTCACCCACATCGTTGAGCCGGGTGGCTGTGCCGTGGGCGTTGATGTAGTCGATCTGGTTGGGCTGCACGCCATACTCGCCGGCCTTGCGCACGGCCATGCGCATCGCGTCCACCGCGCCGCGCCCCTGTTGGTGTGGCGCAGCCATGTGATAGGCATCGGCGCTGCTGCCATAGCCAATCACCTCGGCATAGATGCGCGCCCCACGCGCCAGGGCGTGTTCGAGCGTCTCCATCACCACAATGGCGCTGCCTTCGCTCACCACAAAGCCATCGCGGTTGACCTCGAAGGGGCGACAGGCTTCGGCTGGATTCTCGTTGTGTTGGCTGAGCGCGCCCATTACATCAAAGCCCGCCATCATGAGCGGCGCAATAGCGGCCTCGGCCCCCCCCGCGATCATGACATCGGCGTCGCCGCGGCGCAACACCTCGAACGCCTCACCGCAGGCAGCCGTTCCGCTGGCGCATGCGCTGACCACGGCATGGTTGACGCCGTGCAGATTGTATTCGATGGCCACCTTGCCCGCTGCGCTGTCTACCAGCAGATTGGGCACCATGAAGGGGCTGATGCGCATCAGCCCTTTCTCTTGGGCGGTGGCCTGGTTTTCCAGCGTAGAGAGGATGCCGCCGATCCCGCTGCCGATGATGCAGCCGACACGATGGGGCGCCTCGACGGCCAGATCCAGTGTGGAGTCGCCAACCGCCTCTTTGGTGGCGGCGAGCGCATATTGGATGTAGAGATCAAGACGGCGCGCCTCTTTGCGGTCCATATAGTTTTGCGGGTCAAAGTTCTTGACCTGGCCGGCAAAATGCGTGCGCAGCTCGCTGGGGTCGAAGCGGTCGATATAGTCGATGCCCGAGCGCCCTGCCAACAAACCGGCCCACGTCTCGTCGACGCTGAGGCCCAGCGGCGTCACCGCGCCAACCCCGGTGATCACCACCCGTTGCGGCGTCTGCCCATTGGCGGAAACGGTGGAATTGAAATGATCGCTGCTCATATATGTTCGTCTGTTCCTATGGAAAACGGGCAATCCCAAGGCAAGCGCCAATCTGCGGTTGCTTTGAAAACCGGGCTTTGCGCAGAGGTTTACTCCTTTGCGTCATTCTGGTTTTCAAACAGAGTTCAGTATAGGCCTGCAAAAAGACCGCCCCGGTGTCAGAGTGTGGGAGATATACGCCTTGCGCAAAAAAGCAGGCTTTGCCATGCTGGGGCATGGGAGCCAATGCAACGCTGGGGCGTTCATCCACCGATCAAAACCCAGACAGACCCTAAACAGATAATTGTCTGGCCGATCACAATAGCAGAACACAGCCTTATGAGAAAAGTTGCGATCCACGCATAAAGCCGTAAAACGCCAGAGCCACCGACATCTTCTGTTGGTGGCTCTGGCGGATATATACCCACCGCGTGTGTTGATTGGCTGCGGGTTGCTATCGTTTTTCGATCTGTCGGATCTCGACCTCCCCGACGCCGCCGCGTACGGTCAATTCAACCCGTTGCCCGGCGTTTTCGAAGCCGGACGAGGTGTATTCATCATCGTTCCGATTAAAGTCACCGGTGACATCCACACTGCCCAGGCCGGCGCTGGCGCGGATGCGCACGGCCAGCGTATCGGGCGCCAAGACGGTCACCTTGCCCACGCCGCCGCTGATCTCGCCGCGAAAGTCGCCACGCAAGGGCAACGTGATCGTGGTCGCCCCCACGCCGGTGCGGATTTCCAATTGGCTCAGTTCCATCTGTTCAAGGTTGATGGTCGCTTCCCCCACACCGGTCGATATGTTCAGGTCGAGCGGAACGGCGCCGGTGACGCGCAGATCCCAGCGCGACTCACCGCGCCATGCGCCAAAGGGAACCGATATACCGGCCCCTTCGCTGCTCAGCGTATAGAGCGCCGTATCATTTTCCCGCCCCACCGACTCGGCCAGTCGCTCGTTGCGCGCGGGGGTCACCGACCCTGCGATGAGCTTGTCGGCGCCGGGCAATGCGCCCACACTCAACGAGCTGACGCCCGACGCAATGCGGATACGCGCCGCCGTCGCCCCTTGCAGTGGTTGGTCGATCACTTGAGGCGCGCCGCCGGCGGTCAACACGCCACTGCTCCAGGGCATGGAGCCGAAGATCAACAGCAGGAGCAACAAAAGGGCGATGACGCCGCCAATGCCGCTACGCCGGCCAAGGAGTATGTCCAACCCAATCCCAATCAGGATCACCGGCCAAAAACGGGCCAGCATCTCCCAGATGTTTAGTGCAAAAAAGCCAAAATTGTTGAGCAGCAGCAACACGCCCAGCCCAATCAGCAAGATCGGCCCAAACAGACTGCTGCGCGTTCTTTGTGTGTCCATATCGTAATCACTTCCCCTCTCCGGCTGATCTGCCGTCTCTTATTCAGCCTGCCGCTCGCGCAGTTGCCGCCAAATGAGGAGCGCGCCACCCACGATCAGCGCCAACGGCCAGAGGTAGCCCAGCACCGAGATAAAGGGCGTGCCGATCAAAATCCCCATAGAGATCAGCACCACGCCAGGGATGAAGGCCCAGCGCAGCTCCTTGCCGCTGCTGGTGGGCAAAAACCCCAACACCAGGAAGGTAACGCCCAGCCCGACAAAGAAGATCGCGCCGCTATCGACCCAGCGCAGGCCCAGGTTATCGATGCCCGCCACCACGGCCAGCGTGGTCATGACGCCGGCAGGGATGACCGCCCACCAGTTCTGGCGCTGCGCCAGATAGACCAACATAAAACCTACGCCAATCGAAAAGAGGAAGACTGAGCCGCTGATAGGCGCCAGAAAACGCGGGCCTAGCTCATTGATGCTCGTCACCATGCCCAGCCCCAGCAACACGCATCCTGGAATTGCAGCCCACCAACGCTGTTCGGGTGCGGTGAGAAATAGGTAAAGAAAGAATATACCGGCCCCGCCAAACAGCAAGGTCCACATCAAAGCTGTCAGCGGGCCAAACAGGTTCAGGTTGGAGAGCAACAGCAAAATCCCACCGGCCACCAGGATGGCTCCCCAAATGAGATTACTCTGTTGCGATTTGTCTTGTGTCGTCATGTTTCCCCCTCGCACTTCTGTCTCAATGTCCCATCGCCCGACTCATGGATGGTCCAATTCATCGGTTAACCGTCAAGACGCGGCCAATCCTTCGCTACCACCATACAACCAAACAAGACAGACCACACCGGTCGAGTGACCGGTTATTGGGCAGGCCAACATACCAGTCAAGATGCATAACTGGCTTCACTCGAATCTTCTCTGGCCAAAACCGTCTTGTATGACCCAGTACGTAGAGGGCAACAGAATGTTGCAAGGCGAAAAAGCCAGCCAGCCGTCAATCGCGCAAAAGAAAATGGGACGCTCGCATTGCGCTGGCGTCCCACTACGGCCTGTTGTGGCTGCTATCAGGTTGATTTCCCCCTTGCTGGAAGCGCTGCGCTTCCAGCAAGGGGCCGAACTGACCACCTTTTACGGCAGCGGATAGCAATTGCCCGTGTTGAGCTGGACAGAATGATCGGGGTTGGCCACAAGCACACAGATCTGCGTGGCGCTCGACGGCCGCTCAGCCAGGGTGATGCCGCTGTACGAACCGCTGTCGCCGTGCACATGCCAGGCCCCTGCGCCCGGCGCGCCAGCCTGCTCGGGCGGCACGGTGTTGAAGAAGAAATGAACATGCTGCCCCGGCAACTGCGGGGTGAAGCCCGGGGTGCTGATGCTCACCACATAGCGGTCGCCCGAAATGCTGATGCCGGTGATCTGCGCGCTCTGTGCGCTGCCCACCATCCGCTGGATCATGGGCAAGAAGATGCGATCATCCTCCTCTGGTTCCTCATCGGGCGGGCGCTGGGCCATGGTGGTGAGGGTGCCCGTCTGCTGCACGCTCCCGTCCAGCGCAGAGGTTGCGGTCACCGTAGTCGTGGCGCTCTCGCCATCCGCAGCCCCGGCGGGAATGGTCACGGTGACGGTGAAGACGGCGCTATTCCCGGACGCCAGCGGCCCCACATTGCTCGTCGAGGATGTCGGGGTCCACGGGCCGGTTACATCGACGCTGAAGGTGTCGGTGGTCGTGCCGGTGTTGGTCAGGGTGAACCGATAATCAACGCTCGTCCCCACCTCCGCCGTAGCCGAGGATGTGGCGCTGCTCAGCGCGATGCCGGCCACCGCCTCTGGCTCGCTCGCGAGTAGGGCGAACTGGGTAAGCACCCCGCCAGCATAGACACAGTCCAGCTCCGCCGCGTCACCGCCAGGCATGCAGGTCAACTCCTCTTGCGACCACGCGCCGCCATCCCAGTAATAGAGCTCGGGCGTCTCATCGAGCAGCGAAGCCGCACCAAGGCCATAGGTCACCGTCAGCGAGATAGCCTCGCCCAATTCCAGGTCGGGGACCGGGCGGTTCTGCTGATAGGCCGACAGGCGGAAGAAGTAGCTCTCCTCCTCGACCCACTCGACCGGGGTGCCGGTCTTGACCGCCACCTTGACCCCGTCACGCTCCTCGAGCTCGTCGTCGCCGTAGAAGGCCTCGTCGCGCACCGAGTACCAGCCGGCGTAGCTGCCCAGATAGATGTCGCCGTTGGCCGCCATGCGCCGCCACAGCTCGCTCACCGAGGCGTGGTGGCGGGCTTCCGTGGTGCGGATGAAGTCGTCGTTGGAGCAGCCGAGCACCTCGACCATGCGGCGGAACTTGGGCGTCATCTCGGCGATGAAGTC
>JAHDWG010000731.1 GCA_023384495.1 Caldilineaceae bacterium
TGTGTTGCCCGCCACAAAATCGGCCTGGAGCGCACCGGGGTCACGGCTGAGTCGGATGCCGCCGCGCTCGCGCGCCTCGCGTAGCCATTCAAGCCAAGCGGCCAGCGCGTTTGGGTCAACGAGTTGATCACCGGTGGCGTTTGCCGGCCCATCGTCAAACGCGCCAACGCCCCAAAAGGCCGCTTCAAAGCGGATATCGAGCGCCACGGGCGTCCCCTGGCCGGCCTGAGCGCGCAGCTCATCAAGCGTACGCGCCGGGTCTGCGATGAGCGCCCGGTTGTAATAGAGCGCCGGCGCGCCCACCGATACGGGCAGCCCGTAAAGCCCCCCCTGGTTGCGCAGCGCGTTGAGGGCGTCCGGGCGGAAGCGCTGCAGCGTTTCGTTGTCCACATAGTTGTTGAGGTTGGCTACCACCGACTCGGCCGAAAACGCTTGAAACGCGCTCTGCGACGCAAAGATCAGGTCGATGCGACCGGCGCCGGCCCCGCGCGCCGCAACCTGCGCTGGCAGATCAGACGGGGCAATATACTGGGAGCGTACAATGATGGTCGGGCATTCGCTGCGGAAGCGGTTAATGATGGCGTCAAGTGCTTCGACCGCGCTCCCCTCCAGGCTGTGGGCCAGTTGCACGGTGCCGACACCGGTGCAGACCGAGGGCGGCGTTGTGACCGGCGCAAAACCATTGATCTCGTTGACCAGATTGGTGATTTCGATAGCGGCCTCGGCGGGTTCGAGCACCCCCTCCAGCACCCGGTTGTAGGCATCACCGCCATACGCCAGGATCGCCTCCATCTCGGGCCGATTCGCCAGGGGCACGGCGGTGCGCGCCTGGGCCGAAAAGCTCGCAATGTTGGGATTGAGCCGCGGGTTGACCCGCACGCGCGTGTTGGCCGGCACATGGCGCGCCTGCCGCATCAGCGTAGATGATTGCTCAGTATTGGTGACGAATTGCGCCAGCGCCAGGGCCAGATTGCGCTGTGCCTCCGAAGAGACATTGCTGAAGAGAAAGCTATGGGTGGTAAGGAACGGCCCCGCAGCGGCCACCGGCCCCGCCGGCAGCGGCGCCACGCCGATCTGGTCGCTGCCCAGCGTGTCCACCAACAGATTCAACTCGTCGGCGTATCCCACATAATAGGCAACGCCATCGTCCATAAAGCGGCTGCGCAGCACCTCACGGTTGTTGTCGATGATCATTCCGGGCGCCTCGCGGGCATCGCGCAACCAGGCCAGCCAGTTGGCAAAACCGCCGCGATCAAGCACAACGCGCCCTTCATCGTCGAGCAGACGCCCGCCAAACGCTGGCGCGCCCCAAAACGCATCGAGAAAGCTCGCGCCAATCGCCACTACGCGACCCTGCGCCGCCTCGGCCAACAGTTCGTCTAGCGTGGCGGCGGGCTGCTCGACCAGGCGGGTGCGGAAATAGAGCCCCATGGTGTTGATCGATGCCGGCAAGCCATAGAGCTGCTCCCGGTAGCGCACCGTTTCCAACACGGTGGGGGTGTAGCGCTGCAATGTGCTTTCGGGGATGGCGCTGTCGATGGGGTCGATTAGCCGTTGGTCGGCGAGCGGGCCAACCCATGCGCTGGGGGCCAGCAATAGGTCGGGACCGAGCCCCGAATCAGCCGCTGCCTGAAATGCATCGCGCATCTCTTGTGCAGTGGCAAACCCCTGGATCTGGATGGCGGCGCGTGGGTGGATGGTGCGAAAGCGCGCAATGATCTCGCTCAGCGTGCTGGCCTCGCCGGCAGCCAACGAATGCCAGAGAAGAATGCGCCCCTGCACGGCGCCGTTTCGCG
>JAHDWG010000179.1 GCA_023384495.1 Caldilineaceae bacterium
GGCTGTCTATACCGCGCTCGATACGCTCCATGCCACCCCCATGGACCGGCGCAAGCTCGAACATCGGGGGCAC
Organism: Caldilineaceae bacterium; assembly: GCA_023384495.1. Lineage (GTDB taxonomy): Bacteria > Chloroflexota > Anaerolineae > Caldilineales > Caldilineaceae > CFX5. The sequence continues at coordinate 74 of JAHDWG010000179.1, forward strand.
CGCGACTATATGGAGATGGCCGAGCGCGAACGGCAATCGGCGCTGGCCTTTGTCAACGGCGCGCCCTATGCTGCGCTCTTGGGCGACCCTGGCTCGGGCAAGACGACCTTTGCCAGCTTCTTGACCCTCTGTCTGGCCGGCGAGATCTTGGGTCTCGAAGACACCAGCCTCGATTGCCTTGGCGAAGGGTGGACCCAAGGCGCGCTCTTGCCTGTGCGGGTGGTGTTGCGCACCTTTGCCGCCAATCTGGAAACACAGCCGGCGGGCCGCCCCGGCGATCTGCTCTGGGCGCACATCACCGAACAGATGGGGCAAAGCCTGGCCGACTTTGCGCCGCTGCTGCGCCAACACCTGCTTGAGGAAGGCGGTCTATTGATCCTGGACGGGCTTGACGAGGTACCCGAGGCGCAACATCGCCGCGAGACGGTAAAACAGGCCGTGCTCGATTTCCGCCGCCAGTTTCCGCGGGTGCGCATCCTGCTGACAAGCCGCACCTATGCCTATCAGCGCCAGGAATGGCGTCTGCCCGGCTTTGCCGAAGCCGTGCTGGCCCCCTTCCGGGCCGACCAGGCCGAGACCTTTGTCAACAAGTGGTATGGCCACATGGCGCAAATGCGCAAGGGCATGGGGGAGAGCGAAGCCCAAGGCCGCGCGTCGATCCTCATCCAGGCCATCAAGCAAAATCTGCACCTGCGAGAGCTGGCCGGGCGGCCACTCTTGCTGACACTCATGGCTTCGCTGCACGCCTGGCGCGGTGGCAGCCTCCCCGACGATCGCGAACAACTATACGAAGAGAGCGTCGAACTGCTGTTGGACATTTGGGAACGCCCCAAGATCATCCACGACCGGGCCGGCCAGGCGGCGCTCCAGATCGAGAGCATGGCCGAATGGTTGCGCGCCCCCCAATCCATGGTGCGCAAGGCACTGGAAACGCTGGCCTTTGATGTCCACGCCGGCCAGCGCGAAACCACCGGCGCCGCAGACATCGCCGAAGGTCGCCTGGTGGCCGCCCTGCTCGGCGCCACCGATGACCCCGACATGCGCCCCGCCCGGGTGCTAGAATATATCCGCGATCGCGCCGGCCTGCTCACCAACAAGGGCGAGGGCGTCTACAGCTTTCCCCACCGGACATTTCAGGAATATCTGGCCGCGCGGCATCTCACCGAACGCAGTTTTCCTGGGCTGTTGGTGCAACTGGTCTATGACGAGCCGGAGCGCTGGCGCGAAGTGCTGCTGCTGGCCGCCGCCAAAGCAGCGCGCGGCGCACCCTATGCAGCGTGGACACTGGTCAGCAAACTCGTTGCCCAGCCCTGCACGCCGGAAGCCGTCGCCACCGCCACCGAACGCGAGTGGTGGGCGGCGCTGCTCGCCGGTCAGGCGCTCGTGGAAACCGAAATCCACCATCGCATCAACCCCGTGTTCGACCGCGACAACCTGGCTGTGCTGGGCGCTGTGCGCGGCTGGCTCGAAGCGCTAGTAAGCAGCGGACAACTCGCCGCCGTCGACCGTGCGCTGGCGGGCCGCACCCTCGGCCTGATTGGGGATGGCCGCCCCGGTGTCGGCCTCAAAGAGGAGCTGCCCGACATCGACTGGGTCGCGGTCGACGCCGGCCCCTTTTTTATGGGCAGCAACCAGGGCCGCGACCCCTACGCCGCCGACAATGAACGCCCCCGCTTTCTGTGCACGCTCATCCGCCGCCCCTACCAGCTAAGCCGCTTCCCCATCACCGTGGCGCAGTACCAGGCCTTTGTCAAGGCGGGCGGCTATACGGAACGGCGCTATTGGACAGATGCCGGTTGGGCCTGGCGCATCGAGCAACAGGTCTCCGGGCCATGCGAGAATGACCACACGGTTCAAATTGCCAATCACCCGCAAGTGGGCGTGGGGTGGTATGAGGCGGTAGCCTTCTGCGCATGGCTGAGCGAGGCAACCGGGCGCACGATCCGCCTGCCCAGCGAAGCCGAGTGGGAACGGGCGGCGCGCCACACCGACAGCCGGCTCTATCCCTGGGGGGATGACTTTCGCGCCGGCGCCTGCAACCTCAACGACGCCGGCATCGGCGGGGCGGCGGCGGTGGGCATCTTCCCGGCGGGCGACGCCGCGTGCGGCGCGGCCGACATGGCCGGCAATGTGTGGGAGTGGTGCAGCACGCGCTGGCTGCCTAATTATGCCGGCTATGAATACCAGGTCAGCGACGATCTGAACGGAGACGAACGCCGCGTCTTGCGTGGCGGGGCCTTTTACAACTCGCGCCATCTGTTGCGCTGCGCCTCGCGCAATTTCTACGCCGCGCCCAGCAACCGCTACGCCAGCATCGGGTTCCGCGTGGTGTGGGATGGAGCGTGAACCGGGCCATCAAACGCTAGGCCGCCGCCCGCCGGCCCACGCCTGGGTCAGCCGGTCGAGGATCATGGCGATGCTGACAATGGCGAGGCCCGCCTCCAGCCCGCGGCCCAACTGGTTGCGCGAGAGGCCGTTGACCGCCTCTAGCCCCAGCGCGCCGCCACCCACCAAGCCGGCGATGATCACCATGGCTAGCACCATCATCACCGTCTGGTTGACGCCCATCATGATCGACGGCAGCGCCAGCGGCAGTTGCACCTTGCGCAGTTTCTGCCATGCGGTGGCGCCAAACGCATCCGCCGCCTCAACCGCGGCCGGCGCCACCTGGCGGATGCCCAGGTTGGTCAAGCGCACCAGCGGCGGCAAGGCATAGAGCACCGAGGCGATGATGCCCGGCACGCGCCCCACATGAAAGAGCATAATGACCGGCGCCAAATAGACAAACGGCGGGATCGTCTGCAAAAAGTCGAGCACAGGCCGCAGCAGCGCCTCGACCCGGTCGCTGCGCGCCGCCCACACGCCCAATGGAACGCCGATCACCACCGCCAGCAACACGGCCACCAACACCTGGCTGAGCGTGTCCATGCTCTGCTCCCACATGCCCAACAGCCCCAGCGCGACCATGCCCAGCACGCTGCCCAATGCCAGCCGCCAGCCGCCGGCGTGATGGGCCACCAGCCCCACCAGCCCAATCAGCACGGGCCACGGCAGCCCGCGCTGCAACAGCCGGCGCAACGGGTTGAGCAGGTAGATGACCAGAAAATCGCTAAATGGGCCGGCGCCAATCGGCAAATCGCCAATCTGATAGAGATTGCGCTTCATCCATTCCACCAGCGCGTCCACCGGCTCGCGAATGGAGATGCGCCATCCCGCCGGGAAGCCGCGCAGAAGCCCGCGGTCGGCATCGACCAGCACAAAGACGAGGACAAAGATCAGCACCCCCGACCAAAAAACATAGTTCAGCAGCCAGCCCGGCGCATTGTCACGCAGGGTGGCGTGGGGCGCGCTCCCCTGACCCTGGCGGCGCGGTTGGCTCCCCCGCGCAAAACCTGCACTGACCCGGTCAAAGATGACGGCCATAAACACAATCGCCAGCCCGGCCTCCAACGCCTGCCCCACCCGCAGCCGGCGCAGGGCGTCGAGCACCTCCCACCCCAGCCCGCCGGCGCCGATGAGGGCGGCGATCACCACAATGCCCAGCGCCATCATGATCGTCTGGTTCACCCCCAACAGGATCGACGGCAGCGCCAGCGGCAGTTGTACCTTGACCAGTTTCTGCCAGCCCGTTGCGCCAAAGGCGTCGGCGGCCTCGAGCGTGGCGGCGTCCACCTGGCGGATGCCCAGGCTGGTGAGACGAATCGCCGGCGGCAGCGCATAGATGACGGTGGCGATCACACTCGGCGCGCGGGCGATGCCAAAAAAGAGCACCACAGGGATCAGATAGACAAAGGCGGGCATGGTCTGCATGGCGTCGAGCAGCGGGCGCAGCGTTGCCTCGAAGCGGGGAAAGCGAGCGGCCAGGATGCCGGCGGGGATGCCAATCACCAGGGCGATGGTGACGGAAACGCCCATGAGCGCCAAGGTTTGGATGCTCTCCGTCCACAGGCCAAAGAGCCCCATCAACGCCACGCCCGCCACAGACAGCAAGGCCAGGCCATGACCGCCGGCGCGGTAGCCAGTGGCATAGAGGAGGATGAAAATCGCCGGCCAGGGGATCGCCAGCAGAAAGCGTTCCAGCCCGCGCAGATTGGCCTCGATGGCGCTGCGCAGCGGGTCAAAAAAGTAGAGAAAAATAGGGTGCTCGCCCCGGCTGCGAATCGCCCAAGACTTGAATGCCTCAATCGGCTCGCGCAGCCGCAGATCCCATTCGGCGGGGAAACCGGCGGGCGCCCGATCCGTCAGATGCAGATAAAGGGCGACGGCGAGCAGCGCCAGCGCCACGGCGGCATAGCCCCATCCGCGGCTGAGCTTCCAGGTGGCCGGCTGCATCGAAGGGGAGAGGGTTGGCGCACGCATGGGCAGTCGATTGGTTATCCTTCGCCGCCGGCCAGCGCGATCATCACCGACGTACGGTCGACGCAGCCAACCAGATTGTCCGCCTCATCCACCACAGGGAAGGCAGCGTCGGTTTCCGCCAGGAGTGGAAGCAAGGCATCCAGCTTGATGGTGACGGAGACGGCATGGTTGCCGGCAATGCCATCGCGTATCGGCTGCATCACGGCGCGGGCCGTAAGCACCTTGGTGCGCGGCACATCTTTGGTAAATTCGGCTACGTAGTCGTTGGCGGGCCGCAACACCACCTCTTCCGCCACCCCCACCTGGACAAACTCGCCGTCCTTCATGATCGCGATCTCATCGCCCAGCTTGATGGCCTCGGCAAAATCGTGGGTGATAAAGACCAGCGTCTTCTGCATCTTGGCCTGCAAGGCCAGCAACTCATCCTGCATCTCGCGGCGGATCAGCGGGTCTAGCGCGCTAAACGGCTCGTCGAAGAGCAGGATTTCAGGGTCCACCGCCAGCGCACGGGCCAGGCCGACGCGTTGTTGCATGCCCCCGCTCAACTGGGCGGGGTAGTGCTTGTCCCAACCCTTGAGGTTGACGAGCGCCAGCACCTCATGGGCGCGGGCGTAGCGCTCCTTCTTGCCCACGCCCTGCACCTCCAGCCCAAAGGCCACATTGTCGATGATCTGCCGGTGGGGAAAGAGACCAAAGTGCTGAAAGACCATACTTACCTTGTGGCGTCGCAACGCACGAAGCGTCGGCTCGTCCATCGCCGCAACGTCCTCGTCATCGATGAGCACCTGCCCGTGGGTCGGCTCGATCAGGCGAGGCAGGCAACGCAGCAGGGTCGATTTGCCACTACCCGAAAGGCCCATCACCACAAAAGTCTTGCCTGGCTGCACCGCAAACGAGACATCACGCACCGCCACCACATGACCGGTCTGCTGAAGCACGTCGGCGCGCGTGGCGTCCGCGCTGATCCGGTTGAGCAGCTTTTCGGGATTGGGGCCAAAGATCTTCCAGACATGTTGGCAGACGATCTTGCGTGTGGCCGAAGACAGTGGCTTCATGGGTGAGTCACAAAGACCAATCAAATTGTTCCGTGGAGTCCGTCAGGTGGAGCGGCTGTAGTATAACCCGCGCCACCCATCTTGCGCAAGCATCCCGGCCACTTTGGGTTCGCCCACGCCCGCCAGTGCATAGCGGCGCAAATAACGAGAGTGTTCGTAGTAGCGACTTCGGTCGCTTTGCTGCCGATACGAGCGGCTAAAGTTGCTACGACAACTATCGCTTTATTTACGCCGCCCTAGCGCATTCCACCGATGCGGAGCTCGGTCTCGGCGTCGAAAAAGTGGAGATGCTCATCCGGCAGCCCAATCGCCACATGGTCACCGGCATAGACGGCCTGCCCGAACTCTACGCCGGCGACAAGGCGATGGTCGCCCGCTTTCACATGCACCCACTGGATGCGCCGCCCCATGTCTGGCTCGACCATCTCTACCACAGCATGGATCAACGCGGCGCTGACGGCGGGCGCAACGCTGTCGCGAGCCAGTTGCGCGGCCTCGGGGCGTACGCCCACCGTCAACGCCTGGCCGGGATAGACCAGGGCGCGCACCCGCGGTGGGAGCAGAATCGACCATCCAGAAAACTGTATTGCGTCGTTGGCCACCACCCCACTCGTCAACAAGTTCATGGGCGGCGCGCCCAAAAAACCGGCCACAAAGGCGTTGGCCGGCTGCTGCAACAGGGTGGCCACCGGCCCTACTTGTTCGACTCTGCCCGCACGCATGACGGCGATCTGGTCACCCAACGCAATCGCCTCGACCTGGTCATGGGTGACATAAACCGCGGTGATGCGGAAGCGTTGGAGCAGCCGTTTGACTTCGACGCGGGTCTGCATGCGCAGTTTGGCGTCCAGGTTGGAGAGTGGCTCGTCAAAAAGGAAGAGCTGGGGGTTGCGCACCAACGCCCGGCCAATCGCAACGCGCTGTTGTTGCCCGCCCGACAGCGAGCCCGGTTTGCGCTTGAGCAACTCCTCAAACCCAATTCCCATGATTTCGGAGGTGATGCGGATCCGTTCTTCGGTCTCGGCGTCTGAAATTTTGCGCAGCCGGAAGAAAAAAGAAAGGTTCCCACGCCCCAAAAAATGGGGATAGAGCGCATAGTTCTGGAAGACCATGCCGATGTGGCGATCTTTGGGCGGGGCGTTGCGCATGTCGCGGCCATCATAGAGCACCTGCCCGGTATAATCACCCTCCAGCCCGGCCAGGACGCGCAGCAACGTGCTCTTGCCGCTGCCCGATGGGCCCACCACCGCCACCGTCTCGCCGTTGCGAATGGTAAGGTTGACGCCATCCAGCGCCGGGGGCGTTGTGGGTGAGAACCGTTTGGTTACATTGACCAGTTCAATCGTCGCCATAATGAAGCCATCATAACCAGGGTTGGCCCAAAGACAAAACTAGCGACCCCCAAAAAAAACCCGGCGTACGAATACGCCGGGAATGGGAGCAAAACGGGAAGAGCACGCCGGTTACACAGCCCGCTCCAACAATGACACCAAACGCCGTCCTATGATACTATCCTCGTAGCGGCGGCAGAGGGCGATAACCGTGCCGATCTCAATGCGTTCGGTCACATCGCTCGCATAGCGGTCGATGGCGGCGTTCACCTCACTGAGATAGAGACGCGCCGAGCGTTCGTGACAGCGAAGCGTGCGGGCAATCTGCCCGACCGTGAATCCGTTTGGCATAGCGGGTTCTCCTTGGTTCATTTGCAGAACTGTGGGGGACCGGGAGGCCGAGCGATAGCCCGGCGTACATCACCAACCATACGTCACCGACTACGCGAGAAAGACGTTGCAGCGCGGGTCAGCGTTCCGCCTGCGTCGTGTCCAATCTGATGATCGCCCAATGCAAAACCTACGCCATGGAGGGTGATCAAACGTGCGGTCAAAACGGACAACCACAAAGGACAAACGGCTCTGTGACGCGCGACGCATCTATCATTCTCATCACGGGCGCCACCGACGGCATTGGGCTGGCGTTGGCGCGCCAATACGCGCAATCGCACGCGCGGCTGATCCTGATTGGGCGGCGACCATTGGCCGAACTCGCCGACCCACTTTTTACGAACGATACCTACTGCCAGGTTGATTTGACGGAGCGAAACTGCGCTGAACATGCCTCATTTTGGCTACACGAAAATCATGTCGGCGCGATCGATTTGGTCATCCACAACGCCGGCATGGGCTATATCGGGCCGGTTGCAGACCAGGGCACCGAAGAGATCCGCCGTATGATCGCCGTCAACCTGCGCGCCCCCATCGCGCTGACCCATGCCCTCTTTCCACACGTCGCCGCCGCCCAGGGGAAATTTGTCTTCATCAGCTCGGTTGTGTCGGCCCTGCCCGGGCCCGACTTCGCCGTCTACACCGCCACCAAGGCCGCGTTGGATGGCTTTGTGCGCAACTGGCAGATCGAGCTGGCGGCCAGCGGCCAACCCGTACGCGCCCAACTGATCCGCCCCGGCGCCACCCGCACAGGCATGCACGCCAAAAGCGGCGCCACCTTCGACACCCGCCGCTTTGCCTCCCCCGAAGCGGTGGCGGAGCAGATCCGGCGCGCCATTGGCAATGAGCGCCGCGCCGTCACCCTTGGCCGATTGAACCAACTGGCGCGTTTCGCTGGACGTCATTTTGGTGGGTTTGTGGAGTGGGGCATGGCGCGGCGGGCGCGCTCTGCCACGCCGGCAACGCCTGCGCCCGCCGCCCGGCCGCACTGCGCCATTACCGGCGCTGCGGACGGCATCGGCAAGGCGCTGGCCTTCCGTTTTGCCGCCGATGGCTATGCGATCATCGGGGTTGATCGCGACGAAGAAGGCGCAGACGCCGTGCAGCGCGCGCTGGCCGACCGTGGTGCTCAAGCCGCGTTTCTTGTGGGTGATCTCAGTCGTGCTGCCGAGTGTGATCGGCTGGCGGCGGCGCTCACCGGCGGCCCGCCGCTTGATGTGCTCATCCACAACGCGGGTATCAGCGCGGTCGGCCCATTTGTCGACAGCGACCTGGCCGCACAGCAAGCCGTGCTCAGCGTCAATCTTGAGGCGCCTCTTGTGCTCACTGCCGCCATTTTGCAGCGGGCGCACCTCTCGGCCCACGGCACAATCGTCTTTCTTTCCTCACTCTCGCACTTTGTCAGCTACCCCGGCGCGGCGGTCTATGCCGCCAGCAAAGATGGTCTCGCCGCGTATGCTCGCAGCGTGGCCGTCGCCCTGTCCCCTGCCGGCATCCACGTGCTCAGCGTCTTCCCCGGCCCGACACGCACGGCGCATGCCCGCCGCTACAGCCCCGACAACCGCCGCGAAGCGCGTCGTATGGCGCCCGATCTGCTTGCCAGCCAGATATTCAACGCCATACGCCTTCGGCGCAAGCGGCTGATTCCAGGGTGGGGCGCTCGCCTGGCCGCAATCGGAGCGCAGGTTGCGCCGCGGATCTTTGAGGCGCTGATGCGGCGGGCGATCTTTGACAAGATCCGAGGCGCGCCACAGTCAAAGGTCTGAATTGGCAAGGCGTGATATGGGTATGATCGGGGCTCGTACACAACACACGGGTGAGTCAAAGAGAAATAGACAAAATTTGAAAATTCGTCGAAAGGACGCGAAGGATTTTACTTTGGACAACGATTCTATAGGTAGAGCAGAATATTCTTCCTCTGCTTGCTAACAAACGTTTTACCTCCTCGTTTCTCCTCTTGCGCTGAGAGAAACCGGCGTCCGCCCAGATGGGGACGCCGGTTTCTCTTTCTGCTCGCTTTGTGGCGATGGCGCCAACCCGATCAGGCCGTGTGGCATTGGGTTGCGGGCAGCCTTGCCGGAGCCGGGCGCATGGCGGCCATCCCAACGGCCCCGCATTGACTATACGAATGCCATCGAACATACGCCTCAGAACATGTTGGCTATACGAAAATAGATCCGGCAACGCGTCGATCCACAATCGACTATGCGCAATATTCCAGACCATACGGTACGGTATCCGAATGACTACACGATGATTGACAAACCATACGGTATGGTATATGCTGCCTTATAGGTTGATTGGGCGCAGATTTGTGGCGCGTGAAAATGCCCAAGTAATCCCTGGGACAGCAGACAGATTCGGGTGGATTTGGTTATGGCGCGGACATCCAAACGCGATTGGCTCGAGGCCGGGTTACGCATCCTCGCAACGCAGGGCGCACTGGCGTTGACCATTGAACGGCTTACAACAGCGCTGGGGCTCTCTAAGGGGTCTTTCTATCATCACTTTCAGGGCTTACCCGGCTATAAGGCGGCCCTGCTTGCCTTTGTCGAGACAGAATGGCGTGAGCAGGTTGCCCGCGCCGCAGGTCATGCTGACTCACCCGCCGCAGGGATGATGCGCCTGTTTGATGTGGCGGTTGCTGAGACGCCCGAACTTGAAATCGCGTTCCGAGCCTGGGCGCTGCAAGACGAGGAGGTGCGTGAGGTGCAGGCGCGCATGGACCGGCAGCGCTACGACCACATACGGGCCCTCTGCCAGCAGTTGCTGGCTGACGATGCCCAGGCGTTGACTATGAGCCGCCTCGCCCAGGCGCTGATGATCGGCGGCCCCCAGTTTCAGCCGCCGCTCCCCCTTGCGGCGCGACGCGCCCTGCTCGATGAGTTGCTCCGGCTCTATGACGTGGACACACTCACCGCAGGCGCGCACGCCGTTGCGCAGTGCAGCACCATGCAGACCGGTCAGGCCGAAAGTGAGTTGGACGAGGAGGTGATTCACTATGCGCAGCTTTAACCAGCGCAAGGCCTGGGAGGAAGTCGCCGCCCACTACCAGCGCGAGTTTGCCGTCGATGCGCCGTTGATCCACTATGGACCGTTGGCGCCCACCGAGGCGGAACTGGGGTTACTGGGAAACGTGGCCGGGTTGCGCATCCTAGAAATCGGGTGTGGCGGAGGTCAGAGTTGTATCGCGTTCGCGCAACAGGGCGCATCGGTTACGGGGCTGGACCTAAGCGACGCCCAGCTACACGCTGCCCGGCAGCACGCAAAACAGGCGGGCGTCGCTGTCCAATTTGTCCGTGGTTCGGCCAGCAACCTGGCGGAATTTGCCGAGGCGGAATGGGACATGATCTTTTCCACCTTGACCTTCCACTATCTTGCAGAACCGATGCGGTGTCTGCATGAGTGCCATCGGCTGCTGCGTACGCGTGGCCGGCTGATCTTCAGCGTGGACCACCCCCTGCGAAATTGCTTTTTCGACGCCGAAGAGAACGAGACAAGCCTCTACCCAGTGCGGAGTTATTTTGATCACGCCCCCATGCGTTGGCGTTTTCCGGGGGCGGACACGCTCATGGAAAGCTATCACTACACGATAGGAGAGTGGGTTGCTCTGATCCGTACGAGTGGGATGCACATCGAACGATTGGTGGAGCCACCACCGCCGGCTGCGGTGGCGGACGCTACATGGCCTGACGACGGCCCGCTCATGCCTATGCGAAAAATCCCTCACACATTGATTGTTGTGGCGCATCGGTAACCACCAAACACCAAGACGACAGACTGTAGATTCACTCTTTCGCTAATTTCCGATAGTGAGCGGATGCTCATACTAGATTGGTAATATTTCGTGAATGGTAATCAGTTTTCAGAATATTTTTTTGTTCATCTGCTTTTTCTCTCTTGCGCACAGGAGTGCCGAGTGTTATAATTGGGTTGCGTCGTTGAAATCATAGTAGAACACGAGACTGATGTGGCGAGTATGTTTGCACCTTTTGTTGCTGATAACCTATGCGATCATCCTGCATGCGCCGGTCCATGCCCAGTTTTGGCCCGCCGTGGGTGGCCGCGCCGTCTCGCGCGATGGGCGCTGGCTGGCGCCCGTCGCCAACCCGCTGCTCTCGTCCGACGAAAGCGACCATCTGCGCCGTGGGTCGGTCAACGCGTGGGACCTGACCGTTCCCCTGGGGACGCCCGTCTATCCCATGGCGACGGGGAACGTGGAATATGCCGGCTGCAACAACGCCGGCGGCTATGGCTGTTGGGTGCTCTTGCAACACGACGACAGTTACAGCAGCATCTACGCCCACCTCATGGACGAGGGCGGTGGCGCCGTTTGGGTCAAGGCCGGCCAGCGCGTCACGCCGTGGACGGTGTTGGGCCGCGTGGGGTGGACGGGGCGGACGAGCTTCGGGCCGCACGTTCACTGGGAGATTCGCCATGCCCAGCAGGGGCGGCTACGCAACGACCGCTTCTTCAGCCGGTCGTCGGTGGTCTACTGCAAGTTCTGCCCAGCCACCGACGACCAGGCCGCAGCGCAGGCGACCAATCTCACCGGCATGCTCTACTTTGCCAACCGCCTGCTCTCGCGCGAGGCGGTGCTGGGGCTGGTGTTGGTGGGTGTGGCGCTGGCGCTCTTTTTGCGGCCCGACATGGCGGTGAGCGCCGCCAATCGCGCCGGTGGGTTCATGGCGCGCTTCTTCAGCATCTCTTCGGCACACGCCGAGGGGAACCAGCGTTGGCGTGCGCGCCACTGGCTGATCATTCTGTTGATCTTGGTGGCGCCCGCCTTGCTTTGTGGGGGCGTAACCGCCTTTGGCGTCTGGATGGCCGATGAGGGCCTGACGCCGACGGCGCTTGTGGCCTACTGGCGTTACGGGGTCTATCCCTTCTTGGGGGGTGGCTACCAAAGCGGCGCCAAGTATAGCGCCGTGTGGGGGATGCCGTGTAGCGGCGTCGGCACACTGGGGCAAGCCTGTTCGGTCGAAGAAATTGTAGCCGCCGGCGTGGACTGGCAGCGGGAGATCAATTGGCTCAGCGGCGCCCAGCCCATCCCGGTGGTGATCCCTCGGCTCACCGCACGGTTTACCATCGGCGAGGCTCGTCATCTGCTTACGGCCATGCACCAACATGAGGGGCTGGTTATCTTGGACGCCGGGGAGGATTTTCAACTGGCGCGGCGGGCGATTGACGAGCTGACCAGCTTTGGGCTAGATGGGGTGGCCATCGACCTGGAGTATGTCAAAGATGCGCGGGCGCAAGATGTGCGGGCGCTGGCTGAACACATGGCCGCCCGGCGAAAACGGGCCGGCCTCAAGGGCGAAGGGGTGATCGTGCTATGGAATGTCTTTCACAATATCGACCAGGGAACTGACCTGTCGGCGCCAGGGGTCAAGATTGCGCCCATCTTCACCGGCTATGGCAGCGCCGCCACCAAGCTTGCCGGTCTGCGACGCACACAGCAGTTGTTCGATGTTGCGCCGGCAGATTCGGGGCTAATGGCCTTTGACAATCGCTGGCCGGTCAACACCGCATGCCGCGACTTTGGCACCCATCGCGGTTATGACTGCCAGAACTGGGTCACCCTGTTCGCCGACCTATCAGCCCAGCAGGTGGGCTGGTGGGTGCAACAGTAGTTCATTTGCCTTTATTCATCACGTTTCACGACTTTACTTTTCACGGCTTTATCATTGTGGCGTACGTAGGCCTACGTAAGGGGGCAACACATTATGAGTAGCATTACTGACGCCTTGGGCTGGCTCGCTGGCGCATTTTACGTCATCGTCGCCCTGTCCATTGTCTATCTCTTCTTCTTCCGTATTGTCCCGTTGGTGCTGGGCAAGATCACATGGGACATCTGGTCACTGATCCGTGGCATTCTGGTGTTGGCTGCATTGGCCTTCTTGCTCGGTTGCGTCGCCATCTTCACTGCCGACTGGATTTTCAGCCAGGTGCTTGACACGCTGCCGCGCACGCGCATGGCCCGCGAGGTTGATCGGGTCACCGGCTCACTGGTGCGCCTCTCGGTGGATACCTATGGCCCCACTGCAAGCGCGGGGCCAGTCTTTGGCCTCTTGCCCAGCGCCGGCGCCGACACAGAACCCTCGCTTGGGTTCAGCGGCGCTCCTGCAATGGCTCTCCCCGCGAGCCCATCCGAATCGGCGGCGACGCCTCAGGTGCAGCTTAAGCCCAATGCGCTCGATCTCTGGGCCACGCTAGTGCAGACCAAGTACAACCCGACCGGCAATGTGTCGGACAACACCAATGTGATGAACAAACGTGACATTCCCCAAGGGGTGGCCTGTGATGTGGCGGCCACCGGGCGGGGGTGGAGCCTGAAACGCTATGAGCAGTGGCGGCTCGTCTGCAGCCTGGACAACTTCCGTTCGTCGTTGGTGATCCAGGTCAATGGGACGGCGGCCCGCGGCCTCACGGGCGGCAGTTTCTATGCGGCCGAGAACCCATTCACCGTCTACGGCACCGGGATGTGGCCAGATATTGCCTATGAGCCGATCTACCAGAACGGGCCTGCCGACGAAGAGGGTTCCTCCACGCCGCAGGGTGGCCCTACGTTCGAAGAAGCGCCGACGACGCCGGCGCGCGAGCATAAGGTGCGCCCCGGCGAAAGCCTGGCCATGATTGCGCAACGG
>JAHDWG010000180.1 GCA_023384495.1 Caldilineaceae bacterium
TTTGTCGGGCAGTTCCAGGCCCAGGCGCAGGCAATCGCGCAACAGCGCGGCGGCGCGCTCCACATTGCCCCGGTGGAGCGCGATATAGGCCAGGTTGTGCATCAACATCATGCGCCGCGCCTTTTGGCCCAGCGCGTCAGCGTGAATCATGGCTTCATTATAAACGATCTCCGCCTGTTCATCATCACCCTCTTGTCGGGCCAATTCGCCAAGCGACGTCAGCACGAAGGCAATGGCGGCCCGGTCTTGGCTGGCGCGCGCGGCGGCGAGCGCCCGGCCATAGAGTTCGTGCGCCTGCGCCGGGTCACCGCGCATCAGGTGGACCGCGGCCAGGATGTTGAGCGCATAGGGCGGCCGGTGCAGGTCGCCCGCCTGACTCGACCGCGCCAGACTTTCACGGAGCAGCGCCTCCGCCTCGTCATAGCGCCCGCGGCGGTTGGCCAGCCGGCCCAGCCCATAGAGCGCATCCGCCGCGCCCTGGGCGTCGCCAACGGTGCGATAGAGGGCGAGGCTCTGCTCGAAGCGCGGCCTCGCCTCTTCAAAATCACCTTGCATGTGGACGATGGCGCCGAGGGCGCAGAACGCTTTGGCGCGCAGCGCGGGCGGCGCATCTGGCGTTGCGGCCAGCGCCCGTTCCAGCCAACGGCGCCCCTCAGCCCAATAGCCGGCAGTGAGCCAGAAGTGGCCCAGCGTGGCGGCGACTTCCAGGGCCATCGGCTGGGCTGCGGTGGGGTCGTCAAGCAACCACTGCATGGCGGCGCGCCAGTTCTCCTGTTCCTGTTCCAGCCGTTTGAGCCAGTCGATCTGCGCGGCGCCCTTTAAGAGAGGCTCCGCTGTTTTGGCAAACGCCAGGACATAGCCCGCATGACGGCGGCGCGCGGCGCCATCCTCCCCTTGCTGTATGAGCAGCTCAAGCGCAAAGTCACGGATGATCGACAACATGGCAAAGCGCACATCCATCTCGGCCCACGGGGTTGGAACCGCCGCCGCCGGATTGGCGGGCGCGGTGATGGGCTCACCATCGGGCCAGGGCTGCTCCACGCGGGCCAACAAGCTGTTATCCACCAACGTCTCCAGGCCGGCCAGTGGGTCCAATTCGCCGCCGATGTCACAGACTGCCTCGACTGCGTCAAACGAAAAGCTGCCCGCAAAGACGGCTAACCGCCGAAAGAAGCGCTGCTCTGCCGGCCCGAGCAGGTCATAACTCCAGGTCAGCGTCGCGCGCAGCGTCTGATGCCGTTCCGCCAGCGTGCGGTTGCGGTCGACCAGAAATGCGAGCCGGGCGCCGAACGCGTTGGTCAGGCGCGCCAACAACGAATGCGGGGTAAGCACCTTGGTGCGGGCGGCGGCCAGTTCGAGCGCCAGGGGCAGCCCATCCAACTGGCGGCAGATGGCGGCGACGGCGGCGGCATTGTGCTGGTTGAGCACAAAGTTGGGGTTGGCGGCCCGGCTGCGGGTGACAAAGAGCGCCACTGCGTCATAGCGGGCGAGCGCATCGATCGCGGGCAGGTGGTCAGGGTCGGGCGCCGACAGCGGGCCCAGCACAAACTCGTGTTCGCCGTAGATGCGCAGCAACGTGCGGCTAGTCACCACTACCTGCAGCCCCGGCGCCGCGCGCAACAGGTCAACCACCAGCCCGGCTGTGTGGGTGATCTGCTCGAAGTTGTCGAGCAAAAGCAAAAGACGCCGGCTGCGCAGATACTCGGTGAGGGTTGTCCAGAGCGTTGCCGCGCCGCTTTCGCGCAGCCCCAAGGCGTCGGCAATCGTCGCCGCCACTTGCGGCGCATCCTGGACGGCGGCCAGTGAAACAAAAAAGCAGCCGTCGGGATAGCGCCCAGGCTCATCGTGGCGCAGGCGTGTGGCAACTTCCAGCGCG
This sequence comes from Caldilineaceae bacterium, assembly GCA_023384495.1. Taxonomy (GTDB): domain Bacteria; phylum Chloroflexota; class Anaerolineae; order Caldilineales; family Caldilineaceae; genus CFX5. The sequence goes on from JAHDWG010000180.1 coordinate 1,877, forward strand.
AGCCGGGTTTTGCCACAGCCACCCGGCCCGGTCAATGTCAGCAGGCGGACCGCGGCGGCTGGCGATGTGAGCAGGCCGCGCACGGCGGCCACCTCCTCGGCGCGCCCGATAAAGGTGGTCAATTGGGCGGGCAGGTTGCCCGGCGGCGCATCCGGCCCGTGGTGGGAAACGGCGGGCTGCGCGCCGGGTTCAGCACCCTTCAGGTCGAGCGGGGGCCGGTCTGTGGGGGCGACGAGTTGGCGGGCGATCGCATCGTAGAGCGCGCTTGTCTCCAGCATGGGCTGGGCGTCGAGCGCGTCGCGCAGGCGCTGGGCAAAGCGCTGAAATTCGTGCAGCGCGCCCGTGCGGTCGCCCACCGCGCGCCGCAAGCTCATGAGATGGCGCACCACATCTTCGCGCAGCGGCTCGTGTTGCAGCAACTGTTCGGCGTAGGCAATGGCCGCCGGATCATCGTGCGCGGCGTGACGTTGATGCGTCAGTTGCAGCAGGCAATCGATCAGGCGCGTGCGCAGGCGCTCCCGGTGTGCAATGGCCCAATCTTCATAGAGGCCGGGGAGGAGATCGGCCCCATAATAGGCAACCGCGTCGACCAGACGGTGGGGCTGGGCGGCGGCTTCCTCAAAGGCGGCGATGTCTGTCCAGGCGTCCGCGGCGGGATTCCACTGGATCGTCTCGTTGCTCACCAGCAGCCAGGGTTGTTGTGCGGGCGCCGCGGGCAGCGCCCGCCGCAGGTCATGCAGGTGGCGGCGGAGGTTGCCCCGCGCCTCGGCTTCACCCACATCGGGCCACAAGATGTAGGCCAACTGTGGCCGCGGGGTCGGTGCGCTGCGGTGGAGCAACAGATAGGCCAGCAGCGCGGTGGTTTTTGGTAAAGCGCTAAACCGAAACGGCTGGCCGTCCACCAATATACGCAGTGCGCCAAAGAGAAAAATTTGCATCATGCGAGCATGAGGGCTTCTTCCAGCGGCGTCGACTGCCCAGCCGCCCACGCGGCTGCCAATTCGGCGGGCGGCAACCCCGCTTGCGCGGCCGCCAACGCCCGTTTCTGGATCGCCAGATCCGCCGGCAAGAGCTGCGCGCGTTCGGTTGCCAATGCGATTTCCGCCGCGGCCAACATCCTTGCGGCGAGCGCATGGCGTCGCTGTAGATTGGCGTTGTGGGCCAGCGCAATCAGGCCGGCGATCACGGCGCGCTGGTCGCCCAGCTTGCGGTTCAGGCGGATGCTCTCGTGGATCTGCGCCACAGCCTGGGCATGATCGCCCCGCGTCGCCACGATGACCCCCAGCAGGCGAAGTAGGCGGGGGGGTTGCCACAGCTCGCCCAACTCGTGGAAGAGCGCCAGGGCGCGGCGGGCGTACGGCTCGGCTATATCGTACTCATGTTCGACCACAGCCAGGTCGGCCAGGTTGGCCAAAATGATGCCGATGATATCACGGTCCGCTGCGCCTTCCGCCACGGGGAGCGCCTGACAATAGAGTTGCCTGGCCAACTCATACTCGTGTAGATCGAGGTGACAGATGATTCCCTGGATCGCCACAGTATAGGCCAGGCTCCACTGGTCGCCCAGGCCTTGGAAGATGGCGGCGCTGTTGGCCAGCAGCTGCTGCATCTCGTCGAGGTCGCCATGCCGGCCAGCCCCGTGCGCCAGGTAGGCCAGCGCGTTGGCTTCCCCCCAGCGGTCACGGGTGGCGCGGAAGACGTGTAGGCTCTCTTCGAGCCATTGACGCGCTTGGGCTGGGTCATCGGCCAGGTGGGTATAGGCCAGGCTCATTTGGGCGCGATGGAGGGTGATCTGCTCGCCGGTTGCCCGGCTGATGTCGATGCTCTCGTGTAAATGGGCGCGGGCCTGTGTGTAATCGACATCGGTGTAGGCCAGTTCCAGTGCAGCGGCGGCGTAGAGCGCGGCGCCGCGCAGGGCCGTTGCCGGCTGGCTGGCCGGCATGGCGAGCACGCGCGCCATCCACTGCCGGCCCTCGGCCAGGCGCCCCCCCTTGATCCAGAAATAGTGCAGGGCGGTAGCCAAGGGCAGGGCCACATCGGCGCGCCCGCGATCGATGGCCCACGAGAGCGCCGCGCACAGGTTGGCGTGTGCGCCCTCCAACTGGTGTAGCCAGGCATTTTGCTCGTGGCTTTGCAACGCAGTTGCGCCAGCCTGGGCAAAGGCCAGAAATGCGACGGCGTGGCGCTCGCGAAGGGATTCGGCTTCGGGCGCGCGCAGCAGGTGGGCGGCGGCATATTCGTGAATGGTGGCCAACAGGCGGAAGTAGATCTCGTTGTCGAACTCATACTGGCGCAGCAGACTATTGTTGACCAGAGCCTCAAGCCCGTTGAGCACATCGCCAACCGCTTCCAGATCGCAGATCGTCTCGGCCTGTTCCAGCGTGAAGCTGCCGGAGAAGACGGCCAGACGCGCCAACAGCGCCCGCTCGCGCGGTTCGAGGAGGTGGAAACTCCAATCAAGCGTGGCGCGCAACGTCTGATGCCGTTCGGCAGGCTGGCCGGGCTGCGCTGTCCCCCGGCCGGACAGAAAGGCCAGCGCGTTGTCAAGCCGGGCGAGGATGGCCTGGGGCGACAATAGCTTGCTGCGCGCGGCGGCCAGTTCAATAGCCAGGGGCAATCCATCCAGACGGGCGCAAATAGCGGTCACCGCGGCCACATTTTGCTCGGTGAGCGCAAAGTTCGGATTGGCCGCGCGGCTGCGCGCCATAAAGAGGGCAATCGACGCATAGCGGGCGGCAACGGCGGGCGGCAACGGCTCGTGGGTGTCGGGCAGCGCCAGCGGCGGCACAATGAACTCGTGCTCGCCATAGACGCGCAGCAGCGCGCGGCTGGTGGCGACGATGCGGAGGCCGGGCGCTGCGCCAAGCAGCGGGACAAGATCGAGCGCGGCGGCAGTGAGATGCTCCAGGTTGTCGAGCACGAGTAAGAACCGGCGCGTGCGAAAATAATCTTGCAGGGCGTCGAGCAGCGACTTGCCCACCGATACGCTGACACTGAGTGTATTGGCAATGGTGGGCAGAAGCAATTCGGGGTTCTCGACGGTCGCCAGCCAGACGACAAAGAGGCCATCGGGAAAGGCCGGGGGATTGATCCGGCAAAGGCGCGTCGCCGCCTCCAGCGCCAGGCGCGTCTTGCCGCTGCCGCCGGGGCCGGTGAGCGTGAGCAGCCGCACTCCCCCGGCTGACGAAAGCAACATCTGCTGCACGGCGGCCAACTCCTCGTCGCGGCCGATAAAGGTGGTCAATTGGGCGGGCAGGTTGTGAGGCGGCAGATTCTCGGCCTGTGGGGGCATGGGCGGCCCCACGGTGCTGGGGTGGCTGGGGGGTGGCGGCGTCTGGCGATCCCCGCGGGCGGCCAGCGCCAGCGTTTGCCGGGCAATCGTCTCGTAGAGGGCGCTGGTTTCAAGCATGGGCGCCACATCCAGCTCGTCGCGCAGACGGTCGGCAAAGCGCCGGTACTCTTGCAGGGCGCCGGCGCGGTCGCCGCTCTGATGGCGCAGGTTCATCAGCTCGCGGACTACATCCTCGCGCAGCGGGTCGTGGTGGAGGATCTGCTGGGCCAGGGCAATCGCGTGGGGGTAGTCGTGGCCTGCGCGCGCCTCCTGCATCAGGCCGGCCAGGGCGTCAAAAAAGCAGAGCCGGAGTCGCTCCCGGTGGGCAAAAATCCAATCGTCATAAAGGTTGGGAAGCAAGTCGCCGCGGTACAGCTCGACCGCCTCGGCCAGCCGGTTGGCGTCTGCGGCGGCGGCGACAAAGGCGGCCACGTCGAGCCACGCGGGCGCGGCCGGATTCCACTGGACTGTGCCCTCTTCGGCAAGCACCCAGGGACAGCCTGTTCGAGCTGGCGGCAAGGCCTGGCGCAGGTCGTGGAGGTGGCGGCGCAGATTGGCGCGAGCCTCGGCCTGGCTTCGTTCGGGCCAGAGCAGGCCGGCAAGCCGATCCCGGGCAATCGGTTCGGGGTTGAGCAATAGATAGGCCCACAGGGGAAGGGTCTTTGGCAGCGCCGAAAACGAGCGTGGCGTTTCCTGGTCAAACAGGCGCAAGGGGCCCAGCAGATGGATTCGCAGCATAGTGGCAAATAGAGCCGGTGTGGCCGGCGCAGAAGTGGGCGCTCCACAGACGTTGGCCCATGCCGCTACTCTACTGCAAATTGACCGCTCGATGCAAGTTGTGGGGAACACCGTATGGGGGATCGGGGTGTGGGGTGGGGAATAGGCAGAACGACAGGATTCTCCGCGGCGGTTTCCTGTCTACCTGTTTTCCTTTCTACCCCGAGGCGATGACGCATTGGCGACCGGTTTGCGCTGCCGTAACCCAGCCACGGTTTTGCGGATAGGCGGGATGCGAACCATCAGCAGCAGCGCAAGCAACAGCGCATAGAGCAGGGGCTCCCAGCGGTCGGCGGCCTTGGCCAGCCAGAGAAAGTGCAAGACGGCCAACACCCCGGCCCCATAGACCCACTGGTGCAGGCGTTTCCAGTTGCGGCCCAGCCGTTTCATCCAGCCGGCGGTCGAGGTCACCGCCAGCGGGATGAGGATCAGCAGCGCCGCCAGCCCGACAAGAATGTAGGGCTTTTCCAGCAGCGCGTCGCCCCAGATCAGGCCCAGATTGAAGCCATAATCCAGCCCGACAAAGTTGAGAAAATGAAAGCTGGCGTACAAGAAGGCGTACAACCCCAACGCCTTGCGCACGGTTAGCGCCTGGCGAAAGCCAAACAGAAGGTTGGCGGGCGTGCAGGTCAGCGACAACATCAGCAAGATCAGCGCGGCCTTGCCGGTGCGGCTCGTGATGTCTGCAATCGGGTTGACGCTGAGGTTGCCCTGGGCCAAGTCCCACAGCAGCCAGGCCAGGGGAACCAGCGCGCCGATGTTGGCAAGGACCCAAAGCCAGTGTTTCCGCCAGTAGATGGGGATCGATTCGGTGGCGGCGCGGCGACGCAGCGGTTGGGTGATGTCTGTCATATTGGGTTCGCAGCAGGCTCGGCTCAGAAATTGGCGCGCAGGTCCATCCCGGCGTAGAGGTGGGCGACCTCCTCACCATAGCCGTTGAAGGGCAACGTGTCGCGGCGGCCCAACTCGCCAATCCGGCGTTCGGATGCCTGCGACCAGCGCGGGTGATTGACTTCGGGGTTGACATTGGCGTAAAAGCCATATTCACGCGGCGCGGCCAGCATCCAGGTCGACTGGGGCATGGTGTCGGTCAGTTCGATCTTGACGATCCCCTTGATGCTCTTGAAGCCGTACTTCCACGGGACCACCAGGCGGAAGGGCGCGCCATTGGCCACCACCAGCGGTTTGCCATACATGCCGGTGGCGAAGATGGCGAGATCGTTCATCGCCTCATCCATGCGTAGCCCCTCGACGTAGGGCCAGTCGAGGACCGCGCGACGCTGGTTGGGCATCTCTTCGGGTCGCACGATGGTGGTGAACTTGACAAACTGCGCCTCGGCTTTGGGCTCCACCGCCCGCAGCAGCTCGCCCACGGGGAAGCCCACCCACGGGATCACCATGGACCACGCCTCAACACAGCGCAGGCGATAAATGCGCTCTTCTTGCGTGAATCGCTTGACCACATCTTCGATGTCGAAGGTGGTCGGTTTGTTGCAGAGGCCGGTCACTTCCACCTGCCAGGGCAGCGTGTTAAAATTGGTCGACAGCACCGCCACTTCTTGCTTATCGGTGGAAAACTCATAATAATTGTTGTAGTTGGTGATCTCATCATAGCTGTTGAGCGCATCCCCCAAGTCGTCGGTATCGCTGGTGGCAAAAGGCTCATCATAGCTGAGCGCTTCGGGCAGCTCAGAGAACGTGATGCGCGGCGCGGCGGATGCGGCGTTGCTTTCGGCTTCGGCGCCCGCAGCGGCAGCCGGCGCACCGGGGAGCGATGGCGAAGCGCACCCAGCCGCGATCAACGCGGCCGCGCTCAGCGAGCCGGCGCCGACCATGAATGCGCGGCGAGAAAGATAAAGATGCTCGGGTGTGATCTCGGATGATGGAATTTTGACCATTGGGTGTGCTCCTGGTTTGAACAGAGGAACTGTACCGCATTCAAGAGTAATCCGCCTTTATGAAGCTGGCGTTAAGAATCGGTGATAGAATGATGACACTGTTGCTGGCTTGTGCATCTGGTCTCTATGATTTCTGTATACTGCATATTACGGATTGTACGTCCAATTGCAACCCTCTGTAAGGGTATAATTACCCATTGTCTGGCAATTTTTCCGTGATTTTGACCCGTGATTTTCTCACCCGCGACCATGTCCCTGTTGCAGCATCTCCACCCGGCCACCGTCCATTTCCCCATTGCGCTATTGAGCTTGGCCAGCGTTGCAGGTCTGCTCTATCTCTACTGGCGCCCACACCCTGTGTTGCTGGTGCTCACATGGTGGCCCATGCGATTGGGTTGGCTGGGGGGGGTCGTGGCCGTCATGACGGGGTTGCTGGCCCAGCGCGGGTTGCCGCCGGATGCGCCCTACCGGTCTGTGCTCAACTGGCATATCAGCGGCGGCCTGGCTGTTCTGGTTGTCTATGGCCTTTTGCTCTATCAACACTGGTTCTTTGACACGCCCAAAGCGAAAAAGGCGCGCCAGCGGGCCGGCATTCAAGCTTCTACTCTATTAGACGTACGCCGACAGCGGATTGGATTTACCGTTCTGGCCCTGTTGGGGTTATTGCTCCTCTTCATCACCGGCAGGAATGGCGGCCAACTCGTGTATGAATGGGGGGTGAATGTGTTACGCTAGTGGCTTATCCAGAGATGGTTGCACCCGAAAATTGGCTGCCCGGCTGCGCAAGTTGACGCAAAATTTACAGATAGGCGCCCACATCCAGGGCAATCGCGAACTTGTTTGCCCACACCTGACGTAGGTCATCGCCTCCGGCGTGACATCGCTCGCGGCCCACTGTGCGTTACGTAAGTTCTCGATTACCCTGCGCCCACATCGCATTTCAGTTGACAGACCCTTTACCCCTGTGTTAGCATGGGGTCATATGGCGCCTTCGCCTCAGGGCCATACGCTAGCTGGTTGCCACCCAGGTCTACGAGTCCAGCCAATTCATTGAATGTGAGTTCTGTTTGAATCCATGCGTGTTTACTGGGCAAGTATGCCTGGCTTCAAACAACCACAAGGATAGCACGTCTGGCGCGCTGACCAGGCCAACGCAACCATACGGAATCCGGTTGTTCCCTTTCGGTATGCGCCAGCGTGAAACGCCGGTGTATAGGCCGAGGGGACAGAGCGATTCGGCGCCAGTCCATGTCCCGTCCATGTCCAGATCGTAAACTGATTGCGCTTTCCATCAAAGCGAAACCCACAAGCCGGTTCAACGAATTGTCAAACATTGTTCAGCTACGACAAGGAGAAAACAGGATGAGTGTGCCCCAAACGCTTTCTCGGCGCGCCTTTTTGCGCGCAACATCGTTCGGCGTCGCCGGTATGGCGCTTGCCGCATGTGCAGCGCCCGCGGCAGCCCCCAGTGGGCAACCCGCCGCCGACGGCGGCGCCGCGCCCGCGGCAGAAAAGGTAACCATCCGCTTCCATGCCCGCATCGGCCAACAAGAGGATACGCTCTATGACATGCAGATGCCCAAGTTCATGGAAGAATTTCCCAACATTGAAATCGTCAGAGAATCCTTCCCGGGCGACGAGTTCGAGGCCAAAGTCTCGACCATGTTGGCCGGCAACACCCTGGGCGACGCCGTTTGGAGCGCGTTGGGCGGCGCCACGATCAACTTCATGTGGGCGCAGAACATTGTCGCTCCCGTCGATGATTTGGTCTCTGCCACCAGTGTCGATCTCTCTCAATGGTATGAAGGCTGCTTGAATGCTATTACGGTGGAAGGCAATCTGTTGGGGTTGCCGTTCAAGGCTCACCCGGGGCTGGCCGTGATCTACTACAACCAGTCGAAATTTGAAGAGGCCGGGTTGGACCTTCCGGCAGCGGGGTGGACGCAAGAGCAGCAGATCGAGATGGCCAAGACGCTCACCGACCGCACGGGGACGCCCCCTTTCTATGGGTACCTGCCCGGCACGGCCAGTGTTTGGAAGACGATGGTGACGCTGATGCGCGCCTTTGGCGGGGAACTGCTCAACGAGGATGGCGCCGTATTCCAATTGAATACGGAATTGGGGATCCAGGCCATTACCCACCTCTATGATTTCTTCCAGACACACCAGGTGGCGCCGACCCCCTCCGAGATGGTGGGCTCGGCCAACGATATGTGGATCAACGGCTCGTTGGGCATGTTGCAGGGCGGCACGTCGGTGTCGGTGACTGGCGGCACCATCGGTGACAGGTTTGAGTGGATGGTGGCGCCCAATGCAGTCGGCCCTGGCGGCGTCGGCGGCTCGGACTATGAGGTCGACGCCTATTGCGTCACCACGACCACGCAGCACCCCAACGAGGCGTTCGAGTGGGTGCAATATCTGTGCAGCCAGGACTCGGGCATTCAGTTGGGGTTGATTGGCGGCACGGTGGGTGGCCGGCCCGATGTCTATGGCGCGCCCGAGCTGTTGGCATTCCCCTTCCGGGTCGTGTTCAAGGAGATCATGGACAACGCCCAAGACAGCCGCATCACCGCCAACTGGCGGCAGCGTGAGGCCGAGGCCGCCCTGTCGCAACTGACGCAGCCGCTCTGGGCCGGCAACGAGCAGCCGACTGAGGCCTTCATTGATAGCGTTGCGCAGCAGATTCAGGACATTATGAATCAGCCCCGCCCATAACAGAGCGCCCAGGTGAATCGGCTCTGTGTAGCGCCCGGAGGATTGGCCCAGCGAATTGGGTTGATCGTGTAGTAAGAAGGAGATTGAAGCGATTAAGCGATGTGGCGCTTGATAGTGCGCAGGTTGCTTGGTCGCTTCAATCTCTTCCGCGTAAGCAGGAGACATCGCATGGCAAGTCAAGTGTCCTCACGACGCTCATGGCTGGGTACGCCCTTGCAGCGTCGTGAAGCCATCGAAGGCTATTTGTGGATCAGCCCGTGGATAATCGGGTTTATCGTTTTTTCACTGGGACCCATTATCGCCTCATTTTACCTCAGCCTCACGCGCTACAAGATCGGCGGCGCGCCCGAATGGCTCGGCCTGGCGAATTACCACGAAGCTTTCTTTATCGACAAGCTCTTCTGGCCCTCGCTCTGGCGCACGGCCTATTTTTCAATCGTCTCGGTGGTGGTGGGCGTGATCTTGTCGCTATTGGCTGCTATGCTGCTCAATCAGAACATCAAAGGCAAGACAGTCTTTCGAGCGCTCTACTATCTGCCTTCGTTGACGCCGGTGGTGGCGCTGGCCATCCTCTGGCAATGGTTGCTACAGCCGCAGCAGGGATTGGTCAACTACCTGCTCTCGTTTGTAGGGATCCAGGGTCCCGGCTGGCTGACCGACCGCAACTGGGCCATCCCGTCGATCATTCTGATCACACTCTGGTCTACCGTGGGCGGCGGGCGCATGATCATCTTCCTGGCCGGGCTGCAGGGGGTGCCCAAAGAACTACACGAAGCCGCCGATATGGACGGCGCCAATGGCTGGCAACGCTTTCGCAATGTGACGGTGCCGCTGATCTCGCCCGTGATCCTCTTCAACTTTATCCTCGGCATCATCGGCAGCTTTAGCGTCTTCTCAGTCGCCTACATTGCAACCGCCGGCGGCCCCAACTACGCCACCTGGTTTTTTATGCTGCATCTCTATTACAACGCCTTTAGCTACTTCCAAATGGGCTACGCCTCGGCGCTGGCTTGGATCTTCTTTGTGCTGATCTTTGTCCTCTCGTATCTGCAAATTAAGCTGTCGGACCGTTGGGTCTATTACGAGTTTTCATAGCGAGGAGGCCATATGGCGACTACCCAACCCACTGTCCGCCCGCTGCCAGGCCCCCAGCCGGACGCCGCCGTCAAGCGCTCCAGCATGGCGGCCAACCACTTCTGGAGTCAGGTTGCGGTCTATACTCTTGCCATCTTGACGGCGCTGGCCTTTAGCCTGCCCTTCTTTTGGACAGTGACCAGCTCGCTCAAGACAGCCGCCGAGATTCGCCAGGTGCCGCCGACATTTATCCCGCAAGATGTCCGCTGGGCAAACTACTCGGATGTCTTTCGGATTGCGCCTTTTGCCAAGTTTATCTGGAATACAGCCGTGATCACCAGCCTGGCCATGATTGGCCAGATCATCTCGGCGGCGGCTGTCGCCTTTGGCTTCACCCGCTTCCGCTTCCCCGGGCGAGACTGGCTCTTCTTTGTTGTGCTCAGCACCATGATGCTGCCCTGGCAAGTGACGATTGTGCCCCAGTTTTTGCTCTTCCGCTATCTGGGGTGGATCAACACCTTTATGCCGCTCATCATCCCCTCATTTTTTGGCGGGGGCGCCTTCTTCATCTTTCTGCTGCGCCAATTCTTTATGACCATCCCGCGCGATTTGGACGAAGCGGCCAAGCTCGACGGCGCCTCGTCGGTACGCATCTTTTGGAACATCATCCTGCCGCTCTCAGGCCCGGCGTTGGCCACTGTGGCCATCTTCTCGTTCCTGCAACACTGGAATGAGTTTATCGGCCCCCTGATCTTCCTCAATACGCAAGACAAATTCACGCTCTCGATTGGGTTGCGCTATTTCATGGTCAACCCGTTTGAAAATGACGAGCCTCGCGAAGCGATCTTGATGGCCGCTTCGTTGATTGTGGCTTTGCCCTCGCTTGTGCTCTTTTTTGTGGCGCAAAAGTACTTTGTGCGCGGCATTGTGACGACGGGCCTCAAAGGCTAAATTGCCTATCATTTGTTGCTGGTCATCCGCCTATACCACAAAACAAGCGGCCTCGGTGGCTCGTCTGGTCGCCGATGCTCATTGACACACAAACACTGAGATGCAAACCCTGACAAGTGACCACCATGAAGATCACCAAAATCGACACCTTCCTCGTCAACATGGGCCATCGCAATATCCCCTATGTCAAGGTGCACACCGACGAAGGCATCTATGGCGTGGGCGAAGCCTACTCATGCGGGCCCGACAAGGCCACCGTCGAGTGCATCCGCGACTTTGAAGGCTGGCTCACCGGCCGCGACCCGCGCGACATCGAAGGGCTCTTTCAGTTGATGTACGCCGGCTCGCGCTTCCCCGGCGGCATGGTGCTCAACGCCGCCATCAGCGGCATCGAGCATGCGCTGTGGGACATTGCCGGCAAGGCCGCCGGGCTGCCCGTCTACCGGCTGGTGGGCGGCAAGTGCCGCGATAAGATCCGCGTCTATCAAAACCCCGGTGGCCACGACCCGCAAGAGATGGCGGACAATTCGGTCCGCTTGATCGAAAAGTATGGTTACACCGCACTCAAGATCGGTCCGCTGCCCCCCAACTGGCAGGCCATGCCCTGGAACAAGGCGCTGCGCGAGACCGAGAAGCGCGTGGCCGCGGTGCGCGAGGCGGTGGGCGACGATATCGACATCGGCCTTGACCCCCACGCCCGTCTCTTCGAGATCTCGCGCGCGGTGGAGCTGTGCAAGGTGGTCGCTCCCTTCCGCCCTATGTTTGTGGAAGAGCCGCTGCGCCCCGAAAACCGCGACGCCATGGCCAGGCTGCGCGAACTGGTCGACGTGCCGCTGGCTACGGGCGAGATGCTCTACACCCGCTACGAATTTCGCGAGCTGCTCGGTCTGCAAGCGGTCAACATCATCCAGCCCGACATCTGCGTGGCCGGCGGGCTGTGGGAACAGAAAAAGATCGCCGCGCTGGCCGACGCCCACTACGTCACCGTGGCGCCCCACAACCCCTGTGGCCCGGTGGCGACGGCGGTCAATGTCCACTTTGCCGCCAGTACCCACAACTTTCTCATTCTCGAATACCATGCCGATGACGAAGGCGCCCGCCGCGCGATCGTCGACGAGCCAATCAAACTGGTGAACGGCTATCTGGAGATCCCCGAGACGCCCGGCCTCGGCATCGACCTCAACGAAGAAGCGCTGGCAAAGTATCCGTTCAAACCGTGGCATCGCGC
>JAHDWG010000181.1:0-12929 GCA_023384495.1 Caldilineaceae bacterium
AATGATTTGGTTTAGCCAGTCCATAATTGCTCCGTCTCACCCACTATTTCGCAATCGTTACCAACACGACATCGCTTCCGTTGAGCAAGGCGCCGACGGGTGCGCCAGGCAAACCTTCGGGCACCCACGCCGCGCCAGGCTGAACCTGAGCATCCAGTTTGACTGCAACGCTGAGTTCGCCATTGGCGTTGCGCACGGTGACCGCCGCGCCCTCCTCCACCTGGAGTCGAGCAGCGTCAACCGGGTTGAGCACCACCGCCGCCGGGAAGGCGAGCTGGGGCATCACCTCGCCTTGATAGAAGAGCGTGCCGCCATCATAGGTAACCGCGCCAGTGACCAGCGCCAGTTGATCACCCGTGGGCGCCGGCAGGGGCAACTGCTCTGCTGCGCGATAGACCGGCTGGGGGCGAACCAGGCTTGCGTCCCACTGCACCCCCTGGTCGCCGAGCGCATCCCACGTTAGCCCGGCGTAGATGGGGGCCGCCTGCGTGATTTCGGCAGTGACGCCCTTCACATCGGCATAGGGCCAGTTGTTGCCCATGCGTGTGGCCAGGTGATCGAGGATCATCCAATCGGGCGCGGCCTTGCTGTGCGGGTTGCGCAGGGCTTTAGGCGCACGCTGGAGCCGCCGTTCGCAATTGGTAAAGACGCCGTTCTCTTCGGCCCAACTGACGGCGGGCAACACCACATCGGCCAACTTCGCCGTTTCGGTGAGGAAGAGTTCCTGCACCACCAGGAATTCGAGTTTGGCCAGGTTGGCGGCCCACGTTGGGCGCTCGCTGGCCGGGTTGGCGCCCATGACCATGAGGGCCTTGATTTCGCCGCCGGCAGCGTTGAGCATCTGACTGTAGGTCTTGCCTGGCGTAGTGGACAGCGACCCGCCCCAGAGCGCTTGCAGCCGCTGGCGCGCCGCTTGGTCATCGAGCGGCGCGTGGCCGGGCAGCGAGTCGGGCAGCACACCCATGTCCCGACACCCTTGGCTGTTGGCATCGAGACCGACATAGGCGAGCCGCTCGTAGTGGCCGGTTAGGTGCGCCAGGTTGATCAGCCCATTGCGGGCCTGCAAGCCGGTTGCCCCACGCGCCGCCAGCGGGCCATAGATGATCAATGCGTTGTTGCTGGCGACCAACATGTCTGCGGCCTGTCTGGCGACTCCGGGGTCGACGCCGCAGATCGAGCGCAACGCATCATCGTCGGCGGCGATCAGAGAGGCGACGGCATCTTGGGCATCAAGTTTTTGTGCGGCGGCATAGCGCAGCAAGCCACTGAGCAGTGTCGCTTCGCTGCCGGGGCGGTAGCCCAGATAGGGGCCGTTGTAGCGGGTCAACTCGATCCGCCGCGGGTGCGCAATGATGAGTTTCGCCTTGCCTCGGCGCACGGCGCGCTTGAGGTGCAGGTCGAGGATCGGCGCTTCTTCGCTGGGGTCAAAGCCAAAGAGCACAATCAGATCGACCTTGGGGTCGGGCCCATATTGGGGCTTCATGATATCGGCGATGGCGGGCAACCCAGTCGGCAGGGCCGCCACATCCCCGCCATCGCGGTGGTCGATGTTATTGGTGCCCACCATCTGGCGCAGGAAGCGCTGGAACAGATAGTTCGCCTCGTTGGAGAGTTTGGCGCTGCCGAGGCCGCCGATGGCGTCGGGGCCGGCCTGGGCTTTGATGGCTTTGAGCTTGTCGGCCACTGCCTGTAGCGCCTCGCTCCAACTGGCTGGCGTCAACTCGCCGTTTTTGCGCACCAATGGCGTCGTCAACCGCTCTTCGCTGTTGACCCACTCGTAGGCAAAGCGGGTCTTGTCGGCGATCCACTGGTCGTTGACAGCCATGTTCTCGCGGCCCACAATGCGGCGGATTTTGTGAGTGCGTGTATCAATGCGGATATTGTCGCCGGTGGCAAAGTGGGGATCGATGCTGGGCGTGCGCTCGATCTCCCACGGGCGATACGCAAAGCGAGCCACGCGGTTGGTCAGCGCGCCCACCGGGCAGATGTCAATGATATTGCCGCCGGTCTTGGCGTCTACTGGTTTCCCATGCTGGATGTCAATAATGGTCTCGCCCCCGCGCTCGAAGAGACCAAGCTGCGGCTTGTCTTCCCATTCCTCCAGATAGCGGATACAGCGCCAGCAGACCACGCACCGTTCCTGATCCAACACGATGGTGTCAGAGATCAGATAATGCTTGTTCTTGTGGCGTTTCGGCTCCACCAGTTGGCTGATGCCGGGGCCATAGCGCATCGTCTGATCTTGCAGTGGGCACTCACCGCCTTTGTCACAGATGGGGCAGTCCAGGGGGTGATTGAGCAAGATAAAGGCGAGCGTCGCTTCTTGTGTTTCCTGCACAATGGGTGAATCTGTCCGTACTTCCATGCCTTCGCCCACCGGCACCGAGCAGGCCGTCTGGAGCATCATGCCGCGCGGGCCGCTGATCTCCACCAGGCACATGCGGCAACAGGCCACCGGGTCGAGCTTGGGGTGGCTGCAGAAGACAGGAATTTCGATGCCCAGCTCGGCGGCGGCGTCTACCACGAGCGTGCCCTTGGGGACAGCAACCGGGCGGCCATCAATGGTCAGGTTGACGAGATCAGTCATAGGTCAGTGATTCTCTCATTCGGGTAGAATCTGGCTCAGGTCGATCCTGCAATAGGGAAAGCCAGCAGCGCAACCACTTTACAATGCAGGTTACGCAAGCCTTGACAACAGATTCACAGTCAGTGGCATACCCCATCAGGGGAACGCACCCGGCGCGTCGTCTTTGTCGGCAGCTTTTTTGTACAAAGGGCCGTTCAATCCCCCGCCACCACCACGTCCCGATTGAGCGGTGATTCTCCGACAGGGGCCAGCGTGCTGTCATGCAGCGTGCTGGGGGCGCCCGTATCAGGCCGATAGATGGGGCGAATGGGCAGTGCGGGCGCTTCTTCATCCGGGTTGGTCTTTTGGATCAACTCGATATACTCGCCGCGGAACTTGGCCAGGCTGCTCTGCAACCCCCAAACGGCGGCATCGCCAAAGGGACAGAAGCTCTTGCCGGCGATAAACTTGGTGATGTGCTCCATCAGCGCCAGGTCTTTGGTGCGCCCTTCGCCCGCCTCGATCCGTTCGAGGATGCTTTCGAGCCAGCCGGTGCCCTCGCGGCAGGGGGTGCATTTGCCGCAACTCTCCTCGCGATAGAAGGCGACCGTGCGGCGGGCCACTTCGACCATCGAAGCGCGCTCATCGATCACAAAGATGCCAGCCGAGCCAAGCAACGAACCCGCCGCCGCCACCGCCTCATAGTCGAGGGGCGTGTCTAGTTGGTCCGCCGTGAGCAGCTTCATCGAGAGGCCGCCCGGGCAGACCGCCTTGATGGCCGCATCCTCGCGCTCTGGGCCGCCGCCGTAGGTGTAGATCAGATCGCGCAGCGGCGTGGCGTGGGGCAACTCATAGAGGCCGGGGCGCTTGACATTGCCGCTAAGGCAAAAGATGCGGATGCCCGTGCTCTTCTCGGTGCCATAGCCTTTGTACCAGTCCACGCCATGCTTCATGATGTGGGGCACGTTGCAGATCGACTCCACATTGTTGACAATGGTCGGTTTGGCATAGAGGCCGGCCACAGCGGGGAAGGGCGGCTTCATGCGGGGGTGGCCGCGATAGCCTTCCAGGCTCGTCAGCAGCGCCGTCTCTTCGCCGCACTCATAGGCGCCGGCCCCGCGGTGCACCACGATCTCCAGGTTCTTGTCTGTGCCAAAGATGCCCTTGCCCAGGTAGCCCTTGGCTTTGGCCTCTTCGATGGCGTCCATCAGGCGTGTGGCGGCAAAATAGTATTCCCCGCGGATATAGATGTACGCCTGTTCGCTTTCAATGGCAAAGGCGCTAATGATGATGCCTTCAATGAGCTGGTGTGGGTCATACTCCATGATGATCCGGTCTTTGAAGGTGCCCGGCTCAGACTCATCGGCGTTGATTACCAGATAGCGGGGTTTGGCCGGGGCCAAAAAGCCCCACTTGACCCCGGTGGGGAAGCCGGCGCCGCCGCGTCCGCGCAGCCCGCTGGCCTTGATGGCCTCGACGACCTCAGTCGGCTGCATGGCCGTGACAACCTGCTGGGCCGTGGCATAGCCGCCATCGGCCAGGTAGGAATCGATCTGGTGGCTGGCCGGCTTCTCGACGCGGCCGGTGAGATAGCGCGTCTCCATGCCCCCCACCGTCCACGGGCCGGCGGGCTTGCCCACGCCGTCGGGGTCTGCCGCGGGCGTCCACCGTTCGATGGAAACAAAGCCGTGACCATTCTTGAGCACAGCGAGGAACTTGTCTACGTCCGCTTCGGTGTGCATCTCTTCGAAATAGCGGATGCGACCGGTCTTTTGTTCGGTCACCGAAACCATGGGCGCATTGCCGCAGGCGCCCAGACATTCCATATGGTCGAGGGCAAACTGCCCATCTTCGGTCTTTTCCCCGTGGTGGACGCCCAGTTTTTCTTCCAGATGGTCCATGCATTGGCCGGCGCCGCGCAACATACAGGGCACGTTGGTGCACACCTCAATGTGGTATTCGCCTTTAGGCTCTTCATGGAACATATTGTAAAAGCCCACAACCGCGCCCACTTCAGCCGGCTCCAGGTCGAGCATGGCCGCAAGTTCGTTCTGCGCCTCAACCGGGCAATAACCAAACTCGCGCTGGATAATATAGATCGCCGGCAGCACTGCTGAACGCTGGCGGCCTTCTGGGTAGCGGGCCATTGCGGCGCGAATTTCAGCACGCATCGATTCGGTCAGCATCATCGTCAGATTCCTAAACTATAGACCGCGGATAAGGCGGGTTGGCGCGGATTATTTTTGCCGTGTTTTTTTGCGTTCGTTGCTGAAGTAGCGGCGTTCGTATTTTGGCTCGGGGCCAAAGTTCATCACATACCCGACTTCGCACGTTGTTGCTTTCAAGTAGTTCAGCAACTGGGCGGTAAAGGCTTCATTCAATTCCTCTGCCGCCTTCAACTCTAAAATGATCTTATCTTCCACTAGGATGTCAGCATAGTACTCGCCTACGAGACGACCATCATAGTGAACAAATATTCGTTCCTGCTGTTTCACGCGTAGGCCACGTTTCGTTAGCTCGTGCGCCAATTGCGTTTTCGTACACCTTTTCCAGAAAGCCATAGCCGAGACCATTGTACACGGCATAGAACGCCCCGATGATGATCTCGGTAAGTTCAGCATGCTTCAGCATCCGCCGCGCTAATCAGCCCAATCCGCGGCCTATCGGTCCACTTCGCCCAATACAATGTCGAGGGTGCCGATGTTGGCGACAATGTCGGCCAGCATGTGACCCCGACTCATATGACTGATGGCGTAGAGATTGTTGAAGCTGGGGCCGCGTACGTGCAGCCGATAGGGCACAGCCGAGCCATCGCTGTAAATGAAGAACCCCAACTCACCTTTGCTGGCTTCAATGCCGTGATAGACCATCCCCGGCGGTACGCGGAAGCCTTCTGTCACCAGCTTGAAGTGGTGGATGAGCGCTTCCATGCTGATATCCAGTTCGGCGCGAGGGGGGAGGCTGACTTTGCGTTCGTCGGTCTTGAACAGGCCATCGGGCAGGTTGGCCATTGCCTGTTCGATGATGCGTATGCTCTGGCGCATCTCTTCCATGCGTACATGGTAGCGGCCATAGCCATCGCCCGCATTGCTCACCGGCACCTTGAAATCGTAATTCTCGTAGCCGCCGTAGGGCATGTCGCGCCGCAGGTCCCAATCGACACCGCTGCCGCGCAGCATCGGGCCTGTGAGCCCCATATCGATGGCCGTTGCCCGGCTTACCTTGCCGATGCCTTCGAGCCGTTCACGCCAGAGCGGGCCTGTGCCCAACATCCGCTCATACTCATCGAGCTTGCCGGGCATGATTTTGACAAAGTCGTTGACGTTTTCCAGAAAGGCGGGGGGGAGATCGCGCCAAACACCGCCAATACGAATGTAGCTCGTGGTCAACCGTGCGCCGCAGACCATCTCGAAGAGATCGAGAATGCGTTCTCGCTCGCGGGTGGCGTACATCATCGTGCTGAGGCCAGCGCCGGCCAGGTCGAGGCTATGGGTGGCCAGCCAAAACAGGTGCGACGCCAACCGTTGCAGCTCGCTCATGATCACCCGAATCACTTGCGCCCGTTCGGGAATCTCGAGCCCGAGCATCTGCTCCACCGCCAGCACATAGCCATAGTTGTTATTCATGGCCGAGAGATAGTCCATGCGGTCGGTGTAGTAGACAAAGTCCTTATAGCGTTTGTTCTCGCCCGTCTTCTCAAAGCCGCTGTGGAGGTAGCCGATGTCGGGGTCGACATTGACCACGCTCTCGCCGTCCAGCTCCACCACCAGGCGCAACACGCCATGCGTACTGGGGTGGTGAGGCCCCATGTTGAGGACCATGTTCTCCATGCTCATCCCTGGTGGGAGTGTAGGTGGGGCACTCTCTGACGGCAGGATCTGTTTGCCGAGCGTCTCAAACTCAGGGTCATCAAAGGTCATCGAGAAGGGCACTTCTTCGCCCCCAACCGGCATATCCTTGCGCAGCGGGTGATAGGTCCACCGTTCGGGCATGAGGATACGGCGCGGGTCGGGGTGCCCTGTGAAGGTGAGGCCCATGAGGTCCATCACCTCGCGTTCGGGCCAGTTTGCGCCCTCATAGACGGTGGTCAATGTTGGCAGCGACGGCTCGTCTTCCCCAGGCGCGGGGCAGACAACCATCAGGTGCTTTTTGTGCTTGTATGAGCGGAACTGGTAGACGCCGTGGTAGCGCTCGCTCCCTTCGCCGGTGCGGGGGATGGGCAGCTTGAGACGGTCGACCGCAGTGACATCGATGAGCGCTTCATAGGCCAAGGCCGGCTCACTCTTGAGGAAACGGGCTAGCTCGACCAGGCGACCAGCGTCGACATAGACGACCTGCTGCCCATTGTTCAGGCCGGCGGCCAGCATATCTTCACCAAACCGTTGGACGATCTGCGCCGTGTCGGCGCTTTCGCCCGTGGGCAGGGGCGCCAGGGCGGGGATCGTCGGGTCATTTAATCCGGGCAGCGTCTCATACGGCCGATGAATAGGCGAGACATTGAGCATGAGGTTCTCCGCGATGCTGGTTACGCAAGCTGTTTTTGCCGTAGCGCGTCGAGTGATTCGGGGTCAGCGCCCGGCAGAAAGACGCTCTGCTCTTTGAGCTGTTTGTATTGGCGAATGGTCTCGCGCCCTTGCTTCTCGCGTAGCTTATCGAGCGCAAAGAGCAATGCTTCAGGGCGGGGAGGGCAGCCGGGCACATAGACATCGACGGGGATGATCTTGTCGACGCCTTGGATAATGGCGTAATTGTTAAAGGGGCCACCGGCGCTGGCGCAAATGCCCATAGCAATCACCCATTTCGGTTCAGACATTTGATCGTACAGCCGCTTGATCACGGGGGCCATCTTGTTGCTGACGCGGCCCGATACGATGATCACGTCGGCCTGGCGTGGGCTGGCGCGGAAGAGTTCGGAGCCGTAGCGGGCTATATCATGGCGAGCCGTGCCCGTGGCAATCATCTCCATGGCGCAACAAGCCAGACCAAAGGCAAGGGGCCAGGTGCTATTTTGGCGCCCCCAGTTGAGCAACTTTTCTAGATTTGTCGTCAATACCCCTTCAGGTATCTGTTCTTCGAGACCCATCGCCACCTCGCTCATGGTGAATTGTCAATGAGTGTATGAGCCTTGCCGGGGTTTCATTAGCAATTCTCAATTCTCAATTCTCAATTCTCAGTTCACAATTGATCAATCCCAATCCAGTGCGCCTTTTCGCCACTCATAGACAAGGCCGACCACCAAGATCAATAGGAAGAAGCCCATAGGCGCCAGTGCAAACATCACCGAGTAATTGTCACGCAGTTGACGCATGACGGCAGCCCAGGGGAACATAAAGATGACTTCAATATCGAAGAGGATGAAGAGCATGGCCACCAGATAATATTTGACGGGAAACGGGCGGCGAGCGTCATGAAAAGGGATGATGCCGGATTCGTAAGGCTGTAACTTCTGCTTGTTGCGGCGGCTGGGGCCGAGAAAGTGCGGCATGGCGACAGCAATGACGCCAAAGCCGGTCACAACGACAATCGCGATCAGTAGAGGCAAATAGCTTATAGCCACAGGTCCATCCTCACAGATGCACTCGATACGCAGCCGGCGTGAGGCTAGATGGCGCGTATCAGAGATTTCGGATAATCATTCACTTGGCAACAGAACACAGCATGAATCAGCCTGAATATTGGGTGTCAAGGGAGCGTCTATTGCACCTGTCGCATCTGTCCAACGCGTGTTCTTGTCCTGATTTCGCCTCGATATGTGCAGCATATAGATGCTGCTATATGCTGCATATTCTGGCTTGATGCATGGGCGGAATCGGATTTCCCCACCAGGCACGTAATGCTATCACGCCCGCGACGCTCTGTCAAACTCTGTCGAAGCTTGTGAAAAATCGAACATGATAAGCTGGGTTTGGCTTTCTACTTGTGCATATGCTACAATCGTCCTCTGTTATGCGAGGTTGTGCGAGCCATTTGGGCTCTTGCGCCACGCCAACGGCTAGTATCTTCGCCGCGATTGTAGGGCGCGATTTTGGCGGTCTTGGGGCGCCGGTTGGCGTGCGCGTCGAAGCAAATGCCGAATAGCTGCGACGGAATTTTACGGTTCTCCCGTGCGTATGCTACCATACCAATTGCGTTTGTTCTTTTCTACACAAACGGGCGCCGCACCCTAGAATGGGCGCGGTCGATGTGGCGCAGTGCCGGTTTGAAAATTTGGCAATAGCACTTGGCGTCGCCAGGTCAAACCAGGTCAAACCAGGTCGGCCAATGTGGCCTGAGTTGGCAACAAGGCGGGCCATGCCGCCATGTATGAGAGCATTTTTGCAGACAATTTCAAGCACTGTTGTTTCAAGCACGATGGAGTCATGCCATGCTGACCCAGTATGGATTTATCTTGATCCTGAGCATCTTCGCATTTGTTTTGCCGGCGGTGGCCGTCGTTCTGGGTTGGCTGTTGGGCCCCCGGCGACCCGATCCGATCAAGACAGCGACCTATGAGAGCGGTGTGGAAACGATCGGCGATACGTGGGTGCAGTTCCGTGCGCAATACTATCTGATCGGTCTGATTTTCTTGATCTTTGATGTTGAAATCATCTTCCTCTTCCCCATTGCGCTCGCCTATGCCCAGTTGAACCTATTTGCTGTGTTGGCCGCCATCACTTTTGTCTTGATCCTAACACTGGGTCTCTTCTTGGAATGGCGTAAGGGCGCGCTGGAGTGGAACTAAACCGCCGAAATCAGTGATTACCCCATGTGGTAACAGGAGACGTGAAGATGGAGCAGTGGAGTGAATCGCTCAGCGGGCTTTTGTCGCATTTAGGGTTGCCCGAAGAGGCGGCTGTTGTGATTGCGCTTTCGGTGGGCGCAATCGTCCTTGCGAGCATCGGCCCAGTGTTGGCGCTTGTCCTGATTTGGATCACGCGCAAGGCGATTAGCCGTATGCAGGATCGCATCGGCCCAAACCGGATTGGGCCCTACGGCCTCTTTCAAACTGTGGCGGATGCGCTCAAGTTACTCTCTAAGGAAGACATCCGCCCCGCCAATGCCGATATGATTGCCTACACACTGGCCCCGCTGCTTGCGGTCTTTGGCGTGATCCTTGCTCTGGCGGTCATGCCGTTTGCGCCTGGCCTTATCGGCGTGGATCTCAACATCGGCGTGCTCTATCTGGTGGCGTTGGGTTCGATTGGCATTATGTCGGCGCTGATGGCGGGGTGGGCCAGCAACAACAAATATGCCCTGCTGGCCGGGTTTCGCGTGGTGGCTCAGTTGCTCAGCTATGAGATCCCCATGGTGTTGGCCATGTTTGCGCCGGTGTTGTTGGTGGGTAGCATGCGCATGGGCGCGATCACAGAGGCGCAGGGGCTGGAGCTTTTCCCCGGCTTCAACTTGGGGGTCGGTTGGTTTCTCTTCCTCTTGCCGGGCGCTGCGCTGATCTACTTTATTTCTGCGCTGGCCGAAGGGGAGCAGACCCCGTTTGACCTACTAGAGGCTGAGTCTGAGTTGATTGCCGGCTTCCACATCGAATATTCGGGCATGAAATTCGCTATGTTTTTCCTGGCCCAGTTTCTCAACACCTTCTTTTTGGGCGCCATCTTTGTCATTCTGTTTATGGGCGGCTGGCAAGGCCCTTTTGCCGACCGGTTTCCGATTTTGGGGCTTTTCTACTTTTTGCTCAAAGGGTTTGGGCTTTACGTTGTCACCCAATGGATCAAGGGCACCTTCCCCCGTGTGCGTGTTGACCAGATGATGTCGTTTGCCTGGAAGGTGCTCGTGCCGCTTGTGTTGGCGCTCATCCTTGTGCAGATGTTGGCGTTGAAGTTGCCAATTGGCGCAACCATGCAATATCTGTTGGTTCTGATCGGCAATCTGGCTGTGATTGGCGTCGTCTTGCAGGTGCTGGGGCGCCATCTCCGCAGCGAACAGATCCGCACCAAGCGCGCCTTTGAGCCAAAGACGCTTATTGGTTCGATGCAGCCGGCTGGTGATTGACGTCGATTCTGAGATAAATTCTAGCCAAAGTGGCGTTTGATGCCGTGCATCGCGCGTTCACCGTTTTTCAGTAGCGATTGACAGCGAAGGTAATTTGGGGATTTCACATGGAAATCTTACAACAGCTATTTCCGCCGCCACCCATTCCAACCCTACAGCAGGCAGTCTTTCTGGCATTGGCCCTTTTTACAGCGGTGATGGCCCTGACGGTGGTGTTGGCCCGCAACCTCTTTCACAATGCGCTGGCGCTGGTGGGTTCGTTCTTTGGGGTTACCGGCATCTACGCCATGCTCGAAGCGGAGTTTCTTGCGGTGAGCCAAGTCCTCATTTATGTCGGCGCGATCTCTACGCTCATCACCTTTGCCATCATGCTCACACGCGGCATGATGTTTGGCGCAACATCACCCGTAAACCGGCAATGGCTCACCTCATCATTGGTCATCGGCCTCTTTGGCCTGTTGCTCATGGGCCTGATGGCCCAGACACCCTGGCCCGGCCCTTCTGAACCGGCTGAACTGGCTTCTTTGGATTGGGGCGGCTTTGCCCGCGTGGGGTCGACAACCGGTGAGCAGATCATTGCAAAACTTGGCTATCTCTTTGTGGCCGACTACCTGGTGCCATTTCAGTTGATGGCCGTGCTGCTGCTTGTGGCGCTGGCCGGCGCCATTTTGTTGGCCCGCGACCGCAAGGCGTAATTTCAGCACTTCACGATCTCCGCTCTCAAGACGGGTCCATGACCCGTCGTCGGGCCAATCACGGGCTGGCCCATAGCACATGAATCGTGATCTACTGAACTTGTCATTTTGTCAAGGGTCAGGGGCCAGGCGGGATGACGCTCATCCCCCTGCGTGTCCAGGACTAATTGAACAATCACTGATTGCACAATGACTGGCAATGACTGATTGAATAATGACCGATTGAGCAGTCGAGAGAAATCATTATGGTTCCATTAAGCTGGTATCTGGTGTTGGCGGGATTTGTCTTTTCGTGCGGGTTGTATGGCGCGCTGGCGCGGCGCAATGCCATTGCCGTGCTCATGGGGATCGAACTCATGCTCAACGCCGTCAATATCAACCTGGTCGCCTTTTGGCGTCATGGCCCATACCCCGAGCGACTAGACGGTCAGATCTTTGCATTGTTTGTGATCGCGGTGGCGGCTGCCGAAGTGGCGGTAGGGCTGGCGTTGATCATTTCCATCTATCGCAACCGCAGAACGGTCAATCTCGATAAGTTGGATTTGTTGAAGGGGTAGCGCACCAGGTAAGGAGGATGGGCGAGGCGCAATGTGCGCCGGGGCAGCTTTTGCTCAACGGAACTAGAGCTTATCTCATATATCGCTGCGCCCCCCTGTATCAGGCGGAGTGTTCGAGCATTACAGCTGATTTTGAGATGACTTCTACTTACTCCTCGCCCATTCGTACGATATGCCAAAACAACTATTGGAAGGCACGTTGGAGGAGCAGTGTGAGTTCCTCTACAACATGGCCCAAGAAAAGATGGCGCAGGGCAACTTTACTGGCGCTGTCTATGCGCTAAACGAGGTAGTGAAGCACGCTCCCCGGTTTCGTAATGCGCAGGCGTTGCTGGCTGAAGCCAGAATGCGCAAGGCCGCCCAGCGCAGACTCTTGATTGCTGGCATTTTGGGGGCTGTACTTTTTGTGGGCGTGGGCACCCTCATGCGGTTGCCGAACGATTTGATGTTTCTGGCGTTGGCGGGTGTCGGGGCAGTTGTCGGCTATGGGGTTGGCAACTGGATTGAGAGCTTTCGTCACCACCCTGTCAAGGCGTTGCCACCGCGGAAGAAGCGGTCGCAGAGCGTTGGGAAAAAATAGAGACGGTTTTCACCATCCATTACGAGGTTCTCATATCGAGGTTGCTCCATGGAAGGATTTTTGAACTTAGCCTGGCTTGTGCCGGTGCCACCGTTTTTGGCGTTTGTTGCAATCGTGCTCTTTTTGAATTCGAACAAAACAGTCAGCGCCATGACCGCCATTGGCGGCGCAGTGGTCAGCTTGCTGCTCAGTTGGCCGATTGCGTTTACGGCGTTTTTCACCGACCATTTCGGTGAACACCCCCATGAGGGCCGTCTCTTTTCGATCCCCACGGGCGCCAGCGAGTTTGTGATTGGCTACCAGGTAGACCCGGCGAACGCGCTCATGCTCTTTATGAGCTCGTTTTTGCTTGTGATGATCTTTATCTATGCCAGCGGCTATATGACCTTCCCGCCCCATCTGAGCAGCGCAGTCTATCCGCTCTCATACAAACAAGGGAAGGACCCTCGCTACAGCCGGTTTATGGCTTATATCAGCCTCTTCGCCACCGGCATGTTGGGGCTGATTGTGGCCAACTCGCTGCTGACTTTTTTTGTATTCTGGGA
>JAHDWG010000181.1:12939-13848 GCA_023384495.1 Caldilineaceae bacterium
GGAAATCATGGGCCTTTGTAGCTACCTGCTGATCGGCTTCTGGTATGAGAAGAAGTCGGCGCAGGCAGCCTCGATCAAGGCCTTTATGACCACACGCATCGGCGATGTCATCATGCTCGTTGGCATGATGTTCCTCTATGTGCTGAGCGTCCCGAGTACGCTCCGCTTTGCCGATATTCTGGCCTATGACAACCTTCATCACATTGCCGATCAGACCGTGCCGGGGCTGGGCGTGTCGTGGCTGGCGTTGATTGCCATCCTCATCTTTTTTGGCACCGTGGGCAAGAGCGCTCAGTTCCCGCTGCATGTCTGGTTGCCCGATGCAATGGAGGGCCCCACCCCTGTCAGCGCAATGATCCATGCGGCGACCATGGTTTCGGCAGGCGTCTTCCTGTTGGTGCGCATGTTCCCCATGTACGCCATGGTGGCGGAAACGGCGCCCGCCGCGATGACCTTTGTCGCCTTCATTGGCGCCTTTACTGCGCTCTTTGCTTCGACAATCGCTGTCGCCCAGTGGGATATCAAACGCGTGTTGGCCTATTCGACGATCAGCCAGCTCGGCTTTATGGTGGCGGCGATTGGCATCGGCGCCTATGTGGCGGCGCTTTTTCATCTGATTACCCACGCCTTCTTTAAGGCGCTTCTCTTCTTGGGGTCGGGCAGCGTGATCCATGGGGTGGAGCATGGGCTGCATCATGTCCATGAGCACGGCAAGGATGACGGCAATGGCCACGGGCATGAACAGGCTGCGCAACACGACGACGACCACGGTCACGGCCATGCTGAGCCGGCCTGGGTGCTGCGCCGAGATGGACGGCTCAACCCGGAAGACCCGCAAGATATGCGCAATATGGGTGGCTTGCTCAGCCGGATGCCGCGCACGGGCTACACCTTCATCATCGGCGGCCT
>JAHDWG010000182.1:0-9883 GCA_023384495.1 Caldilineaceae bacterium
GCGAACCTTGTCGATTTGTCCCTCGTCTGCTACCATACGCTCCACTTGACCGGCATACCTTCATCCGAAATTGTAAAGGGGTCGCTCTCGCATTGCATACTCCAGAGACGCCATCCGGCGTGTAGGCAACTCCAGGCCATCCTCACCCATCATTACGCTCCAGTTCGCCAAGCCTCGCGAGAACATGCGTCTTTTTGTATCCTTCATTTTTCTTCATCTCAATCTCTTGAACGACTTCACAGGTGGCAGCCATGCTTGAACCGCTGATTGTTTCAATTGTTTTGGTTGGCGCTCTCATTCTGTTTATCATGGAACGCTGGCGCTATGATGTCGTCGCCCTGGTCGCCCTCTTGATATTGGCCATTTCTGGGATCATTGCCAGCGACACGGTCTTTAGCGGGTTTGGCCATCCGGCAGTAATCACCGTGGCCGGCGTGCTTGTGATCACGCGCGCAATGGTCAATTCAGGTGTGGCGGATGTGCTGGCCAACTGGCTTCTAGGCATCGGCGACCGGCCCGCGCTTCAGATTGGCGCCATCACCACGCTGACCGCACTCTGTTCGGCTTTTATGAACAATGTAGCCGCAGTAGCGTTGCTCATGCCCGTGGGGATTCAAGTGGCGCGACGCTTTGGCTTTTCACCCTCGCGTCTCCTCATGCCCATGGCCTATGCCTCGCTGCTGGGCGGCATGATGACCCTGGTCGGCACGCCCCCCAACATCATCATCGCCACGTTGCGCGCACGCACCGGCGAGGCCCCATTTGGCATGTTCGATTTTACACCGGTCGGCGCCGGCGTCGCCTTCGCCGGTATCGCCATCATGTTGCTCACCAGTCGCTGGCTGCTGCCCGAACGCAATGCACAACGCTCTCGTGAAGAGATGTTCCATATCAGCGAATATCTGACTGAGGTGCGCCTGACCGCCCGCTCCAAGCTGGTGGGCAAACAGCTGCGCGACGTGCCCATGCTCGCCAATACAGACGTTGTGGTGGCGGGGCTGATCCGCGACGAACAGCGCATGTTGGCGCCACCGAGTTCATTACAATTTCAGGTGGGCGATATTCTGATCATCCAGTCTGACGCCGCAGCGCTCAAAACGTTGGTTGAGGCGCATAACCTGGAATTGGTTGGCATCAAAGGGCTGGATGAACAGATACTCCGCTCTGAGGAAGTGGAACTGGTGGAGGCGGTGGTGACGGCTGAATCACCGCTGGTGGCGCGTACGGTGCGCGCCATGAATCTGCGCCGGCGCTTTGGCATCAACCTGCTGGCAGTGGCGCGTCAAGGCGCCGACCTGCGCGAACGGCTGGGCGACATCCGCTTTTCCGCCGGTGATGTGTTGCTGTTGCAAGGGTCTAACCAAACCCTTGTAGAGGTGTTACCGACGTTGGGCATTTTGCCGCTGGCCGAACGGAATCTGCGCTTTGGCCAGCCGCAGCGCATTTGGTTTGGCCTGTTGGTCTTTGCGGCGGCAATCCTGAGCGCCACACTGGGCCTGCTGCGCATTGAAGTGGCGATCATGACCGCAGCTGTGATCATGGTCATAGCGGGGCTGGTGCCTTTGCGCGAGCTTTACACCAGCATTGAGTGGCCGGTGATCGTGCTGCTGGGCGCCATGATCCCGGTGGCCGATGCGCTGGAGACGACCGGCGGCACCGATTGGCTGGCCGAACAGTTCTATGCGGTTGCGGGGCAGGCGTCGCCCGTTGTGGCGCTCATGATTGTGTTGGGCGCGGCGATGCTGCTCACGCCTATGCTCAACAACGCGGCGGCGGCCTTGCTGATCGCGCCGCTGGCCATCAGCATTGCCGAGCGCTTTGGGGTGTCGCCCGACCCATTTCTGATGGTCACAGCGGTGGGGGTCTCGTGTGACTTTCTCACCCCGATTGGACACCAATCCAATACCCTGGTCATGGGGCCGGGGGGGTACAAATTTGGCGACTACTGGCGATTAGGCTTCCCCGTCGAAATCGTTGTCTATGTGGTGACCGTGCCGCTGGTGCTGTTCTTCTGGCCGCTCTAGGGCAGTTTTCACGTAGTTGCTATGAGGTGAAAGTGACAGTCACTTTCAAAGTGACTGTCACTTTGGGCAGGTTCGAGTCAGAAAGTGAAGAGGCGCGCCGATGCAAGATCAGAACAACCGCGAGGCGGGGTTAGCCGCAATCGAGGATGAAATCGAGATGCTTACGACATCTCCGCTCTATACCTACCGGGTGGCGCAAGGATGGCGCCCGGTGATTGGCGAAGGCGATCACGATGCGAGTCTTATGCTGATTGGTGAAGCGCCAGGGAAAGAAGAGGCGCGGCAAGGGCGGCCATTTGTGGGCGCCTCCGGGCGGCTGCTGGACGAGCTGCTGGCCTCAGTTGGGCTGCAACGCGCCGATGTCTACATCACCAATGTGGTCAAAGACCGCCCGCCCGACAACCGCGACCCCACGGTCGACGAAGTTCGGATCTACGCGCCCTTGCTGGCGCGCCAGATCGAGCTGATCCAGCCGCGGGTGATCGCCACCTTGGGCCGCTTTGCCATGCAGTTTGTACTCACCCACTTTGCCATGCCCGAAGCCGGGCAAAAGATCAGCACGCTGCATGGCCGGCCACTGGTCGCCCACGCGCCCTATGGCGAGGTCCGCGTCGTTCCCCTCTACCATCCTGCGGTTGCGCTCTATGCCGCAAAACAAAAACAGACACTGCTGGCTGATTTTCAACAGGTGCGCGCCCAACTCGAATAGAGCGGCGCTACCAAATCTCGGCCTGTTTTGTCAGGTCTAGCTCGGTCGATGGCGTAATGTCAGCCTTGAGCACCCGTTCCATCAGCGCTAGCGCCTGCTGATTGTCGGCGGCGCTTTCCGAGGCGATGCAATCGGCGGGGACGATGACGCGAAACTCGCGCATATAGGCGTCGTTTGCGGTAAAGAGGACACAGATGTCCCCGGCAACACCCGCCAGGATCAGCGCCTGGGCGCCCAGATACTTGAGCAAAATGTCTAGATTGGTCTGGTAGAAGGCGGAATGGCGGGGCTTGAGGATAAAGTAATCATCTTCGTCAGGCTGGAGCAGTTCGACCATCGGGCGTCCACGCCGGTCATGGTCGAGGCTGTCACGCACGAGCTTACGAACATCTGAACGCCAGCGCCCAAAATTATCGTTGGCATAGATGACGGGGATGCCTGCCTCCTTTGCTCGCCGTTTGAACGCGGCGAGGCGCTCGGCCATGGGCAGCGCATGCACCAACAGATTCTCGCCGCCGGGGAACTCGAGATCGTTGATCACGTCAATCAGCACCAACACAGTCTCGGCCTGGTCGGGCGCATGGTTGAGCGGGTCTTGTTTGATTTCGTTGGTTTCGCTCATCGGTTTCAGTTTCTATGCAACAGTGGTAGAAAGATCGAGGTCGGGCGAGTGCATCTGAGGGCGCTCAATTTTCAGTCGCTGAAGAGACTTTACGATGTCAAACGCGAGTTTCAACCCTGCTGATGTGAAAATAGGGCAAAACAGCGCAACACCTAGTCTCCACGTTGGTAGACTTTGCCGGCAGCCACCTGGCGCAACGCGTGCAAAAAGGCGACAGCATCGCCTTTGGCGACATAACCACGGGCGCCAAGGCGCAGCATCCGCTCGGCGTAGACAGTCTCATCGTGGCCCGAAACCACCAAGACAGGCAATTGCTCATAGGTGGCGCACAGCGTCTGTAGCAGCGCAACACCGTCGGTCTCACCCTGCAACGATATGTCGAGCACGACTATATCGGGCTTGACCGCCACAATTTTGGCCACTGCCTCTTGACCCGACTCCGCTTCGCCACAACACTCCATATCGGCTTCTCGCCGCAGCAATAGTCGATATGTCTGACGCACGACCGGGTGGTCATCTACAACAAATACCTTTACCATAGTAGGTTCCTACAAGGGTAAGTTCCTGCAAGCCCTCCGCCACAACTGGGCGCCTATCCGAATCACGCTGTGACAATGCTCATTCGTCGGTGCGGCTGTCGAACCCCCAAGCGTTATTTCGGTGGGCTCCGGTTTGAGGTGGGTCATGCATCCCCACCTGGGGTAGACGCACATGCCGATTGGATTGGAGTGGTAATGCGGGCGCGAACACCGGCATTCGGCGCAGTGTCGATGGTCAAACTCCCGCCAAAGAGCGCCAGACGCTCACGAATGCTATAGAGGCCAAAGCCGGCTTGATCAGGCCCGCCATGCATCAGGCGCACAGGGTCAAAGCCGCAGCCGTGGTCGACGACTTCGATCAACACTCGTTTATCTTCCTCATAGAGCAAGACTTGCGCCTGCTTAACGCCAGCATGTTTCACCACATTAAACAGCAGTTCACGCACCAGTTGAAAGAGCAGCACCTGAAGGTCTTCACTGCCGCTCTCATAATCCGTCTCGGCGCGGATGTTCACAGTCAAGCCATAATTATCAGCCATATGGTTGGCCAGCCAGCGAAGAGCGGCAACCAGCCCCTCATTGTGGAGCATGGGTGGGCTTAATTCCACCGTCAGCGTACGCGTGATGCGGATCGCATCGTGTGTAAGGGCTTCCAACGCGTGCGCCTGTTCACAGAGCTCATCTTGCCCGGATGAGTCCAGCGCGATCAAGTGTGCGCGCATTTGAATCCCATAGAGGATCTGTTGCACGTGGTCATGCAACACTTGCGAAATTCGCCGTCGCTCGCGTTGCTCGGCCAGGGTAAGGGCGGAAGCCAACTCTCGCAGTTGCTGGTTCTTCTGCTCAATGTCTCGGCGCATCGACGCCTTCTCCATGGCGCTATTGATGGCGTGAACCAGGCCCATTTGCGAAAGCTGCCCCTTGACCAGATAATCCTGTGCGCCCAAGCGCATGGCCTGCACAATGACTTCGGGGCTTTCCTCGCCGGTCAAGATGATGACCGGAATGTACGACAATGTGAATTGGGGGAGAAGCTCCAATCCGCCGATATCAGGCAGGCGATAGTCGAGCAGGACACAGTCTGGCCGGTGCGTGCGCGCCAATTGGAGCGCTTGCTGGCCGGTCGCCGATTCTTGCAACGTATAGGGTAGCCCGAGCAGGCGGCGCACGCGCTCGCGGTCCACTTCATCGTCGTCGACCAACAGCAAATGGACCGGTGCGCCCATTAGGCCACCTCAGGTGGAAATTCCACAGCCGCCTGGTATGAATCCAACAGGCGGATCACGTTCATAAAATCATCCCCGGCCTGCGACTTGAGCAGATAGCCGGCAATCTGTTCGTCGTAGGCGGCCATTTTGTCTTCATCACTGTTCGATGTCGTCAAGACAAAGACAATACTCCGTTTGAGCGTCACGTCCTGGCGCAACGCGTGGAGAAATTCGATGCCGTTCATGCGCGGCATGTTGATGTCGAGGAGAATCACAAAGGGCCTGGGCAAGCGAGGCAGTCCTTCCGCACCACGGAGGGAATTTAAGGCATCAATGCCATTGGGCACAATGGTGAATGAATTATTGATCGCATTGCGGCGAAACGCGCGAATGACAACTTCAGCATCCACATCATCATCCTCCACCAGGAGGATATGGAAGGGTTGGTCAAGCATAGGTAGCCTCTCCTTAGGCTGGCCAGCAAACAATCAGGTGGGTGCTATATTGTACCGTGACCACCGCGGATCAACAACCCTGTCGATCACTATCAGATAACCTTCCATGAGGCCGATCAGGCAGAGATGGGCCAGGTAAAGTGAAAACGGGCGCCGGTCTGTTCAGAAGAGTCAACCCAGACTTCCCCATTCAGGCTCTCCACCACCTTTTTGACGATAGCCAACCCGATACCGCTCCCCTCGCGTTCGTCCCGTGGTTGAAGCGTCTGGAACATTTCAAAGATACGCTGATGATATGCAGGCGCGATGCCAGGGCCGTCGTCCGCCACGACAAATTCAAGGCGGTCGCCGTTGCGCTGTACATGCACGGAAACCACACCATCGCCACGGTGGTGATGTTTGATGGCGTTGCCAATCAGGTTGCGCAGCACCATCTCCAACGGCGCCCGCAGCGTGCGCACAGTTGAAACATCCTGATTGGTGCAGACGAGTCGAAAACCGGCCGGCAATCCCTGCATGTCAGCCAGGCTACGCACCAGGGTGTCAAGTTCCACCAGTTCCGGCTGATGTTGGATGCGGCCCGCCCGCGAAAAGGCCAGCAGGTCATCGAGCAGCCGTTCCATGCGCTGCACCCGGCCGCGCAGCTTCTCCAGGTGCCCACGCGACTGGGGGGGCAGATGGTCGCCGGCATCCTCTTCGATCCAGGCCGAGAGGTTGTCGATCGCGCGCAAGGGCGCCTTGAGATCATGCGACGCCACATAGGCAAACTGGTCAAGCTCGCGGTTGCTCCGTTCCAGTTCGGCGGTGCGTTCGAGCACACGCTGCTCCAGTGTTTCGGTCAACTGGCGCAATTTTGCTTCCACCGTGCGCGCCTGAAGATAGAGCCGCGCATTGTCGACAGCCAGCCCCATGCGTCGGCCCAACCCCTCGGCAAAGTGGAGGTCGGCCTCGGTAAGGGGGTTATTCGCATCGGCGCGCGCCAGGGTCAGCGAACCCAACGTCTGCCCACGCGCCGTAAGCGGGATAAACATGAGCGAGGCCAACCCCAGTGGGCGGAGCGCGGTCAGGCGCGGGTCACGGGCGAACATCGCGTCGTCGATGGTGGAATATAAGAGCACTTCACCGGTGCGAATCACCTGGGGGGTGCTCTCGTCATCATCGAGGCTCAACGGCATCTCTTCCGCCAGCGTGCGAATGCGCGCCGCAAGCGCCGGTTCGCGATGGGCGCAGGCCGCCAGTTCAATCACCCCAACATCGCTAACCAGATTCACCGCACACCAATCTACCAGGTGGTCCACCAGCAGATCGGCCAACGCCTGGGCGCGCGGGACGGGCGCCAGCGACGCCGTCAGCACGCGACTGCCCTCGGCCAGAATGTTGAGGCGGTTCTCAGCGGCTTTGCGCTCGCTGATGTCTTCCACCACGGCAATAAAGTATTCAGGCTGGTTTGTCAGGCTGTGACGTTGCAATGAAACGGTCAGGTTGCACCAAACAGCAGAGCCGTTGGGGCGCACATAGCGCTTCTCCATCTGATAGCCGTCGATCTCGCCGGCGAGAAGCCGTTGTACCCGGGCCAAATCGGCGGCCAGATCATCGCGATAGGTAATGGCCTGGAAGGTTGTTTCGAGCAGGGCCTGGCGGGTGTAGCCGACAATGTCGCACAATCGACGGTTGACATGCAGCCAGCGCCCATCGAGCGCGACATGGGCCATACCCACTGCCGCCTGCTCGAACGTCGCGCGAAAGCGCGCTTCGCTTGCGCGCAGCGCCGCCTCGACGCGCTTGCGCTCGGTGATCTCAACCACCGTTGCGCCCACATAGCGCGGCTTGTCGCCCTCCACAACCGGGAAAAAGCTTGTCAGCCAGTGGCGCACGACGCCCGGGGCGGCCGGTGTTTCGCCGGCCAGCTCAAAGTCGTTCACCGCTTCACCCGTGGTGAACACCTGATCGAGAATTGGCTCCACCACTTGCGCATTGATCGGCAATAGTTCGCGAATCGTGCGGCCCAGATGCGCCGCCACCGGCAGGCCGTTGATGACCGCCAACCGCTCATTGATGCGCACATAGCGGTGCGCACGGTCGAAAAAGGCAAGCCCAATCGGCGCACTGTGCAGCAAGGATTCCAGTTGGGCCAGTGCGGCGGCCTGCGCCCCAGATAAGGTTTGCACATTCTCACCGGGCGTGTGCCCGGCGTCGACTGCCTGCTCCAGTTTGCTCATATCTACCTACTCCCCCAGTTCAACATCGTGCAACGGGGATCACGCTTCGAGGCGGCCCCGAGCTGGGCGCCGTTACTTGCGAAAAGGGTCGCGCACCAGATTATAGACCGAAATCAGCGTGATAATCGCGACGGCCAGCCCAAAATCGGCCACGGGGCGGATCACCACGCGCCCCCATTGCCGCCGGGTGGGGGCCGGTGTATCCTCGATCAGATCGACCCCAACTTCCGGTTTGGGTTCCACCTCTTGGCCCGCCCCATTGGCGGCCGTTGTATCGTCGCCGGCAACGCTGCTCTTGAGGAGGGCGGCTTCCCACCGGCGCGAGCCATAGGTGCGGGCGTAGACCTGGGTAAACTCGGCCCCCAAGAAAAAGATCTGCGCCGAATAGTATATCCAAAGCATCAGGATCGCCAGCGAACCTGCGGCGCCATAGGTGGTTGGGATCGTGCTGCGGCTAAGGTAGAAGATGATCAGCCAACGGCTCACGGAAAAGAGCAGTGCGGTCGCCAGCGCGCCAAGCCATACATCACGCCAGGCGATGCGTAAGTCGGGCACATATTTGTAGAGCAGCGCAAAGACGAGCACGGTGATGACAAAGAAAAATGCAAAGTTGACCACCTGGCTTGTCACGCCCATGCCCGGCCACTGTTCATTGACCCAATCGGTGGCGACGGTCAGCGCGGTGGTGGCGACCAGCGCGATCAACATCAGCAAGCCGCTCACAACCACCATCACCAGCGTGAAGAGCCGGCCCACGACCATGCGCCAGACTGCGCCCTGTTGATCATTCTCCACATCCCATATCAGGTTGAGCGCACTCTTTAGCTCGTTAAAGATGACGGTGGCGCCATAGAGCAGCACAACAACGCCCACCAGCGGGGTGAGCACACTGCCGCCGGCCTGATTGGAGTTCTCGATGATGGTTTGGGCCAGTTCACCCACTTGGGGGCTGTTGGTGAAGACGGTGATCTGCTCGGCCAGTTGACCTTTGGCCACCTCCCGCTCAATAAAGAGCGCGGCGAGGCCAACCGCGATCACCAAAAGCGGGGCCATAGAGAAAATTGTATAAAAGGCCAGCGCGGCTGACAGCCGTGCGACACTGTCGTGATTCCATTCCACCAATGTCATTTTGAGGAGTGACCAGATGGACGGAGATCGGATTTTGGACGAAGGTGGATTCTCTTTGTTCATCAGTTCAGAAGTCGCCACTACGGGCGAGTGACGTTGCTTGCGGTTTCAATCAACAGTTGCTCAAGGCGCGCCGCCAGATTGCGCAGGCGGTGCGACGCATCCTGGTCAGATTCACCCAATTGCAAGCGGATCGCATCCAGCCGTTCCTGCAACTGATCGAGGCTCATCGCTTGGGGGGCAGCCATTGCAACGGCGGGCGCTGCCGGGCGATCTAGCACCTCGTTGAGGGCAAATTGAAGGGCGACAGCCACCGGCGGCGCGACCAGCAGGCCAACCAACCCCAGGGCGTCGCCCAAGGCCAGCATGACCAACACCACCAACACCCCCCAATAGCGGTCGTGGGCATAGAGTCGCCGTTCCACGCCAAACTCCATCAGGGCCAAAATCACAATCGTTGCGATCACACTCGCCACAGCAATGAGCGGGCTAGACAGCAGGCCGATCAGCGCGGCGGCGAGCACAGCAATTGCGCCGCCAATCAAGGGAATCAGCCAGGCGAGCGACGCAAGGAGGGCCAACATCCACGGGTACTTGACGCCCAGCAGCCAGCCCGTTGCCAAGAGTAGACCACCGGCGAGCAGCGTTTGCGCAGCCTCGCTACGGATGTAGCTCCCCACATCCGCCTGCAGACGTCGCCAAAACTGTCGCGCCCGCGCGCGGCGGTCGGGCGCCAACAATGAGAGCCACAGCCGCTCAAAACGGAGCTGGTCAGCCGACCAATAGATGCTGATCACGACCGCCAGCGCGGCCTGCCCAAAAAGATTGCCAATGTCCTGCGTCAGGCGGAGCACGCCCTCGCTCAGTGTCCCTTCCTCGCTCTGGGCAAACCAAGCCACCACTTGTTCGGTTGTGGGCAGGCGGCGCACCAACTGGGGGCGGGTTGCGTCTTCTGCCGTCAGGCTTTGTTGCCAAAGGC
>JAHDWG010000182.1:9893-13825 GCA_023384495.1 Caldilineaceae bacterium
TAGCAGGTCTTGCAGCATAGGGTCGAGCTCTCGCACCGTGGGCGTCGTGATCAGCACGGCCAACAAGAGCAGACCGCCACAGACGCCGCCGTATACAGCGAGGATTGCCAATACACGAGACCAGCCCCAACCCATCAAGCGCTGGATGGGCGCCTCCAACGCGGCGGCGATGGCGAGCGCCAGAAAAAACATAAGCACCACACTGCGCAACTGCCAGAGCAGGGCAACCAGGAGGAGAATGAGCAGAATGACCGCGGTCAGGATAGCCAGGCGTTTCATATGGGTTGCTCTCTCCGTACAGGCGCCGCCGCCGGCAA
Source organism: Caldilineaceae bacterium (assembly GCA_023384495.1). Classification (GTDB taxonomy): domain Bacteria; phylum Chloroflexota; class Anaerolineae; order Caldilineales; family Caldilineaceae; genus CFX5. Next base: position 10,211 of record JAHDWG010000182.1, read on the forward strand.
TTCGCCCGACGCCGTCTCAACTGTGGCGAGGAATTGATCCAACTGATCGGCAATTGCTTCGATTTCGTCGGCAATTGGTTCGCTTTCGTCTTCCTCAAAATCGGCGGACCGCGCCTGACGCCGTACAGCGTGCGCCAACTCGCGCGCTTCGAGCCGCAAGACGCCGATCTGGCTGCGACCCACGCCCACCGTCGCGGGCATCCCCGCGGCCGCCTCCTCGGCGCTGGGCGTAGCAAAGAGCAGACGGTTGAGCAGAATTTGTAGAATGGCGGCGAGTGGAATCGCCAAGATGGCCCCTGCAATGCCAAACAGCGCGCCAAACGCCGTGATCGCCAACATGGACACCACTGCGTTGACGCCTACCGACTCATCCATGATGCGCGGCACAAGGAGGTTGTTCTCGATTACCTGGATCGCCACCAACGCGCCAACCACCCAAATGGTCATCTCTGGGGCGGTAGCCAGCGTCATCAAAATGGCGGGGATGGCGCCCAGGGTGGGCCCGACCACAGGAATTGCCTCAAACAGCCCCATCAGCAGCCCCAACATGATGGCGTTGGGCACCCCAATTAGCATGAACGCGGCAATCGAGCAAGCGCCAACAATGACACAGAGGATGACTTGCCCGCGAAAATAGCCGCCGATCTTGGCATTGACCTCAGCCACCATAGCGCGCAGCTCATCGCGGCGTTCGCTCGGTGTGCGCAGCAGGAGCTTGCGAATGATCACGTCCCCTTCGAGCGTCCAATAAAAGGCCATGATAAAGACGGCGACAAACGCAAAGGCCGAGCGCGCCGTCAGCCAGGCCATCGTCCAGGTTGTGGGGGCGTTGCCCTCTTCGGCGGCGCCATTGGTCGAGGCAACCAACATCGGCAGGGAAAGCTCGCCGGGTAGGGTGCTGACAAGCCCGCGCACCAAGCCGATGCGCGAGTCGAGTAGATAGACACGAAGGTTTAGGTAGTAATTGGGTAACTCGGCCAACACGGCGCGGGCCTGCGTTATCAAAGGCGGCGCCATTGCGGCAATCAACATGGCGGTAGCGGTCGCCAACACAATGTAGAGCACGACAACGCCTATTTCGCGGCGTATGCCTCGGCGGCGCAGCCAGCCAATCGCCGGCTCCAACGCCACGGTCAAGGCAAACGCCACAAAGAACAGGAAAACGACCATGTAGAAGCGATAGAGCAACAGAAAGACAAGCCCAACGCCCAATACGGTCAACGTCGCAAGAGTCATTTGACGCACCGTCCACTGGGCAGCCACAGCCACGCTCAGGTCGGATGCATCCGTGGGCGGCGTTGCGGGCGCCGGCGGGGAGGGTGGTGCTGGAGTCATATGCCTTTTCGAAGCCAAAGAACTATCAGTCGGAAGAATCGGGCCAGCCCCATGCCGGTCAGCGCGCCCGCAATGACATCGCCGGGGTAGTGAACCCCCTTGTAGACACGACTAAAGGCTACTACTGCAGCGACTGCATAGTAGAGCCACCGGCCGCGTGGCTGTTCGCGGCTCAATAGCCACGCGCCTGCAAACGCGGATGCCGCATGGCCCGACGGAAACGAATAGTGCTTCGGCGGCAGGCCGACCAGGATCGCCTCCGCCTTCTGCAGGAATGGTCGCTTGCGCCGAAAGACCCGCTTGATCCCCAGTTCGACAACGCCGGTAACCAGCCACAGGGGAGGCGCAATCCGCCGCATCGTCCGCATAAAACTCCGCCGTTGTTTACCCCGTGTAACAATGGCGGCCACCAACAACCCAAGCAGCCACCCGTCGCCGCGCGTCATGATCAGCGCGAACACACTCATCAGTTGGTCAAACCATGGGGGGTGAGGCAGTCGATTTACACGAAAAAAGAGCCACGAATCAGCCTTGTGCAGCGCCGACAGCGACGATTGTGCGCGTCGACGCAGGGGTTCAAAAATTCTCATGCGACTGACACTCTTCGGTATGGGTCATGGCTCACAGCGCCAATGGGGACGACCGGCGCGGGCGCCGATGGCGCCACGCCCGACATGCGGAGATGGCGAGCGAAAATGACCGCATGTTGACGGCTCTGTACACCAAGCTTGCGGAGAATGTTGTGGACATGATTCTTCACCGTGCCAAGTTCAATGACCAGTCTCCCGGCGATCTGCTGGTTGGTAAACCCCTGTTCGATCAGGCCGACGATCTCCCACTCGCGCGCCGTCAGTTCGGTCGGTTTATCGTAGGAATCAAACTGCCGCAATGCGTGAATCGATGTCACTTGGCGCTTGAGTTCGGCCAATCGAACCATCAGGGCGCCGGCCATCTTGGGCGCCACAAAGAACCGATTGTCGGCCACGGCGCAAATCTTCTTCACCAGATCGGGCAACGAATCCTCTTCGAGGACATAGCCGGCAGCGCCGGCCTCGATGCAGCGCAGCACCGCAGCCTTGGATTCAACCAAGCCGGTGATCAGCACCTTCACGCCCATTGTACCACGCGCCGCTGCATGTGTAATACGCAGCGCATCTTGATTCGGCAACGAAATGCTGACGAGCGCCACATCATAGCGCTTTTGCGCCATCTTCGCCATTGCTTCATCGGCAGAACGGGCAAAGTCGGCGACATGAATGTTACTTTCTTCGTTGAGCGCGGCAACGGTCAATTCACAGGTCAAACGGACTTTGTGTACGACAAGCACTCGAATCATTGTGGCCTCCTCTGGTTTTGATATTCTGAGCTTCCATGCGTTTCTCTGTTTCACACCGAAGTTTTGCCTGTGCAAAAACTTTGGATTGCAAAACAACCACAGGGTAGCAACTGGATGCTATAGGCTTGCCGTGCACAGTATACACTCTTATGTGCGCCTTGGGCATGGGGAATAGAGAGATGGCTAGGTAGGGAAAACCCTACGATATGCCGTAGGGGTCATAGACGCGACTGGGGCCGACGCATTCGCTGCGTCGGCCCCAGCTTGGAAAGAGAACGATACGTTCGGTTGCGCCCGTTATTCGGACGTAATCCGAGATGCGCCAGCCTCTTCCAACAGCTCATAGATCGCGTTCTCATGTTCGCTGGGGGCTGAGACCACCACGACGGTGCCGCCGCGGGCAAGGCTCATGGCGTAGAACTCGGCCTCACTCTCAGGGATCCCGGCATCTTCGAGCGGAATGTCTTCGGGCAGATCGGCCCTCAGGGCAATGCCCGCTTGCTGTGTCGCGCCGCCGCCGGCCAGGCCAGCTGGCGGTACACCCGGCATAATCCGCTCGTGGTCCACCTCGGGGCGATAGACTCGCCAGTCTAGGTCGTCGACATTGAGTTCGCTCAGACGCTTGATGGCTTCATCAGCCGTTTCGGCGCCGCTGAGCACGGCTGCGATTGTCTTCATGGCGTGCTCCTTTATAGGCTGCGAATGAAGTCATCGACTTCGTTGGCGACGCGTTCTTTGGTGTACCCATACTTCTTCTGGAGCACCCCTTCCAGTTCGGTGCGGCGACCATTGATCTGGTCGAGTTCGTCGTCGGTCAGGTCCCCCCACTTCTGCTGGACCTTACCGCGAATTTCCTTCCACTGGCCTTCCAAAATATCCATGTTCATGGTGATTCCCCTTTTCTGCTGCTTCGTGTGCGACTTGCTGCGTTGTCGGGCGCACTC
>JAHDWG010000183.1 GCA_023384495.1 Caldilineaceae bacterium
GACATAAAGCCGGTTGCCAGGCTTGTTTGCGCGCCGCGAACCCTTGCAAGATCGTTACAGTTTGTGATTATAGAGGGCGTCCTGCCCCACGCCAAACCAGTGACAAGTCAACGCCAAGGCCATTTCGTCGTGCGGTCGCAGAATCGTTGGGGAATTGTAGGGTGTCCAAGCTTGACGCAATTGCCCACAATCAGTAAGATAGAGACAGCAGTTTGTTCAAAAATGCACATACTCGTCGTAACGTGACAAATGGCCTGTAGGGAAGGAGTGTTATGAGCGTTCACCAAGAATCGTTAGAGATCAGCAAGCCCGCCGAGCGAATGGAAGAGGCGCCCGAGCTGGAATACCGGGCGGTCAGCCATGACTCACTCTCCATGTTCCTGGCAGCCATCGGCGGCGCCATTCTTGGCATGTTGCTGACGTTGCTGATCCTGGCGTTAATCAATGGCGGCACCTTGAGCTTTAGCGGTGGCGAGCGATTGACCGTATTCGAAGCAACGCTGGACCGTGTCAACGCCAATGTAGGCGCGGTGAGCGCCAATGTGGATCTGGTCAGCCAGCAGGCTCAGGCCGTTTCAGACCAATTGGGCTCTGTCGAGCTTGCCCTGCGCAGCGAGTTGGCCAATCAAGACGCCAACATCGCCACCCTGGGCGAGGCTGTCTCGCAGCTCGACCGCACTCGCCAGCAGTTTGATCTTTTCATGGGTGCGCTGAGCCAGGTCATGACCGACATGCAAAGTGTGGGCGCGCCGGCCGCGCCGGCGGCGGCCCCTGTCGAGGCTGCGCCCGCAGCCGAAGCCACGGCGCTGCCCGCCCTCGTGGCAACGAGCAGCGCCGATGTGCCGGCGGATGCAATCTCGGTAGTGCTCTTTGTAGACGCCAACGGCAATGGCGCGCTGGATGAGGGCGAAGCTACCGTTGAGGGCGTCTCTGTTGCCCTGACCGATAGCGAGGGCAACGCGCTTGCCAGCGAGTTGAGCACCGGCGAGGGCGTTCTCTTCGCCGATCTGAGCAGCGGCGCCTATCAGGTTGCGGTGGACGACGCGGCAGGCTATACACTGCTCAGCGGCGGTGAGGCCGAGGTTACTGTGGCCGAGGGCGCTGAAGCCGGGCAGGTGATCTTCGTGCCGGTGGCCGAAGAATAAAATAATCCAGTGAATCAAAAAGGGGAGGCCGGTGATATCGGCCTCCCCTTTTTGATCTAGCTTTTGATTCAGCAATTATTCATCGGCATCATTGTCGACGGCGTCGAAAGCAGCTTCATCGTTTTCTTCCTCGGCCAGGTCGTCGGCGCTGGCATAGAAGATGAGCATGACCGACCCATATTGGCGCCGGTCATACTCCTGTAGATGCGCCAGGTCTACGGGCGATTCCTCCTTGGGATGGATCTGCACGATGACCGCGCCATATTCCGCCAGCAGCTCGGGACGCGCGTCCAGCAGCAGCAACGCCTTGCGCCAGAAGCCCTGGTATTGCGGGGGCGCCACATAGATAAAATCATAAGGCTCGCCCCGGTATCGTTCGAGAAAGACAAAACTGTCGCCCTGCTGTATGGCCGCCTGTGCATCCAACTGGCAGTGGCGCAGATTGGCGCGGATCGTCTCCACCGCGCGCCGGTCGAGATCGACAAACTGGGCAAAGTCGGCGCCGCGGCTGAGGAACTCGATCCCCACCGCGCCGGTCCCCCCAAAGAGGTCGAGGACGCGCGCGCCCTCAATCCAGTCGTGGACGATGCTAAAAAGCGCACTCTTGGCGCGGTCGGTGATGGGGCGCGTCCCCCCGCCCGGCACCGACTGCAACCTGCGCCCCTTGGCCTTGCCTGTGATTACGCGCATCGAGCGTTTAGATCCCCCTTTTGGCGCCTTACCCGAATCCCACCACGGTGCGAATGACGCTGTCTGCACCGTACAGCAATCGGAACGGCCCTCAGCGCGTCAAGATCGTATCCCACGCGCCATCGTCGAGCAGTCGTATGTAGCGGATGGTGGCGTCTTCGTAACAGGCCAACAGGCGGCCACGCTCAAAAGCCTGCACGACGGTATGTTGACAAAGGCGCTCTTCGCGCGGCACAGGCCCCATGATCTCCGCCAGCCCTTCGACTTCGCACCAGACCTTGCCAAAGCCACGCCGGGGAAGCGGCGGCGAGTCCTCTTCGCCCCCCAGGGGATTGCACGTAAAGGTCGGCTGCCCTTCCGTCCAAGTATCAGGATAGACGACCCACCGTTGGTCAGGCAATAGCACATAGATCTGTTGCTCATTGCTGAACCAGAGCATGAAGCGGTCATATTCAGGCCCGGCGCCAAATTCGTTGATCCCCACCGGGTCGAACTGCGCCACCGCGACCGGGCACCCCATCAGTTCTTCCACATTGGTATAGCCGGCCAGATCAAGATCGGGTTGGTGGGCGCAGGCGCCTGCCTCGTTGCGCGTCAGCGGCAGAAAGACAGTCTCTGTGCCGACGGTTGCCGCCGTAATCGCTTGCGTTTCGGTCAGCAGCGGCGAAGTCTCGACAGGGGGGACGGCCTCCGCCGTGGGCGTAGGCTCCTCGGGCGGGGCTGGCGTCTCCATGGCCGGGACGGCGGGCGGCAAGGGGGTGGGCGTCGGCTCGTCCCGGCCACAACCAGCCAGAACCAGGCCAAGCAACAAGCACACCCACACGTTGCGATACTGCATCATCGGTTTCATAGGTTATCCACGTCGAATCAAGATCGGACCGAGTTCAATGGCAAAGTCACCGGGGCCGGCGCTGACCGGCAATCGCTGGCCACTCACCGCGTCATACAAGCCAACCGCAATGCGATACTCGCCGGGCGAAATGTCTGCCGGCAGAAGCAGGCCATAGCGGTCGATGATCTCCTCCCCTGGCTGCCAACTGCTGGTGGGGCGCATCCATTGCACAGGTTGGCCATCGCGCTGGGCAACCCGGTCGCCATGAGCGTCGAGCAGATGGACAAAAACATGATAGTTCTCACTCACGGGCCGCAAGCTTTGCCAACGTAAGGCGAGCAAGATGGCCTCACCGGGGCGGCTCTCCATGGTCAACCCGTAGCCGTTGAGGCGGATCCAGCCATTGGTCTCGTTGACGCCGCTCTCGGCGTGGGCGGGGTCGCCAAAGATAGCGCCCAACCCGCTCTCTGTGAGTGTTGCAGCCTGCGCCGTGGCATAGAGCGCCAGGCGGAGACCGTCGGAGTCGGGCACGCGGCTCTCTTGCAACAAAAATGCATCGGTGCGCAACGCGCGCTCCCATCCCGACCGTTCGGGCGGCGTTGCATCCGGGATCACCCAGAGCCGCCGGTAGCGGGTTTCAAGCCGGGCCAACCATGCTTGATCGCCAGGCCCCAGCGCGCCCGCGGGCATCAAGCCATAGGTCGGCAACCGGCCATGATAGCCATTGGCAAATTGCTGAGCCTGGGTGGGTTGCAAGAAGAGAATCGCATCCCCCGCTTGCTCCAATTGGTTGATACGCCGGCCCGCAGCGAGCAATTCCGGATCGGCCAGCGCCGGCTGATAGCGCGCCAACAGGGCAACCGCCACCACACAGAGAAACAGACCATAGAGCCAGTTGGTGCGCGGTCGCTCTGGCACGGTTGTTTCAGCCCCCCGCAGCGTGCGCGCGATCAACACCACCCCCAACAGCGCGCCGGCCACAGTTGCCAATAGCGCGGCCCAATCGATGCTCCCCCCCTGCCACCAGGCCAGATGGATATGCTCGGGCTGGATGTAGGCCCATTGCAACACCAGGGGCGACAGATCGAGACGGGTGAACGTTTCCGGGGCAAAGAGTGGCGCGTAAGTGGCCGCCAGCCAATCTTGCACCAGCGAAAATGGGACCAACATGCCGAGCCCCTGGACGCCAATCGAGATGGCCACCAGGGCGACCACGGCCACACGCCCCCCCCACCCCCACCCGCGCCGCGGGACCAGAAATTCCCTCGCCCGCCCGGCGAGCAGCGCCAGCAGCGGCGCAAGGGGAACCAGAAACCGTGGCCCCCAACTGTAGCCGCCATGCCACATATACCATTTGCCGTAGACCAGCAGGTAGAGCAGCGCGATGGAAGCGATCGCCGCCAGTAGCCAACGAGCGTTGCGCCAAAACCAACCCACGCCCCCCGCAGCCAGCAACAGGATCGGGCTGTACCAGAAAAAGCCGCGCGCCGGCCCCACCGTCAACCCGTAGAGACCGGCCAGCCAGGCGCCGCCAAAGTTCTCTTCTTCGACATAGCCAGTGACCCACGGGCTGCCAAAACGTGCATAGTTCCACCAGAGGGAGAGCAGCCCGGCCAGCACAACGGGCAGCGCAAAGCTGACCACCGGTCGCCACTGGTGCTGAAAGAGCAAACGCAGCGAAGTGCGCAATTCCGGCGCCTGTGTCTGTTGGCGTTGATAAAGGATCAACAACAGCGCAGCGGCATAGACCGGCAACGTCACCAGGTTGAGCGTGCGGGCCAGATAGGCCATGCCCCACGCTGCGCCGCCCGCCAACAGATAGCGCTTGCGTCCAGTCTGTTGGTGGGCAAGCAGCCCATGGAGCGCAGCCAGCAACCCCCACCCACAGATCGGGTCACTAAAGAAACCCTGCGTGTAGGGCCAGGCCAGCGTTGCCAACCCATAGATCAGCGCGGTGGCCAGCGCCGTCTCGCGCCGCCAACCCAGCCGGCGCCCGGTGCGGTAGAGGAGCGCCCCCGTATAGGCGGTGATCACCGGGTTGAGCAGCAGCGCCATCAGCGCCAACCCCAGCGCCGGCCAAAGCCACGCCAGCCACACAAAGGGCCAGGCCAGCAGAACCATCCCCAGCCCCTTGCGGCTGTAGAGATCGCCGTCGGGGCCAAAGCTGCCCTGTTGCAGCCCCATCCAGAGCAACTGGTTGCTGTCGATCTCGCCCCGACGCACCATACTCTCAGCGGTGGCGAACATACTCAAGCCATCGCTGCTGTCGATGACGCCGGTATAGGTAAACAAATAACAGGCCAGCAACAGGCCAAAGACCAAAAAGCCGATGTTACGGTCCTGCATCGAAATATCACTTCTCACTCATCGCTTCTCACTCATCACTGGTAATGCGCAATTCAAACCCTACATGGTCGCTCGTTTCCCCGTTGGGCAACTGCCAGCGCAGACGGCCCGCCTCGTCATACAGCCCCACAATCAGGCGATAATCACCGGCAGGCAGATCCGCCGGCAAGCCCAGCACAAAAGGGTCGCGCACCACAGCGCCTGGCTGCCACGCATCGGTGGGCGCCTGGCCGGCAGCGGGCGCGTTATCCTGTTGCGCCACAAGTTGGCCTGCCTCGTTCAGCACTTGGGTAAAGACGGTATACCGGCCCCCCACAGGCGCTATGGCCTGCCAGTATAGCACCAAATGGAATTGTGCGCCCACTTGGGCCTTGCCCAATGCCGCGCGCCGCAGGTGGATGGGCTCATCGGTGGCAATGGCCTGCGGCGCATCCGCCAGCCGGATCACCCGTTGGAGCGTGCAAGGGCCAAATGTCTGCGCCTCCAATATCTGCACGCCAGGCAAGGCAAAGTAATCACCGGCCTGGCTCGGCGGGTCGGGGCGCTCGATCCACCAGAACTCCGCATCACCCACGGCCTCGTCGAGCCGCTGCGCCACCATGGCGCGCCAGGGCCGGTCGAGCGGGTCATAGCCGTCGATGATGCGGATGGTGTACTGATTGCGCAGCCAGGGGTAAAAGTCCTGCCAGATGGCGAGTTGGTCGCTGACCACCAACCGCTCTGGGTCGCCGGCCTCGGCCTGCAACGCCTCAATGATACCCCGGCACGGATGTTCGGCCAGTCGCCGCGCCTGATAGGCGTGGGCGGCCTGCGGCGTCGCCACGCCGGCGCCCACCACAGCCAGCGCCATCACACCCCACGTAAGCGCCGCTGCCGTCCGCGCCATCCGGGCCGCGATGCGCGGCGCGGGCCAGATCTGGCTGAGGAATTCCACCATCAGCAGCAGAAGCAACGCCGTGCGCACCAGCACGGTTCCCACCAGCAGCCACCGCTCGTCGGGCAAGAGAACCAAATAGACACTCGACTCGACCACGTTGGCCACACTCAGCACGGTTGCGATAACCATCCCGCGCAGGGTGGGCAGCAGCAGCACAAGAAAGGCCAACACCCACACCAGAAACTGCGGGCTCCACCCTTTGCTGTAGAGGAAAAGCCAGATCACGCTGGCCGCGGTGAAGGCGATGGGCGTGCGCGGCTGCGCCCAATCATAGCGGCGGGTGTAGAGCCAGAGATAGAGCAGCCCAAAACCTGCCGTGATCACCGGCCAGGGCAGGCGGCTCTCCCAGTGGGCGCGCTCCAGCCCGATGAGGTTGCGCATGTCCACCGGCGCCAGCCCAAAGCCATAAAACCCGTCCAGGATCGCCCACAGGCTCTGCCAGGGCGGGCGGATGGCGTTGACGCGGAAGCTGCTCAGCGCCAGGCTCAGGTTGCCGCCCACCAACAGATAGCCCAGCCCCGCAATGGTGCCCGCAAAAATGAGCACATAGCAGGCCGGGCGCAACAGCCCGCCGGGCGAGCGCAGCCGGAACCACTCATCGCGGGCGGCGGCCCAACTGAGCCGCGCCCCCAGCCAACGCACGGCCACGGGAACCAGGATGGCGGGCGTGAGTTTGGTGAGAAAGCCCAGCCCCGCGGCAACGGCGCTACCAATCCAACCCCAGCGGGTGGCGGATAGGAGCAGCTCCAGCCCAAGCAACAGAAAGAACAGAGGCATCGCCTCGAACCAGCCCAGCAACGTGTAGACGGGGGTGAAGAGCAGGGCGTAGAGGATGGCTGGTTGGAGATTGGTGACGGGGGATAGGGGCGCGGGCGCAAGCCGTTGCGCCAACCGGTGAATGAGGATGAGGTTGCCACACTCAAAGAGCAACAATGTCAGGCCAAAGAGCGTATGGAAAGCCAGCCGCGGCTCCACCCACGGGGGCGCCCGGCTGGCCAACTCAAAGACCGGCAGCATCAGCGCGGGGAAGAGAGGGGGATAGGCCGTCCACAGGTTCTCAAAGGTGCGATAGCCCATGGCCTCCAGTTGACCCCAGAGGGCATAGAAGTCATAATCCGAGGCGTCGGCAATAAACCCGCCCGGTCGAAACAGCAAAATTGCCAGCAGCCGGAAGCTGGCAAAGAGCAGGAAGAGGGCCAAAAACGGTTGCTGTCGGTTGAAAAAATCACGCAGGGTGAAATGCATCAGTGACTCTACAAAACTTTGCTCTGCTTGAAGACCAGGGCGCCCAGGGTGGCCGCCCCATCCAGAAGGGGCCACCCAACCTCGATGGCGATCGTCGTCCGCCATGGGCAGCGAGGCGTCGCTCAATCCGAATCTCAAGTATACCAGAGACCCAGGCGAACGGACGCTTGCCATTGCGTGCAACACGAATTTGACGCCTTGCCTACACCCAGCGCGTCGGGTAGAATAGGGCTATTCGCTGGCCTGCCCCGCGCCCATCCTTCTATGCTGACTTCAGATTGATAACCGGAGTCTGAAATGCTCACGCCGAGACCGTGACTCGGCGGCCCCGGGAACCGCCTTGAGCAACAAAACTCGGGGTCTCATTGTGAACTCAGTATAGCGAAAACACTCGCCGGGATTCCGATTTGACAACGTCGCTGTTGATCGATTCGCTCGTACGCTCGCTCCAGGTGGGCAGCCTATACGCGCTGATGGCCGTTGGGCTGACGTTGACGCTGGCCGTGGTCAAGTTGCCCAACTTTGCCCACGCCGAGCTGATTACCGTGGGGGCGTATGTGGCGCTCGTGTTGTCGCTCAACGTGTCGGCGCACCCGCTGACGGTGATGGGGGGCGCGCTCATAGGCGGCGCGCTGGTGGCCTGGCTGGCGCACCGTGCGGTCTATCGCCCATTGGCCCGCCAGCGTTCCACCACCTACACCTTGATCCTGGCCTCCTTTGCTACCGGGCTGATCGTTCGCTATCTCCTCTTTTTGCTGGCCGACCGCTTTGGCCTCTTCGACAAACGCATCGCCATCCCGCAGACGATCTTGGTGCAGAACGAGTGGGTTACCCTCACCAATATCTTTCTGTGGGTCGTGCCCTCGAGCATCGGGCTGGTGGCGGCGCTGAGCCTGCTGCTGCGCTACACAGCACTGGGCCGCGCCATGCGCGCCCTGGCCGACAACGTCACCCTGGCGCGGGTCATCGGCATCCCTGTCGACCGCGTCCACGATCTCACCTGGCTCCTGGCCGGCGGGCTGGCGGGCGTGGCCGGCGCGCTCTGGGGCATTCAGACCTTCGTCAACCCGCTGGTGGGCTGGCTGGCGATCCTCTCGGTCTTTGCGGCGGTGGTGCTCGGCGGCATGACCAGCTTCACCGGCGCGATTCTAGGGGCCTATGTGGTGGGCTTTGCCGAAAACACGCTGATGCAGATGCTCAACAGTTGGGCCGGGGTGGACTTCAGCCTCAAACCGGTGATTCCATTTGTGATCATTGTTCTGGTTTTGCTCATTCGCCCCCAAGGGTTGACGAATAGCCAATAGGGGCAGCCTCGCTGACTGCATGTTTGGCGATGGACCATTGATTGTTCCCGTTTGACGACCATGCAAATCGACCTGATCGGCACCGCTATCGCCCTGCTCACGCTCTTTGGCATCTATGCGCTCATGGCGTTGAGCCTCAATCTGGAATATGGCGTCGCCGGCGTGCCCAACTTTGGCAAGGCGCTCTTTGTCTCGCTGGGCGCCTATTCCGCCGGGTGGACCTATACGCGGCTCCTGCCGTTGCTGGCCGGGCAGCAGGTCATTGACCCGTGCGGGGGCTCGACCATGGCGCAGGCGCTGGCCATGCGCTCGCAGATCATGAAGACGATGCCGACCGTCGGGCTGACCAATTTTCTCATCACGCTGGGGCTGGCGCTGATCGTCGGCGGTGTGGTTGGTTGGGTTGCCTCGTATCCCGCCTTGCGCTTGAAAGAAGAGTGGTTTTTGGGGCTTGTCTTGCTCGTGTCGGCGGAGATTGTGCGCATTGTCGTGCGCAGGTATCCACCCATCATCTGTGGCAGCAATGGCCTGTCGGGGATTGCCCAGCCCTTTAACTGGCTGGACAACAAGACCCTTTCCTCGCTCTGCTTTGCCGCTCTGATCCTGGTCTGTGTGGCGGCAGTCTATTTCTATTGCGAACGGCTGGTGCGCTCCCCCTTTGGCCGCTTGCTCAAGGCCATTCGTGAGAATGACACCGTGGCCGCCGAGCTGGGGAAGGATGTGGCGCGACGCCGCGGGCAAGTGATGTTTATTGGCTCGGCCCTGGCCGCGCTGGCGGGCGTCTTTTTTGTGGTCAACACCGGCTACGCCAGCGCCAATGACTATGCTGTCAGCCTCACGCTTGACGTTTGGGTGATGGTGGTGTTGGGCGGGTTGGGTAACAATCGCGGCGCACTGCTGGGCGCGCTACTCATCACAGTGCTCGACCGCATCACCGCGGTGACCGCGATCCAGATGAACATGCTCGGCATCGCATGGGAGTTCAACTATGCGCGCTATATTCTCTTTGGCGTGATCCTGCTGCTCATGTTGCGCTATCGCCCGCAGGGTTTGCTGCCCGAACCGGCGCGCACCACGCTGGCCCATGCCCAGCTCGATGCAAAGGCAAGTGGCTGAACCATGCTCACGCTCACCAATGTCACCAAGTCGTTCGGCCAACTGCGGGCGGTGGATGGCGTCTCGCTCACCGCGCCGGCAGGGCAGGTGATCGGGTTGATCGGGCCAAACGGGAGCGGCAAGTCGACGCTGCTCAGCCTCATTGCCGGCAGCCAGCGCGCCGACAGCGGGCAGATTCTCTTTGAGGGCCACGACATCACCCATCTGGCAACCGACCAGATCTTCCGCCAAGGACTGGTGCGCAGCCATCAGGACCCGGCGCTCTTCTTTCGCATGACCACCCTCGACAATCTGCTGCTCCCCATCAAAGGCCAACAGGGCGAGCGTCCGCTCATTGCCCCGCTGCACCACCTCTGGCGCGCCGAGGAAGAAGCCAACGCCACGGCAGCCAGCCAGGTGCTCGAACAACTCGGCGTCCATCACCAGTTCGCCACGCTGGCCGCCGACCTCTCAGGCGGGCAGATGAAGCTGCTCGAACTGGGACGTAGCCTGACTGGAACGCCCAAATTGTTGCTTCTCGACGAGCCGACCGCGGGGGTGGCCCCGGCGCTGGCCTATACGATCTTCGAACAGATCGAGCGACTGCGGGCAACGCAGGGACTCACCTTTCTCATTGTGGAGCACCGGCTGGAGATCCTCTTTGATTTTGTCGACAGCCTCTACGTGATGCACCTGGGCAAGGTGATTGCGCACGGGACGCCCGCCGAGGTTGCGGCCAACCAACAGGTGCGCGAGGTCTATTTTGGCGAATAGAAAAACGCGCCAGGGAAGTCGTCCGCCACCTGTTTCTGCTTGCCGCTCCACGCGTCGATCGCGATGCGATAGACCGCCGTGCGCGCCAGCTCCTCGGGCTGGATGGGCCGGTAGTCCGCCCCCGGTTGCAGGTGCGGAAAGTACTTGGCCAGCAGCAACTGCAACCCGTATGCCGCCTCGGCCTCATCTCCCACCACCGTAGCCCGGCCAAAGACGACTACGCCGGCATACTCGACGCTCATCTCGAGCGCCACCGCCGCCGGCAGCAACCGCCCCATCTCGTTGACCGTGAAACAGACCAGCGTTTCGCCCGCGATATTGTCGCGCGTTCGGCCGGCGCGCGCCGTGTGCATATAGATCACATGTTGCGCCGGGTCAAAGACAAAGAGGTTGGCGTTGAGAAACGGCTGCCCGTCGGCGACAGTCGCCAGCACACCCATGGCCGCGCGGCCAAGCAGGGCGCCGATCCACGCCTCGTCGGTGATGGCGCGGTCTTTGCGTCGCACAGGGACAAACGGTATCGCCGATTGGGTCTGCATCATCAGATTCTCGATTGACGCCGCCGACCATATAACTCGATGACCACCGTCTCGCCCCGCAGCGGCGAAACGAGCGCTGCATCCTTGCCCTGTTGCAACGCCGCCTCACTGCCCGCAGACAGGATCAGGTCGCGGGCGGCATGGGTTACCAGCGCGGCGCCGGCCACCACGCGCATCGCCTCATAGTCGCTGGGGACGCGATAGAGTTCATCGGCATACAACACAAGACGCTGGCTCGCCCGCTGCGTCTCATCCTTTCCTGGCTGCACCAGTGACAAATTGCACTTCATCATGCCCCCTCTCCGTATATCTACACGATGCCACACCTGCGACGCCAAATTCGATGAGCACCCGGTCTCTATGTTGCTCTTTGAGTGTGGCAACCTCGTTTGCACTCTGTGTTTGCACTGTTAACGCCAAGGCGCAAAGTATGCGCATCCGTTCCGCTTGGGGACTTGGCCCCGCTGCGTTTTTGCGCTGAATCAAATCTGCACAGATAGAGATTCGGTGTGTCACGGTCAGAACAGGGCCATCATACAGGGATATTGGCCCATTGACAAGAGCCATTTTTGTGAATTTTATGGGGCCAATTTATAATGACGCTATGCCCAAAGAGCCAACCGCACTCAACCTGGCCGCGATTGCGCCCAACCCAGCTTCATCGCAATCATTGGTTCAGCAGCTCTATGAAAACCTGCGCACGGCGGTGCTCGATGGCCGGCTGCCTGTAGGGATGCGGCTGCCCGCGTCGCGACTGCTCGCCGCCGAACTGGGCCTGGCCCGCAATACGGTGGTCACCGCCTACGAGCAACTGATGGCCGAAGGCTATCTGGAAAGCCGCACCGGCGACGGAACCTATGTCAGCCGTGCGCTGCCCGATGAGTTACTGACCGTGGCGGGGTTTGTTCACCCCGGCAAGTCGCCGCCCCCAGCCGCTGACCAGCGCCTCTCCATCCGCAGCCAGGCTCTGGCCACAGCCAACCTGGGGCCATGGGGGCAAGACCGCGCGCCCCAACCCTTTCGCCCCGACCTGTTGGCGCTGGATCACTTCCCCATCGACCTGTGGGGACGCCTGGTCAGCCGCCAGTGGCGCGAGGCAACGTTGGCGCTGCTGAGCTACAGCGAGCCGGCCGGGCTGCGCGCTCTGCGCGAGGAGGTTGCCGCCTACCTCGGCGCCGCGCGCGGTGTGCGCTGCACCGCGGAACAGGTGCTCATCACCGCCGGCGCCCAGCAGGGGATCGACCTGGCCGCGCGTGTGCTGCTCAACCCGGGCGATCAAGTGTGGTTCGAGAACCCGGGCTATCGCGGCGCGCGCGGGGCGCTGATGGCTGCCGACGCCGCACTGATCCCCGCGCCGGTGGACGAGGAAGGGATTGACATCGCATACGCGCGCCAGCGCGCACCCCATGCGCGCGCCGCCTATGTGACGCCGTCACACCAATACCCGACCGGCGTCACCATGAGCCTGGCCCGACGGCTGGCCCTGCTGGAATGGGCCGAGCACACAGGCGCGTGGGTCATCGAGGACGACTACGACAGCGAATACCGCTACAATTGCCGCCCGCTGGCTGCGCTGCAAGGGCTAGACCGGGCGGGCCGGGTGATCTATCTGGGCACCTTTAGCAAGGTGCTCTTTCCGTCGCTCCGCCTGGGCTATCTGGTCGTCCCCCCAGCGCAGGTCGACGCCTTCATCCGGATGCGGGCGCTGAGCGACCGCCAGTCGCCCACCATCGACCAGGCCGTGGTGGCCGCCTTCTTGCGCGAGGGGCACTTTGCGCGCCACATCCGCCGCATGCGGGCGCTCTATGCCGAGCGGCAGGCCGCGCTGGTCGAGGCCGCGCCCGCCATCCTGGGCAACCGGCTCACGATCCGCAGCGCCGACGCCGGGCTGCATGTGGTGGGCTGGCTGCCGCCTGGGGTGGATGACCAGGCCGTGGCCGGCGCCGGCGCCGCCGCGGGCATCGATGCGCCGGCGGTGACCAACTATGCGCTGGCGCCCTTACCGCAAGGGGGACTGATCCTCGGCTATGCGGCGCTCACACCAGCGCAGATCACCGAGGGGCTGCACAGGCTGGCACACGTATTGGCCGATTTCGTCCCGCAAGGCTGAGCCGCCTAGAGGGTATCGAGCCACTGCTCAAGCCGTTGCAGCAGGCCCGGCTGGTCGGCCGGCTGTTGTTCGTGGCGCGGCTGTGGGGGTTCCTGCCCGCGCCATGTGGTGGTGAACTCGATCTGTTCGTCGAGCAAGACATGACAGGTGTAGCGCGCCTGCGCCCGCCGCACGCGGAACGTAATGCAATCGTCGCGCAGAAAGAGACCCCACACCTTAATACCGTACCATTGCAAGAGCTCGCGAAGTTCAAACGTGCTCCAACCCGCCGCCTTCGCCACCATGAAGATTTCAGATGGGCCATTTGTTACATCCTGAAAGAGCGCGGCGAGCGGGCTTGCCAGATCAGACTGTGCGGCGAATTTCAACAATCGATGGAACACGGTATGCTTCTTCGTGGCAATTTGGCGAACATGGGCTTGATAGGGCATAGTTACGGGAAACAATAAGGCCTTTATTGGAACATATGTTCTAATTTTCTGCAAATCCCGCATACCGTCAATTGCACGCTGAGATACAGCGATGGATCTGCATCCCCCGTCCTTCCTAATCGGCTTTCTCATTGGATTCGCGGTTGCGATGGTCACAGGCATTCTGGTAAACAAAATATACCAGGCGCTCGAGGCAATGCTGTTACCCGATCGACCCATGGTCGTAAGGACGGCTGAAACACCGCGAACGGTCATGCAACGCGCCGCGCGGGCGGCGCGCCGGTTCATTGTGCTGTTGTTCTGGCTGGTGCTCTGGGTTGTGCTGGTGGCGGCATTTTTGTACAATACCCTGTGGCGCTAACCTCTACCCTGTATG
>JAHDWG010000184.1 GCA_023384495.1 Caldilineaceae bacterium
AGGTGACCAGGTGACAGTCACTTTCAAAAGTGACTGTCACCTGGTCACCTGACCGACTATAGACAAAATCGGGTTGAATGGAAACAAGCTACACTATGTCCGAACTCTCGGTTGAACATCTCACATTGTTGGCAACTGTGTTGACCCGCCACGGCTACCTGGCCGCGGGCGAGCCCCTACACGTCGACGTGTTGGGTGGCGGCGTCTCCAATCACGTGCTGCGGGTGGTGACCCCGCGGCGGCGGCTCGTGGTCAAACAATCGCTGCCCAAGCTGCGCGTCGCCATGGATTGGTACGCCGACCAGGAGCGCATCTGGCGCGAGCGCGACTATTTGCAACTGGTGGGTGAGTGGTTCCCTGGCCACGCGCCCGCCGTGCTCTTTAGCGACGAGGCGGCCTATCTGCTCGCCATCAGCGAAGTGACCGGCGCCACGCTCTGGAAGCAGACGCTCATGGCCGGCGTGTGTGAGCCCGCTACGGCTGTGCGCGCGGGGACGCTGCTGGCGCAGATTCACCGCCGCTCGCACGAGACGCCGGTCGTTGCCGCACAATTTGCGCGCAAGGCCGACCGCAGCGTCGATAGCTTTGAGCAACTGCGCATCGACCCCTACTGGCGCACTGTCGCCCACGCCCACCCCGACCTGGCGGCGCCCATTGACGCCATTATCGCCGCCATGGAAGCCGAACCTCTGGCGCTGGTGCATGGCGATTACAGCCCAAAAAACATCTTTGTCAAACACGACGGCAACCCGGTTGTCCTCGACGCCGAGGTGGCCCACTGGGGGGACCCCACCTTTGATGTGGCTTTCTGTTTGAATCATTTTTTGCTCAAGGCGGTCTATCATGGCGCGCACGGCGCGCCCTTTGTGGCCGGCGCCGAGACCTTTTGGCAAGCCTACCAGCGGGTGATGGAACCGGGCGCGTTGCTCGATGGTGTTACGGCGCGCCTGCCCGGCCAATTGGCCGCGCTCTTCCTCGCCCGTGTCGATGGCAAATCCCCCGCCGAATACCTGGTGGGCGACGAGACAAAACAGGCTACCGTGCGCGCAATCGCCACCGCAGCGCTGCGCCATTACCCCCACACGACGCTGGCCGCACTCTTGGCTGACGTTCGACAGGTCGCCAGCCCTATCCATTGACATGGCGCGCCTGTACGACTGGCGCTACTGTTGATTGACCGGTATACTCTTGCTGACAGCAAATTGGAAATCAACCATGCAACTGACCAACCATCCTACCGGGAACTACCGATTCCTCACCGGCATCGCCCCCTATTCCGCCGGCGTGGCAGCCGCGCCAGGCTACGAAATCGTCCGCGTGACGTTGCACGAGCCCGCGCCGTATGTGGCCGGCTTCCAGCGCATCGACCAGCTTCTTGCGGCGCAAAATCGCCCGGCGCAGGCGCTGTGTGCGGTCGAGCTAAGGCTGCCCAAGCCGTTGACCTTTGAGGGTTTCATCGACTTCAACGTTGGCTATCGATCCCTGCTTGCCGAGCGGAATATCCTGGTAGGTGAGGCCAACCCGGTGGCGCGCACCAACATTGCGCCGGCGATTGCCCCGCCCGCCGAGCCGTCGCTCTATGCGTTTTCGTATACAGTTCCGGCGGGGAATGAACAGACTGCGCCCACCTTTGTCGTCGCCGGCGCCGGGGACCTGCGCGACCAGGCCCTCCTGACGCCGGAGGCCGTCGTCCGCCCGGGCGAGCACAGCCTAAGCGCGCTGCGCGAGAAGGTCGATTGCGTCATGCAAGTCATGCAAGAGCGGATTGCCGGGTTGGGCATGACCTGGGCAGACGCCACCGTGGTCGATCTCTACACGACGCAGAACATCCACCCGCTGCTGGATGAGGCGATCTTGCAGCCTATCGGCCAGGCCGCGGCGCATGGCGTGCACTGGTATTATAGTCACCCCCCCATTGCCGACCTTGTCTTCGAGATGGACTTGCGGGGCATCCAGAGAGAGTTCCGGTTGCCCTAGCCCGGTTCAAACCCGCGACGGACAGCGCAAAGTCGCCGCAGCGAACCACAACCCATCCAAATAACGGTTGCGGGTCGCCGGACCTAATCGTTGCAATGAGCCGCTACGGGAGATGTCGCCATGAATGAAACGAAGCGTCCATGGGTGCGTATCGTGCTGGTCGTTGGCGGGCTGGCCATGTTTGGGCTGGCCGCCCTCTTTTGCTTTGATCAAGAACGGGCGAAAGCGTTGTGGCTCTGGTGGGACAGCCCCCTTTCGCTCTACTTTGTCGCCGCCATGCAGGCCGCAATTGGGGCAGCCATGCTCTGGATCGGTCTGTCGGGCGAGTTGGCGGCGTTGGCGGCGGGCGCGCTCAACCTCGTGGTCATGATGGCTGGCTCGGCGTTGACGCTCTTCTGGATTGCCGGCGTCGACTTGCGCAACCCAATTTTCTATTATGCCGTGGGCTGCGCGCTGTTTGCCCTCTTCAACGGCTGGCTCTTTGTCTGGGCGCGGCGAATTCCGCTGCGCGACAACCTTCCCCTGCCACCCTTGATCCGCTATTCGTACATGCTCTTTGTCGCGGCGCTGGCCGGTTTGGGGATTGCGCTGTTGACCACCGACTGGCAGATCCTCCCCTGGGGGTTTGGCGACGAAAACGCATATACGCCACGCATTCTCGGTTGGATGTTCTTTGGCGACGCCTTTTATTTTCTTTACGCGCTGCTCTATCCCCGTTGGCGCAACGCCTGCGCCCAACTTTGCAGCTTTCTTGCCTATGATCTCGTGCTGCTTGGCCCGTTCCTCATGCGCTGGCCGCTGATCCGGGAGTGGTTTGACCATTTGCCCCGCTTGCCAGACGAATTGCTGCCCAATCTGGTGCTCTATACATTCGTATTGCTCTACAGCGGAGCGCTGGGCGTCTACTTTCTCTTCATCAATCCTCAGACTCGCCTCTTTGCCCCCCGGCAAAGAGCTCATCGGGACTGAGCCTCCATTTGAAGATTTGTCTTGCACGCCAGGCGTGTCGCACTTGAAACGTGCGATGCGCCTCTGGACCAATGGGCTGGGTCTTCCAGCGCTGCAACGCACGTTTGAACCATGACGGCATCACTTCAGGTCCAACTGCTGGGTGAGTTTCGCGTGTTCTATCACGGCGAGCCAGCGACCAGTCTGCACAGCGCCCGGTTACAGGCGCTGTTGGCCTATCTGGCGCTCCATCGCGGCGCGCCCCAGTCGCGCCAGCAACTGGCCTATCTCTTCTGGCCTGATTCGTCGGACAGCCAGGCGCGCACCAATCTGCGCAATGCGCTCTTCCAACTGCGCGGCAGCCTGCCCGATGCGGCGTCCTATGTGCAGATCGATGCCCAGACGGTGCAGTGGCGGCCCGAAGCCCCTTGCACGCTAGACGTGGCCGATTTTGAAGATGCGCTCAACCAGGCGCGTCAGGCTATGCTCGCTGCGCACAAGCGCATTGCGCTCGAGCGGGCCGTCGCCTGCTACACGGGCGATCTGTTGCCCGGATTCTATGACGACTGGGTGTTGGCGGCGCGCGAACAGTTGCAGCAGCGCTATCTGAGCGCGCTCGACCAACTCATCGACCTGCTGGAGGCCGAACGCGATTACCGCAGCGCGATTGCCCAGGCGCAGCGCTTGCTCCAGCACGATCCATTGCGCGAGAGGGCCTATGCTCGCCTCATGCAGCTCTATGCGCAGGCAGGCGACCGCGCGGCTGCGTTGCGTGTCTATCACACCTGCACCACAACGCTGGCGCGCGAGTTGGGGGTAGACCCCGACCCCGTCACACAGCGCATCTACGAACATCTGCTCAACCTGGAGTCGCCCCAACCCGCTGTCTCGCGCCTCCCCGCTGCGTCGCCGCTGGTGGGCCGCGAACTGCCGTGGCGTGCGTTGCAGGAAGCATGGCAACATGCGGCCCGCGGCCATCCGTCCGTCGTGTTGGTGGCGGGCGAGGCGGGCATCGGCAAGACGCGCCTGGTGGAAGAGTTTGCCCAGTGGGCGCAGCGACAGGGCGTCGCGGCATCGACGACGCACTGTTATGCAGTGGGCGGCGCCATCGCGCTGGCGCCTGTTCAGGCCTGGCTGCGGGCGCCGGCCTTGCAGCGGGCGCGCAGAGAGCTTGCCGCATTGTGGGCTACCGAAGTGGCGCGGCTGTTGCCCGAATTGCTTATCGATCGCCCCGATCTGCCGCCGCCCGCGCCGTTGAGCGAAAGCTGGCAGCGCCAACGGCTCTTTGAGGCGTTAGCCCAGCTCTTGCTCCACAGCAACGAACCCCTCCTGCTGGCGCTGGACGACATCCAGTGGTGTGATGGCGACACGCTTGAATGGCTGCACTTTTTGTTGCGCTTCCGCCCTGCGACCCGGCTTATGGTGGTCTGCACTCTGCGCCAGGAACCGAATCTGGCCAACCCTGCACTGGCTGCGCTGCTGCGCCAGTTGAGCCGTGCGGACCAGCTTCGCCAGATCGACCTGCTACGCCTGACCGCGGATGAGACGGCGCAACTGGCGGCGAATCTATTGGGCCGAGAGATAAACGCAGAAATGGCGCATACGGTCTATCATGAAACCGAAGGGAATCCACTTTTTGTCGTCGAGACGGTGCGGGCCGCCACCCAGCCCGCCAACCAATCAGGCCCAGATGCCACCGGTTCCGCTGCGCCAACCGCTCGCCCATCCGACCCAGCCGCCACCCTGCCTCCCCGTGTGCTGGCGGTGATCCAGGCGCGGCTTGACGCGCTTTCACCAACGGCATACACACTGGCTTCGGTTGCCGCCGTGATTGGACGCGCCTTCAGCGTCGATGTGCTCGCCCACGCCTGTGAAACGACCGCCGACGCCCTGGTGCAGGCGCTCGATGAACTGTGGCAGCAGCGGGTCATTCGCGAACAGCGCGCGCCCCTCGGCGCGGCCGAAAGCTACGACTTTACACACGACAAGCTGCGCGAAGTGGCCTATGCGGGTCTCAGCCCCGTGCGCCGGCGCTATCTCCATCGCCGCATTGCACAGACGCTGCTTGCCGTCCATCATGAAAACCTGGCCGCTATTCACGCCCAAGTCGCTGTTCATTGGGAGGCGGGCGGCCAGCCTCAACGGGCGATGGAAGCCTACATCAAGGCCGCACAGGCCGCCCACCAACGCTCTACCCTCAACGAGGCCATCGACCATCTTCACCGCGCCCTGGCGCTGGTGACGACGCTCCCGGCAACCGAGCAGCGCCTGGCGGAATTGCGCATCCAGGCCGCGTTGGGGCCGCTGCTTTTGGCCACCAAAGGATATGCCGCCCCGGAGGTGGAACAGGCCTTCACCCGCGCCTGGGAATTATGCCATGAGCAGGATGACGCTGGGCAGCG
The DNA here is from genome assembly GCA_023384495.1 of Caldilineaceae bacterium. GTDB lineage: Bacteria > Chloroflexota > Anaerolineae > Caldilineales > Caldilineaceae > CFX5. Next base: position 5,328 of record JAHDWG010000184.1, read on the forward strand.
CTTCCAGGTGCTCTGGGGGTTGGGGCGTTTCTATACCGTACAGCCCAACCCAACCCGTGGCCAGAGCGTCTCACAGCAGTTGATGACGTTGGCGCAATCCACAGGCGACCCGGGCCTTCTGCTCGAAGCCCATTGCGCCCTGGGCACCCATTACTTTCACCGCGCTGCGTTGTCCGATGCGCGTCATCACTTGACGGCTGCTATCACTGCCTACGACCCGCAGCAACACGCTGACCATCGGCTGAGCTTTGGTCAGGACCCCTGCATCGTTGCCTCGGCCTATTTGGCGTGGACCCTCTGGTGCATGGGCCATCCCGCCGAGGCGCTGGCGCGCACTGAAGAAGCCCTGTCACTGGCGCAGACGCTCGCTCACCCCTACAGCCAGGTGATCGCCCTCACTTATGCCGCCGTGCAGCAACAGTTCCTCCAGCAGCCGGAGGCGTGTCTGACCTACTCCGGGCAGAGCATTGCATTGGCCGACCGCTATGGCTTCACCCTCTGGCTCTCCATGGCGACCTTTTTGCGCGGTTGGGCGCAGACGACGTTTGGCAACTTTGACGCTGGCTTTGACGACATGCAGCGCAGCATCGACCTCTTCCGCCAGACTGGGGCCGAACTGGGCGCCGCCTACTTTACCGCGCTATTGGCCGAAACGTTTGGCCGCGCCGGCCAGCCCGACGTGGGGCTGCTCCTCATGACCCAGGCGCTCGACCAGTTGGCGCGCACCGAAGATCGCTGGTGCGAATCCGAACTGTACCGGTTGCAAGGGAGATTGTTTGACCTGGACGGCCAACCCCGAGCGGCGGAAGAGGCTTTTCGCACTGCTATCACCGTGGCGCAGAGCCAGCAGGCCGGCCAGTGGGAGTTGCGCGCCATGGTGAGCCTGGCGCGTTTGCTCCAACCCGCGGGCCGATTGGATACGGTGCGGGAGCAGCTACAGTCCGTCGTCATGTTGCGTAACGCGTGCGGCGCAACGCCAGAGCTAACCGCCGCGCGCGAGTTGCTTCTTGCTGGCTAGATTTCCTTCAAACGCAAAAAAAACGGTTAGGAAACGCCCCCATCGCTATCCTCACCCCTGGATGGCGTTGACGTAAGTAGAGCATGGCTTTCGGATCGCCCAGAGGCAGCTCTACCGGCCTGCAAGCCTCTCTATCTGATTTGCGCGTTCTGCGCAAATCCAGCACGAGAGACGTAGCTTGCGATCTCTTTGCGAACAGACATTGTGCTGTTGTGGCATCAATGAGGGGGAACCGTTTTTAACCATGTGGAAGCAATCGATAGCCACCCAAATCCGTCTTTTGGTCATAGATCGGTATGCCATCGTCCGCGCCGGTCTACGTTCGGTGTTGGCGCAGACCCCCAATCTGACCGTTGTCGGTGAAGCAGCGTGCGGGCGCGAAGCCATACGCCTGGTGCAACGGCTTCACCCGGATGTTGTCATTATAGATTTGCGTTTGCCCGAGGCCGATGGCGTAGAGACCATCCAGCAGATCCGGCAAGTTGATCCGGGTTGCCAGGTAATTGTCTTTACCGATTGCCGGGACGATGCATCGGTGCGTGGGGCTGTGCAGGCTGGCGCGTTGGGCTATCTGCTCAAGGATGCGCACCCGGCCGAGCTTGTGCGAGCCGTACAGGCAGCCGCCCAAGCCGAACCGACGCTGCACCCAGAGGCGCAACGCGTGCTCATGCGGCAGGCGACAGAGCGGGGCGCGTCTCATCCATTGCTAACGCAACGCGAGATGGATGTGCTGCGGTTGATCACCCAGGGCAAACGCAACAAGGAGATCGCTCGCACGCTCTATCTCACCGAGGGCACTGTAAAGGGATATATCAGCGCCATCCTGGCCAAGCTCTGTGTGGACGACCGCACCCAGGCCGCGCTCTATGCGGTCAAACACCGGTTGGTGGCCGAGATGTAAGGCCCACCCAGCGGTTGCGCGGAGCGCAGCTCTGCCCAGGCACACAACCACTGCCCCCCGCTATTCGAGCCAGACCGGTGGCGCAGGATCCACGCCGTGCCGGGCAAAGATGGCGTCGATCTCGGCCAGTTCCTCAGCGCCGAGCGACCAGCCAAGCGCCCCGGCCATCCCATCGACTTCTTCCGGTTTGCGGAAGCCGACCAGCGCCACACTGACTACCGGGTTGGAGAGCACCCAGCGCAGCGCCAGGTCGAGCACGGTCTTGCCGCGGCGGGCGGCCAGGGTCTTGAGCTCTTCGACCACGGCTAGGTTTTTGGGGAAGTTCTCCGGCGTAAAGAGGCTGAGACCAAAGGCATGCCCATTGCGCCGCCAGTCGTTTTCGGCAAAGGTGGTCTGCGACGTAAAGCTCCCGGTCAGCAACCCGTGCGCCAGCGAACCATAGGCCATGACGCCAATGCCCTGTTCCAGACAATAAGGGAAGACATCACGCTCCATGCGCCGGTCGAAGAGGTGATAGCCGTACTGGCCCACATCGACCCGCCGTGTTGCCATGCAGGTGGCGATCTCTTCAGCCTTAAAATTCGAGACGCCGACAAAGCGCGCCTTGCCGGCCTGGACGATCTCTTCCAACGCCCGCATGGGTTCCTCGAAGGGCGTGGCGCGATCCGGCCAGTGGATCAGATAGACATCCACATAATCGGTGTTGAGAAACTTGAGGCTTCGCTCAATGGCGGCCAGCGCCTGAGCGCGGGTGCTGTCGCGGCTCCACTTCCCCTCTTGTTGGTAAATGCCGAACTTGGTGACGAGGATCACATCTTTGCGCCGCGGGCCAAGCGCACGGGCTAGCAGTTCCTCCGACTGGCCAAAGCCGTAGCCTTCCGCCGTGTCGAAACAGTTGACGCCCAGGTCCAGCGCCCGGTGGACGGCGTCGATGACCTCCTGCTCATCATAGTGGCCGTATTGGCCGCCTAATTCCCAACAACCAAACCCCACCGCCGACACCTGCAACCCGGTGCGCCCAAACGGACGGTACTCCATAGCGCCTCCCTCTCAGTTGGAATGGTGGACGATGGACGATAGACGATAGACGATGGTCCATCGTCCATCGTCGTTTTGATTGTTCATTGACACAAAGCGGAGTTCGTGCTAAATTATAGCCACAAACAAAAAAGCCAACAACGTTGACGGTGAAGAGTACGTCGTACGCCGGGCATCCAGCGAGTCGAGGAGAGTGCAAGCTCGATTAGCAGGCGTCTACCGAAGCCACACCTGAGTTGCCGCCGAAGCCCCCGTGGGATAAGGCAGGTCGGTCTCATCCTCCGTCATCGGGATGCGCCCTCACCGGCAATTGAGGTTCGGTGGCGGCGACAGAGTGGGGGCCCATTGGCCTCAATCAAGGTGGTACCGCGGAAATCACCGCCCTTGAGCAAGGATGCTCAGGGGCGGTTTTGTTTTTCTTAAGGGTTGCGCACCTACCAGGTGCGACGCACTTTCAAAGTGCGTTGCACCTGAGCAAGTACGTAACTTCTATTTCTAATATTTCCAAGGGGTGATGATCATGAATGTACAAACCTTCCGCCGCCTATTCCTCGACTACTTCCGGGCGCACGGCCATGCAATCATCGGCAGCGCGCGGTTGATCCCCGACCATGACCCCAGCGCGCTCTTCACGACCGCGGGGATGCACCCGCTGGTCCCTTTTCTGCTGGGCGAGCCGCACCCGGCGGGTAGACGGCTAGCCAATTGCCAGAAGTGTCTGCGCACCAACGACATTGCCGAGGTAGGCGATGACGTGCATCTGACCTTCTTCGAGATGCTGGGCAATTGGTCACTGGGCGACTACTGGAAAGCAGAATCGATCCAATTCAGCTATCGCTTTCTGACCGAGCGCATGGGGTTAGAACCGGATCGCCTCTACATCACCTGTTTTGCCGGCGATGACACCGCCCTACGCGACGATGAGGCCGCTGAGGCCTGGCAGGCGCTTGGTATCCTTAACGAGCGGATCATCTTTCTGCCCAAGGCGGACAACTGGTGGGGGCCGGTGGGCGCAACCGGCCCTTGCGGACCGGACACCGAAATGTTCTATGATATGAACCCCGATGGGCCGAAGGGTGAATCGCCCGCCACCAATCCCAAGCGTTTTTGGGAAGTCTGGAACAATGTCTTTATGCAATATGATCAGCAAGCTGATGGCAGGCTCGAACGTTTGCCCATGCAGGCGGTCGATACAGGCCTGGGGCTGGACCGGGCGCTGGCGATCTTGCAGGGCGTACCGTCACCCTATGAGACCGACCTCTTTGCGCCCATCGTCGAGTCGATCCGGTCGTTGGCGAGCGATCCGCAGCCCTTTGCCGTACGGGTGATTGCCGACCACATCCGGGCGGCGACTTTTGTGCTGGCTGAGGGCATCCGGCCCGGCAATGTCGACCAGCCCTATGTGGCGCGCCGGCTGATCCGCCGCGCCATCCGCTATGGCCGCACCATCGGCATTGCGGGCCATTTTCTGCCCGATTTGGCCGGTACGGTCGTCGATCTGTTCGCCGAGGCCTACCCGGAACTCGAACAGCAGCGCCAGCAGATCGCAACCGCGCTCGACGAGGAAGAGAGCCGCTTCCAGCGAACGCTGGTACACGGTGAGAGAGCGTGCGCCAGGATCATCGAGCGACGCCAGCAAGAGGGCCAAACGACCCTGGCAGGCGAGGAGGTCTTCCACCTGTACGAGACCTACGGCTTCCCGGCAGAACTGACCCAGGAACTGGCTGAACAAGAGGGGTTGGCCGTCGACTTGGCCGGTTTTCAGACAGCGTATGCCGAGCACCAGGCGCAGTCACAACAGGCGGCGGCGGGGCGCTTCCGCGGCGGGCTGGCCGAGCGCCGGCCCGAAACAACCCGCTATCACACCGCCACGCACCTGCTGCACGAGGCGCTGCGACGTGTGCTAGGTCCGCATGTCGAGCAGCGGGGCAGCAACATCACCGTCGAGCGTATGCGCTTTGATTTTGCCCACGAGGCCAAACTGAGCGATGAGGAAATCCACGCAGTCGAGACGCTGGTCAACGAGCAGATCGAGCGCGACCTGCCGGTAACGTGGAACGAGATGTCGCTGGAGGAAGCCAGAGAGAGCGGTGCGATTGGCCTGTTCGAGGAGCGCTACGGTGAGCGGGTCAAGGTCTACACCATTGGCGACTTTAGCAAAGAGATCTGCGGCGGCCCCCACGTTGAACAGACTGGTGAACTGGGACGCTTTCAGATCACAAAGGAAGAAGCAGTGGGCGCAGGTGTCCGGCGTATCCGGGCGGTGTTGCGCTAGTCCTGCTCACCGCTCTGGTGCGATCTCCTCAAGCGTGCGGCCACTGGTCTCAGGCAACCTGGTGACGATCAGGGGTGCAGCCAGGATCAGCAGCGCTAGCAAGCTCACCGCCGTCCATGATGATCCAATCCACTGGAAGAGTAAGCCGTGCAATATCAGGCTCAGTGACCCGGTCACCGTCGCCACCATGCCCATGGCGCCCAATGCCGTGGAGCGATACGAGGTGGGGAAGAGCTCGCCGCCCAGTGTCGAGATCGTCACGCCCGCGCCGATCACGGCAAAGAGCAGGCCCGCCCACAAGATCGGCAGCAGCCAGCCGGCTACATTGTAATAGCCGATGATGAAGAGCGGGAACGCACCCAAGAAAAGCATGGCGGTCCGTTTGCGTCCGATCTGATCGCTTAGCCGCCCGGCATAGGCGCTGCCCAGGATCGCCATAAAACCTGCGCCCAGGTTGAGCAGCGAGATGCGCCACGGCTGCCAGCCATGTTCCTGCTGCAGATAGGTCGGGTCGTAGAAGAGCGCGGCGTCACCACCCATGTTGAAGAGCGTGATCACCCCGGCAATGGCGATAAAGCGACCGGGGTAGGAGCGCACAAGTTGCGCCAACGGTCGCAGCCCCCGGCGCAACGAGGGGGGGGCGCCACCCTGCCCCTGCTGGCGCAAGAAGCGTGTGGTCTCTGGCAAGAGGCGGAGAAAGAGGCCGCCAAACAGCAGCCCCACCAACGAGAGCGCAAAGAGCGCTCGCCAGCCAAAGGGGGTTACATTCACCAGCGCAAAGAGTAAGGCGGCTGCACCGCCCCCGATTGAAGCGAGTGCGGCGTAGGCGCCCATGCCCCAGCCGCGGGCGTGCTCTGGAAACTCCTCGATGATCATGACGCCGGCCAGCAGCGATGTGACGGATACGAACGTTCGCACCAGAAATTGCAATACGGCGAAACTCTCAATGGTGGGCGCAAAGGCGGTGGCGCCGCTCAGCAGCGAAAATGTGCTCAGTGACACAAGGATCAAGCGCCGCCGCCCAAACGAGTCTGCGGCTAGGGTCAGCAAAAAGGCCGGCAGTGCTCCCAGCCGGATCAGTGCGCCCCAATAGCTCACCTCCTCAGCCGGAATCGCCAGCCCGGCCTGGATTTGGGGCAGCGCCAGTTGGAGCAGCGCAACGCTATACGTCGCAAAGAATGCCGCCAACCCTGCCAGGGCGAGAATCTGCCACTGCCGGCGCGCCAAGTCCGGTGCGCGGCTGATGAACGGAACCCAGCGCCGCCAGCGAGCCGGCGAAGTAAACTTATTCGATGACATCAATACTCTACCGGCTATTGCTGTTGGGTAGTGGTAGGAGATAATCTCATACCGCTCCGGAGCAGAGTGAATTGAAGTATTGAGCTCACTGCGTAAGCTTTTTTCCCACCACTCTGGGTGTCCAAGTTCGGCTTCAAAATCGCCTCGTATTTTCTGGCCAGACTCCCAGTCTAGGGGTGTGAGATAATCTCACGTTACTACCTGCTGTTGCGCCCATCCGAATAACAGTTGTGGCAAGCGTGCGTTGCCGCGTTATTCGGATGGCGCTGATTGGCTGGGTTGAGCGCGCCATGCTGCGCGGGGTGATAGTATACTATTGTCGATTCATGGGCACAAGCGGTTACGCCTGTGTCGGTAGAGGGAGGCCGGCCAGTTCAATCTCATCGTTCCTGCGCCAGAGGATGATATTGCTGGCGTCACCCAAGATGTGATCGACGATCCCATACTCTTTGGCCTCAATCGCGTGGAGAAAACGGTCGCGCTGGAAGAACGCCTCGATCTCCTGCCAACTGTGGCCGGTGTGTTTACCCACCAGGTGGAAAATCTGCGTTTGCACCCGCTCCAGCTCGCGAAAGGCAATGCGGACATCTTCCGTGTATCCCTGCGCCCCGCTGCTGGATGGGTGCATGTGGATGGTGGCGTGGGGCAAGGCATAGCGGTGACCCGGCGCGCCGGCAGCCAACAGCGCCGTGCCCATGCTGGCGGTCATCCCCACCGCATAGGTGTAGATGGGTGGCGCGATCATCTGCATGGTGTCGTAGATCGCCAGCCCGGCATAGACATCCCCGCCGGGGCTGCTGATGTAGAGGTGGACCGGCTCCTGGGGGGATTCGCCGTTGAGATAGAGCAACTGGGCAACCACTACGTTCGCCACCTGCTGGTTGATCGGCGTGTTGAGAAAGACAATGCGATTTTTGAGCAGCATACTGTAGATATCAAAGGCGCGCTCCCAGTGTCCATTATTTTCAACCACGGTTGGGATGAGTTGCTGAGTCGGGTGCATACAGATTCCCCTTCATTAGAAGCTGTTTGAAACGGCTCGGTGCATTGCACGCGCAGCGTGCGATGCACCTGTCGGAGTGATCGAGGCATGCATCGGCAGAGTCATCCGGCTACCAGATGTTCTACCGTTTCGCCCGCTTGAAGTACAGGTAAACAAGCGGAGAGTCCTGGACGATGGCAGCCAGCTCCCAGCCATCTGCACCCAGGGCATTGAGTTCATCCTCGCCCGACGCCTCGCCTTTTGCCAGGTTCTGTACAAGACGCTTGTACTCCCATTTGAGCTTCTCGCGCACGACAACCATGGGCGGGGCGATGGCCGGCGTCTCGCTCGCCGGGTTCGGGAACGGTGGCGCGTCCGGCAGGCGGGAGGGCGCCTCTGGTGTATGGATGCGTTTCATGAGTCGGTTCCTTTTGCGGTCACCCGCTGTGACAGTTCAGATAGGCAGACTGCCCAGCGCGCCTCGTACACTCGAATCTGTATCGGGTCCACCCAGGCCAGCCCGGGGCTGGTCTGGGTCGCCGCCAACACGTCGCTTTCCCGCCCGAATTCGACCTGGCCCGGCAACTGGTTGAGGATGGTGGGCAGTCGGTAGGGGGGCGGTGAGTAGACCGGCTCCATTTGGCGGCTGGTAGGCACAGAGGAATGCGCTCCATACAATTGGTGGACAATCCGCACCACCGTGGTGTCCTTGCTCTCTTTGAGCGTGATCGTGATGTTCATAGCGGTGGGCCGGGCCCCGTCGGTTGGGGCGCCAGCGAGGAGCAGGACCAACTGGCGCGGCGGGTCATACACCGCCACCGTGCCTTCCAGTTGGTAGGGCGCGCCGTTGAGCACGCCACGCTCGGCACAGCGCCCGCCCGGCTTTGCCTCCAGCGTCACATCCGCCTGCCACCACTGGCGCAAACCTGCTTCCGTCCCCACAAAAGGCCAGACCTGGGCCGCCGGCGCCTGGA
>JAHDWG010000185.1:0-8113 GCA_023384495.1 Caldilineaceae bacterium
CCTGGTCGTGGAGCTTTGACACAACCGACGACCTGGCCGGCACGGTCACCATCACGGCCGACGACGGCAACGGCGGCGTCAGCGAGACCAGCTTCGACCTGACGGTCAACAACGTAGCGCCCACGGTCGGCGCCATCAGCGCACCGGTCGACCCGCAGGCGGTGGGGACCACGGTCAACGCCAGCGCAGGGTTCAGCGACCCCGGCACGGGCGACACGCACACCGCCACCTGGGACTGGGGCGACGGCAGCACCAACGCCGGCACAGTGGGCAGCGGTGCGGTGGGTCCCAACAGTCACACCTACACCACGCCCGGTGTCTATACGATCAAGCTCACGGTGACGGATGACGATAGCGGCGTGGGCCAGTCCATCCACCAATACGTGGTGGTCTACGACCCGGCCGGCGGCTTTGTCACCGGCGGCGGCTGGATCAACTCGCCGGTTGGCGCCTATCCGGCTGACCCCTCGCTCACCGGCAAGGCCAACTTTGGCTTCAACGCCAAGTACAAGAAGGGCCAGAGCACGCCCGACGGCAACACCCAGTTCCAGTTCCAGGTCGCCAACCTCAAGTTCCAGAGCAGCAGCTACGAGTGGCTGGTGGTGGCCGGCGCCAACGCCAAGTTCAAGGGCGTGGGCGCCATCAACGGCAGCGGCAACTACGGCTTTATGCTCACCGCTACCGACGGCCAGGTCAACGGCGGCGGCGGCATCGACAAGTTCCGCATCAAGATCTGGGACAAGAACAACGGCGACGCCGTGGTCTACGACAACCAGATGGGTCAGGGTGATGACTCCAATGCCGGCACGGCACTCGGCGGCGGCAGCATCGTCATCCACAAGGGCGGCGCCAATGGGGCCGCCGCGGACGACGAGGACGCCACCGTCCAGCCCAACCGCATCTTCCTGCCCCTGGTGACGCAGTAATCGTTTGACCAGGGGGACGGGGACCCGATGACAAGGTGAAGGGGTGACAAGCTTGTCTATGTAACGTCACCTTGTCACCCTGTCATTCTGGTCATCGGCCCATCCCACACGATGGGCAGTGCTGAGGACCGGGATCCCCCTCAGCCCTGCCGGCAAGCGCACTATTGCCGCCAGGGATGGCGGCGTTCCGGCTACAACATCAGCCTACTAGGCAGGGTTGACCATCACCGGCGCGGCCGTGGCCACGGGTACGAAACAGCTGCCGGGCGGGCCATTCGCGAGGTCAAGACAACACGTCCAGGGTCTACACCCTGGGCGTGTTGTCTTGATGCGGGCGACCTGCCGACCCAACCCATTTCTACACCGTAATCTTCACCACCCACCCCGACGTAGCGTCACAATAGAGCAGATCATCCCCATAGTTGGAGAGGCAATGGGGTTCCGGGTGTGGCTTGGGGACCTCGATGCGATCCAACTCGCGCCCGTCGTTGACATCCAGCTTGACGATCACCCGGTCCGCCGTGTGGACGACCCAGACGCCGTCGGCCACCCGCACGACGCCGTGCGCCCGCTGATAGGGCAGCGGGATGACATGTTGGATGCTCCAATCGCTGATGCGCATCTTGGTCAGCGTCTGGCTTTTGAGCGTGGTGAGCCAGATGGTGTCGGGTTCGAAGCGGTCGATCTCCAGCCCGTGGGTGCCGCCCCCACCCGGCAGCGGATGGCGCGCCAGCGTCGCTCCTGTTTGCGGGTCCACCTTGAGGATGTCGCCGTTGTGCGCGCTGGCGTCGTGCGGGCGGGCGGGCCGCCACAGATGCGCATCGCCGTTGGCCGCCAGCCAGAGCGCGCCGCCATCCCACCCCAGCCCGCTGGTGTTGGACGATTCGCTGGGGATGTCGCGGATGAGCTTGGTGACGCCATAGCTCTGCGTCTGTTCGCCGATCTCCACCAGCGCCACCCGGTCGGTGATCTGGTCCACGATCCACAGCCCCTCATCCGTCACTTGCAACCCATTGGGCACGGCATAGGGCGCCCGAAACAGTTTCTCAATTGTGCGTGTCATTGTTTGGTCCATTTCGCTTGAATCGGGATACGGAATGTTGTTATCCTGTATCCCGCCTAGCCAATTTCCGGCGCTTTCACTTTCACCAGCCCGCCTGCCTCTACGATGTTGGCCCAGGTGCTCTCTTCGAGTGTGATGCCCTCGGCCTCGCGCTGCGCCTTGATCTCCTGCTCGATTTCGCCGGGCAGATAGATCTTCTTGAAGCCGGGCATCACGGGCGATGACTTGACCCAGTCGATGAGTCGCTGAACCTCGCGCTTGTATTCGGCCACGTCGATAAAGCTCTCAATCTTCAGCGCCAGCGCCAGATAGCCGCTGCCCCCGCGCGTCGGCGGGTCGGCGCTACAGCCGGCCCATGAGAGCGCGCCGGCAATCGCGTCGATCATCATGGCCAGGCCATACCCCTTGTGCCCCGACGGCCCGCCCAATGGCAACATGGCCGCTTCGCCCGACAAAAAGAGCTGCGGGTCGGTCACCAGGTTGCCATCTTTGTCCACCAGCCAGCCATCGGGAACCGGCTTGCCGCGCGCCTTGTAGACCTCCACCTTGCCGCCGGCGGCCATGCTGGTAGTGATGTCCAACATCATGGGGACGCCCGACTCGGTGGGCACGCTGATAGCAATCGGGTTGGGGGGAAGCCGGCGCCCCGTGCCGCCAAAGGGGGCGGTGAAGCGTCCCCCCCCGTTGAGCATGAGGATGCCAATACAATCCTGCTCGGCGGCCACCGGCGGGAAGGCGCCCAGCCGGCCAATGTGGCTACAGTGATGAACCGCCACCGCACCCACCGTATGTTCTTTGGCCTTGTCCACCGCCATCTGCATGGCGTGGTAGGCCAGCACAATGCCAAAGCTGCGATTGGCGTCGAGCACCGCCGAGGCCGGCGTCTCGCGCACGATCTTCTGCCCGCCCACGGGGACAATATCCCCCTTGAGCAGGGCACGCGTGTAGATGGGCAGCCGCATGATGCCGTGTGAATCGTGGCCCATGAGGTTGGCTTCCACCAGGTGGCCGACGGCGGTGCGGGCCTGGTCGGCGGGGACGCCGGCCGCCTCAAAAATGCCCCCCCCAAAATCGAGTAGCGTGGCGTGTGATATGACTGGCATGGACGTTTGCTCTCCTCCGTTGTTCGGTCTGCATGTGTTATACTGGGGATGAAAGGGTTGCGTTTTCAAAGAGAGGTAGATAGACAGGTCGCTCCTCCACAATCGCGTGCATATCTGTATACCTACTCACCCACCCATAAGTATAGCAGGTGGAACGGATCGCTTCAAATGCATTTCGACGCCCTAACCCTGGCCTGCATGGCCGACGAACTGCGCCGTACTGTGCTCGGTGGGCGCATCCAACAGGTGCTGGCCCCCGATGCCCAAAGCGTGGGCATGGAGATCTACACCCACGGCGCGCGCCGCTATCTGGTCATCCACCTCGATGGACGCGCCGCCCGGCTCCATCTGGCCGCACACAAATTGCGCCGTGGCGTAGAGCAACCGTCCCCGCTGATGCTACTCTTGCGCAAGTATGCCCGCGACGGCATCCTCGACCGGATCGAGCAACCTGACCCCGCCGAACGGGTGTTGCATCTCCACGTTGACCACCGTGAACAGGGCGTCACCACACTGGTGGTGGAGTTGCTGGGGCAGCGCAGCAACCTGATCCTGTTGCGGCCTGACGGCAGGATTCTCGATTGCTTCCAGCGCATCTGGCCGGGTGAGGGGGTCGCACGCCCGTTGGCGCCGGGCCAACCCTATGCGCCACCGCCACCCCAACCCAAGCTGCCGCCGATGGATGATGGCAGCGTCGATTACTATGCGCGCCTCGCCGCTGTGACCAGTCATGGCGGCAGGCTCTGGCAGGCGCTCGTTGCCCATGTGGCCGGCGTCAGCCCGACGCTCGGGCGCGAGCTGGCCTGGCGCGCAACGGGCGACACCGAAGCCCCGGCACACAGCGCCGATCGGATGGCGCTGGTGGCGGCCCTGCAAAGCTTGTGGGCGCCGGCGCAGAGCGGTGACTGGCAGCCTGGCCTCTGGCGCGAGGGGGGCGCTGTGTTTGGCTTTTCGGCCTATGAGGCGCACGTGCGGGGTGAATTTGTCGCCACGCCCTCGCTGAGTGAGGCACTGGAGCGATATTACGAGCAACCTCACACAGCCGGCGAGAAAACCCGTGACGCCTACGCCGGGTTGCGCGCCACGGTGGCGGCGCAACTGCGGCGCGCCGAACAGCGCATCCAGCGGCAACTGGCGGCATTGGCCGGTGACGAACCAGCCCCAGGCGAGGCGGAGGCCTTGCGCGAGCAAGCTGAGTGGTTGCTGGCCCTGAGCGGCCAGGTGCAGCCCGGCCAACGGGTGTTCGAGGTGGATCTAGGGGAGGAGCGGCTGCGGATTCCGCTGGAGGACGGGCGCTCGCCGGTGGAGCAGGCCGAGCGCATGTTCAAGCGCGCCGGGCGGATGGAACGGGCGGCGCGTTTTATCCCCGAGCGGCGGGCCAGGCTAAATGATGATCTGGCCTTTCTGGCCCAGTTGCAGGCCGACCTGGCGCTGGCCGAAAACCAGCCGGAGATCGCCGCGGTGCGTGAAGAGTTGCGGCGTTCGCGCCTGCTGCCCGCGCCCCAGAAGAAGCCGCCCAAAGGCCCAGCAGCGGAGCCGGTGGGCAAACCCCGGCGCTTTCTCAGCCCGCAGGGGTTTGAGATTCTGGTGGGACGCAACGCCCGACAGAATGAGCGCGTCACCTTCGATCTGGCCGGCAGCGGGGATCTGTGGCTGCATGTGCGGGGCGCGCCCGGTTCGCACGTGGTGGTGCGCAGTGGGGGGCAACAGGTGAGCGATGAGACATTGCACATGGCGGCGCAACTGGCGGCCCACTTTTCCACCCTGCGCGGCGAGCGGGCGGCGCCCGTCTCGTATACGGCGCGGCGCAATGTCAGCCGCGCGCCGGGCGGTCGCCCCGGGCAGGTCACCCTGCGCAACGAGCAGACGATCACCGTGCGCGCCGAGCTGCCGGGTATAGAAGCGTAGCGCCAGAGGGTAGAACGGAAAAGAGAAACCTACGTTTCGATCTCAATGCCGCCGCGACGCTCGCGCCGCTGTTGGCGCGCCTGTTCCTGTTGTGCGTGGCTATCACTGCGCTCGATGAGGTCGTCGAGCACGGCGCGCAGCGCGAGCAACGCCTCGCGGCGGGCGGCATAAGCGTGTACCCAGAATGCTTCGGGCAGGCCGAGGTCGTTGTGGCGGGCTTCTTCAAAGAGGCCGGTTGCGCCCTCGAGCAGCCACGCCATCGCGTTGAAGGCATTGGGGCGGTCGGCGGCCGGCTTGCGGCTGGGCTGCTCATAGTCGGGCGTATAGGGCTGCCGCCGCGCCCGGTCCCGGTTGGATGCTGCCCCTTCTCCGATTGGCGGGTCGACCTCAGGCTGACCCATGTACCCATTGGCGTCGCTATGCATGAGCGCCTGGCCTCCAGTTCGTGCTCCACTTAGAAATGATCTCGAAATCTCTGTGCCACACCTGTACCACAGGAAAGTATTCCAGGCTCACAACCGATTTTGAGATGGTTTCTTAGCGCCTATCCGAATGACGCTGCGAGCAACTCCATTTGCATCTGTAGCTGTTGGGACTCGCAACGTTATTCGGATGGGTTCTTGCTACCCGCGGTGCGCGAGAACGCGCATCACCTTGTAATCCTCGCCGGCAAAGCGATACTTGTATTCCTCATCGCCCTGCATAAAGTCAAAAACCTGGCAGCCCGCCGCGATTGCGTATTGGATGCTATAGGCCAGGATTACCCAGCCGGGGCTGAGCTGGGCGTGGGCGTCGGGGTCATAGCCTGAGTTGTAGAGCCAGAAGCGGCGGTCATACTGAAAGGCGAAAAGGGTGGCGGCCTTCTCGCCGTTGAGCGTGAGAAAGCAGAGGCGCAGATAGCCCGCATCGGCCATCGCACGCGCAGCAGCGGTAAAAAAGCGCCGCATCTCGGGTGTCATAAACGCCGCCTTGTCGGGCCGGCTTGCCTGTTGCAGCGCAATGAAGTCATCCACTTCGGCCTCCAGGCTGTGTTCTTTGCCCACAATATAGAAGCCGACTTCGGTTTCGCGTTCGGCGCGGCGTTGCTTGCGACGGATCTCATGGCGTTGCTTCTTGTCCACCTGCTGCTCCAGATACTCTTCATAGCGCAGGGGGAGGCGGAACTGGGGCGCGGTGTCGTCCTGTTTCACCTCCACGCGCAGGCCAGCGGATTCGTAAAGCTGCGGCAGCGTCTGGTAGGTTTGGCTTGCTTCGGGCAAGTTGCAAAGATCGACCATGTCCCACTGGGGGGCGGCGTCGCTTTGGAGCCAGACCAGCAAGCTGCGATAGACCGGGTCTTCCCATTCTTTAGCGATAATGATGTCAAGGTAGTCGCTGATCTCGATGCAGCCCACCAAATTGAGCTTGGTCTTGCCGGCAAACGGCCCGTTTTGATAGGTCACCCGATAGAAGGGGGCGATGCCCACCAACTGGCCATTGTCGCGCCGGCGGAAGGCGATGATCCACAACTCGCCTTCACCCT
The DNA here is from genome assembly GCA_023384495.1 of Caldilineaceae bacterium. GTDB lineage: Bacteria > Chloroflexota > Anaerolineae > Caldilineales > Caldilineaceae > CFX5. The sequence continues at coordinate 6,523 of JAHDWG010000185.1, forward strand.
GGTAGCGCCACCAGGTGGTCTGCCATTCATGGGTGAGAAAGAGGGAATTGAAACGGCTGCGGCGGAGAAGCAGGTTCCACTCAGCGGCCAACGTTGTGAACCCATCGGGAGAAGCGTCCGGGCCATAGACGGTGTAAGCCAGGGGTGCGGCGGTCGCGGAGGCGACGAACTGCGCGTCTCCGTGCGTACAATCGGTGGCGGCGTCTGTGAGAGGCGCCGCGTGCTTCTCCGCACAAAGACTCGGTGAAGTCATGGTGGGGTTCGCCCTTTCATTGCCTGAATTGGCGCTTGAGATCAGCGCCTGAATCGGTCTCGCTGAAAATCTATCGCTACACGGGGAGAGGCGTCGACACACCGGAAGGGCCGCGTCTGCGACAGCGGCGGTCGAACGTCACTTGCGCTATAAATAGTATAGCGTAAGTGGGTGGAAGTCACAAGTAGGAGTCATTCCACGGAGGTGTTTGGGGCGCGGGGCGTCTGCGGCGTTACGCAGTGCGTGTCCGCCACATGCGACGAATCTGCACAACCAATACAATGATGATAACAATCAGCACGGGGATGCTGCACAAGACGGCGAGCGGGCCAAGGAATTGGCTCCACCAGGGTTGGGTTGTGGTGGTGACAGTGGGTGGCGGCGAGACCGGCAGGCGCGGCGGCGCCGTGGCTGCGTCTGGGGCGCTGGTCGGCGTGACAAGCACCGCCACCGCGGGCGCCGGCTGCGTGGCGGTGGGTTGAACCGGCGGCGCTTCCATCACGGCCAATGGGGTGTCCGTCGGGGGCGCCGGGGTATCGGTGGGCGTCATCGGCGCCGGTGTCGGCGGGGGCGGGGTATCGGTGGGCGCGAGAGCTTGCGCATCTAGCGGCGGCGGCATCTGTGCGGGGGCCGTATCGAATGGCGCGGACGGCATTGCATAGGGCACGGCCACCGGCCCCCCACAGACAAGCAGCTCGACATCATCAAGATAAAGCCACGTTCGGGCTGGGTCGGGGTTGTTAAAGACGTTGAAGTAAATGTAGAAACTCTGCCCGCGATAGGGTGTTAGATCCACGGCGCGCTGCTCCCACACGCCGTCGTTGCTGCGCAGCCGCGACAGGATGCCCATCACCGTCAGGTCGGGGGTGAGGAGGATCACCTCCTGGCGATCTTCGTGGGGGCCGGCGTAGGGGCTGGGTGGCTCCTGGCTATAGGCCAGTTGCCACCAGCGCAACTGCGCCCCCGTGGCGTCAGGGGGGATCGTCACCAACTGGCGGATGGATGAGTAGGTGGTGACGTTAGGGCCAATGCCGGGTGGGTTGCCGAGCAACATGGCGAACGACCCGGCATGAACCCGCTCATTTGTGTAGCGGGGCGGCATAGGGCTTTCCCCCATGCGCCAATCGCTGAACGTTTCAAAACTGCCATTGCGTACAATGTTAGAACAGCCGGGGGGCGGGGGCGCCAGGGTGGGCCAGGGTGTGCCCGGCGGCCAGGTGGGGATCGGCGTCGGCCAGGTAGGAATGGCGGTGGGCCAGGTTGGGTGCGCTGTTGGCCAGGTAGGGATCGGCGTCGGCCAGGTAGGAATGGCGGTGGGCCAGGTTGGGTGCGCTGTTG
>JAHDWG010000185.1:8213-11528 GCA_023384495.1 Caldilineaceae bacterium
GGGATCGGCGTCGGCCAGGTAGGAATGGCGGTGGGCCAGGTTGGGTGCGCTGTTGGCCAGGTAGGGATCGGCGTCGGCCAGGGCGTCGCGCTCGGTGGCGTGGTTGGGGTGGTGGTGGAAGCGGGGGTGTTTGTGGGCGGAATCGGCGTCAGCGAGCAATACTCGATCTCGACATTGTCCACATACATCCATGTGCGGCCCAACTGGCCGTCGTTGCGCACCCGAAAGCGCAGGCTCACCAGTTGGCCGCGATAGGCGGTGAGGTCCCGCTCCACCAGCTTCCAGTTGAGCTCATTCTCTTGCACATTGAGCAACGGCAACGCCAGTTGATTGGTGGCGTAATAATAGAGGTCGGCCTGTTGCAGGTCTTCGCCGGGGGCGGCGTCGTAGCGAGGCAGATAACGAAAGCGCAGGATGATGCGCGTGGCGTTGGGCGGGAACAGGATCGGGATATGGCGGACTTCGCTGATGCTCTCAATGTTCGAGAGCTCGCTGCCGTTGCCCACGCGCATAGACTGTAGGCTGCCGTCGAAGGTGACTTCGCTGGTGTACATGGCGGGGCGCGGGCTGGGTTGGATCTGCCACTGCGGGCCGATCACCTCAAAGCCGCCATTTTCCACCAGGTTGACACAGCCCGGCAGGATTTGGCGCAGGGGCGCGGCGTCCGCCCCGCCGAACGACAGCGCGGTCAGGAACACAAGGGCGGCCAGCAGGCTCAGCGCGAGCCGCAGCGGTCGTCTTCCCTTGGTTGCGTGGCGTGGCATTGGTTGCATCCCCTGCGCAGCCTTTGTTGGATTGCCTGAACGATAATGTGGTCAAACCGCCGGTTGTCTCACAGGGGCCACGGCCGCCTGTGCAGCAAAAGTTGTCGCCCCGTGGGGATTCTACCACAGCTATTTCTGCTCTGCAACGGGGTGGGAGAGCATTCAGCAGGAATGATGCAGAAAGCGCCTGGATTCTTTCATCCTTATTGACGTATAGAAATATGTTGAAATATGGACTTTTGTCGCTTGACAATCCCCCCTGTGATAGGATAGCTCTCAAGATCAAGAAGATGAGGAAGAATATGCGATCTACAATCACACTCTTGCTCGTGCTGATGATGGTGACGGCCGGCTGCCAATCGTCGAATGCCACCCCGACCTTGCAGCCCGGCGAGGTGGAGATTCCCTTTGAGACGGTGGTGTTGGATGATGAAGCATCGGCCATGAATTTTGAAGATATGGGCACAGACCCACAAGTGTTTGCTATCACCACCCAAGATGACATTGCCGAAATCGAATCTCTGATCACCCCCGAATCGGTAGACTTGCTTCAGGAAGTCGACCTTAATACCCATTCAGCCCTTGTTGTCTTTCGAGGGTTGCAAGGTTGCTCAGGTTTTGGACTTGCTATTGAGCGGCTCCACTTACAACAAGACACGCTCATTATCGATGTCCAATTTTGGCAACCCCCACCGAACACTGCTTGTTCAAATGTTGTCATTTCACCCTATCATATAATCAAGCTGGACAAAAGCTTGATTTCACTCGATCATGTGCAGCTTGTTCTACACAGTCAGGTGGTGGAACGGCCTAGAGGTTAGCTATGTAATAGTTTTTGATGGAGGTGTGCTGGCAGAGAGGCGATACGAAACAACCAAGACGCAGGATGCGACAGGTCCGAGACAACGTCAATCTCCCTTCCAATATAACCCTAATAGAGCTCAGAAGGAGCAATCCCGATGCAATTGCTACAACGAAGTGTGCTCGTGTTGGTCGCTGTCGTTTTGGGTTTCTCGGCTGTGTTGTTCTACCAGCGAGTGAGCCAGATGCCCACAGGCTCACCCCGTCTCCAGGAAGTCCCGCCCTCGCCGACGCCCACACACACTGCAATTGCTGAACCTGTTTCGACCGAAGAAGCCCCACCCCCGCCGACACCCGAACCGGTCCCGACCGCAGAGCCCCTCTCGCCCGCAGCGGAAATTGCCCTCACCTTTATCGCCGAACAGGAAGATATCCCCAGAGAAGAACTGGTCGTTACAGGCGAAGAAGCCAAAGTCTTTCCACTACTTGAGCGCAGCTACGTTCTCGTTTCCCTGCTGCACAACCGGGCGGAGGCGTTGCGCACGTTTCGGCTGCTCGTAGACCCGGCGACCAAAGCGGTAGAGCCGGATGTCGAAAGTGTTGTGGTGGCCGAGCACGAGGCGTACCAGGCCAGGTATGGCAAGTTTGACCCGCCGCTCTACGACCGCTTGCAGACCGCCAGCGAGGAGGAGCAGATCCCTGTCATCATCTGGGCTGCAGAGAGCGGCGCGGAAGATTCGGTGAAAGTCGCCGAGGCCGAAGTTGCCAGACTCTATCCTGAAGCGGCCCGTGCGCTCGAAGAACGAGGCGTAGCCTGGTCAGTTGAGGATGAGGCGCTGCGCCTGGAAATCAAGCAGAAGTATGCCGAACTACTTGCTGAACTGGCCGCGAGCCGGGTCGACCCGGTAGTGGAATGGCTGGAGGCCAAAGGCTACAAAGTTGAACGCGTCGATGGCTCCCCGATGGTCGCTGCCACGGTCAGCAAACAGGACATCCTAGCACTGGCTGAACTCGATGCCGTCGGCTCGATCCTGTTGGGCGGCGGTCAGGCGGCGCCATCCTCCAATATCAGCACCCCTACGAGCCGCGTGCCGGTGGTTTGGAGTCGCGGCATGAACGGCAGCAACGTCCGCCTGGCCATTGTGGAGCAAGGCAAGATCAACAACACAGCCCGTAACTGTCTCAATGTCATTGAAACCCGTGATAGTTCGGTGGGTGACTGGGCCCACAAAAGCCGGGTCGCCGCCATTGCCGCGTGCAACGACGGAACTCTGCCCGGTGTCGCTCAGGGGGCCCAGATAATGGACGCCGGTTACCCAATTGGTGGTACAGATGTTGACGCTGCCAATGCACTGACCTGGGCGGTCGACGTGAAACTGGCTGACGTCACCAATCAAAGCGAGCGGATACTTGCACCGCAAACGGACACCAACCTCTACTCTCTGGACAAATTCTATGATTACAAGGTACGAAATTTTAAATTCACAGCTGTCGTGGCAGCCGGTAATCGTGATGTAACCAACAATGTCGGAACGCCTGCCAAAGGCTGGAACGTGATTGCCGTAGGCAATGCCGAGGATCAGAATACAGCGGCGTGGTGGGATGACAAGATCAATGAGACTGCTATCGGTTCGTCCTATATCAATCCCAATACAGGTGTCGAAAAACCAGAGGTGGCCGCCCCCGGCACCAACATCAACACGGTAGCAGGTCAAGGAACTGGGACGAGTTATGCCGCACCCCAGGTGGC
>JAHDWG010000185.1:11628-13795 GCA_023384495.1 Caldilineaceae bacterium
CAATCAACGATAGCAATCTGCCCGAACCTGGCCCACCGCCCCAAGCTACCAACTATCTCTATCGCACCTTTACCGCCAGTCGGGGAGAGCGCATTCGCGTGGTCATCTCCTGGTTTTCAGCAGCCTCAGCCGACGGCGTTCAGGATAACTTGCGCACAGAACTCAACCTCCATGTTCAACGCCCCAACGGCACAGTCGTTCAATCCTCAACCAGTTCCGCCAATGGGTTTGAAATTGTCGATTTCACCGCTGACGCCACCGGCGCCTTTACCATTGCAATAGAACGGCTGTATCTCGGCGCCTACAACGAATCCGGCAACACACTCGGCATCGCCTGGGTGAAGTTGGCCACCTACCTGCCCGAGGTGCGGCGCAACAGCGGCGGCTGGACGAGCACCATCTATGTGCGCAACGATGGCCCTACCAACTGGCAGGGGAAGGTCACCTTCTTTGATCAGGCTGGCGCCTATGTCGGCGATCACGGCGCCACGCTGGCGCCCAACGCGGTCTGGAGCGGCGCCACCCCGCCCAACAACTGGATCGGCGCCGCCATCGTCGAGGGCAGCGACGACATCTCGGTGGTCATTCGCAACGACAAGACCGGTCTGGCAACGTTTGACAACGGGCTCACCCCCGGTGGCGCCACCGACCCGGCCTGGGGGTTGGCCGGCACGGTGATCCATGCCCCGGCCCTTTACAACAACATCTTTGGTGGTTACAGTTCCACCCTCTATGTTCAGAACCCCAACGCCACGCTCACCACCCTCACACCCTATCTGTATGGCAGAACCGGCTACAACGATTATCCGCAAAGCGACATCTACATGAGCGCCGGCAACCAACAGGTCTTGTCGCTTGGGCCAATGGTCAACAACACCAGTTGGGCCGGTTCGCTCTATGGTGCCGCCACCCAACCCGTGGCCTTCCGCATTTATGAAGAGAAGGGGAGCACGGAGAGCCGCTCGTACAATGCGACAGCCGTCGGGCGCCATCTGATCTATGTCCCCGCCGCCTATCGCAACTACTATGGCTTCAATTCAGGGCTGGTGCTCCAGAACCTGCACAACTCCAGCAGCGCCAATGTCACCCTGCGCTATTGCGAACGCACGGTCACCAACCCCGCCAATTGTCCGACGCAGAGCGTGAGCATCCCCGCACGCCGCGCCGTGGGCGTCAACCTTAACAACGCGCCTGTGCCCAATGGCTGGTCGGGCACGGTGAGCTTGCAGAGCCAAAGCAGCAGCATCCCAATTGCCGCGGTGGTCAACAACACCAACAGTGTGGGCGGCTATGCGTTCAACGCCACCGGCTATGGCAGCAAGCTTGCCATCTTCCCCCGCGCAGCCAAGAACGCCAATGGGCGCTCTACCGGCTTCACTGTGCGTAACGTCAGCGGTACGACGATCCAGATCATCCCGCGCTACTACAGCGCCGATGGCGTCCAGATCTGGTGGGGTGACGCCTTGCAGAATACGCAGGGGCAGCCGATTACGCTACAGAGCGCACAGGCGATTGGCTACTTCCAGGCGACGGACTGTCTGCCCGTCGGTCTCTGTCTGCCCAACGATTGGCAAGGCTCCATCGTGCTCGAAGCCACGGGGGACATCGTGGCCGTCATGCGCGAGGACACCAGCAGCACCACCAGCGGCTACAACGGCGTCTCCCGCTAACGCAGAAAGTCGTCCTACCCGGAAATGATTGCGGGCACTGAAACGCTGCTCGGCTGCCCAGAATGGCGCAGAATCTCCGGGTGAACATAAAGACAGAGAGAAGCCAGACTATTGCCAAAAGTCTGGCTTCCCCTGTTTAGTCTATCGCCCCCAGATCCGCGCAGGGTTGGGGCCAGGCGGCAAAGGCGCACCAGCCGAGCTTGGGCGTCACCTTGTCGCCCTGATAAAGGCCGAACCACCAGTCGCGGGCAGCCGGTGGGGCTGTGGCGCGCGCCGGTGGGCAGGGGTCGAGCGCGCCCACATCCATGTATTGGTACCAGAAGACTTTTTCCACCGCGCGTGTGCCCGGTTGGCCCCAGAAGGGCACATCGTTGAAAAGAATGTCAAACATGGCTGTCAGGTAGCGCGCCTGCTCCGCTTCTTGCACCAGCACGGGGTTATAGCAGCCGGGCCGGTTGCGGCTCTGCCCGGCGCTGTTCCAGCCCACCTCGGTCACC